>CAYVGW010000271.1:0-4388 GCA_964450895.1 uncultured Occallatibacter sp. | reverse complement strand
TATCATCAACCCAACCGCCGTTGGAAACTTTCAACTACGCGCGGGACATCCTCCCGAATAGATCGTCCAGATATGGTGAAACTGCATACATCTCCTTACGAACAGACGGTGTTCTTCATCGATGTTGGGCATATTTCCTCCTGATAAATGGTAATTGTACAAAAAACAAACTTATTCTATAGGATAACTGCTTAATTTGGATATCTGATTCAGGCTGTTATTCTTCAACTGATATTTACCCTCCGCGCTTGCCCGCGCGAATCCGCCGAATCTCATCCATCCTCTGCGCCAGCAGCTTTTCGCGGCCCTCCTGCGTGGGCTTGTAGTAACTGCGGCCCTTGAGCGAGTCGGGCAGGCAATCCATCTCGGCGACCTTGCCCTCTTCGTTGTGCGCGTAGCGGTAGCCCTTGCCGTAGTCCAGTTCCTTCATCAGCTTGGTGGGGGCGTTGCGCAGATGCAGCGGAACCGGCTCCTGGCGGGTCTCTTCCACCTCGCGCTGCACGGCGCCGTAGGCGGTGTAGACCGAGTTCGACTTGGGCGCAAGGCAAAGATAGACGACCGCCTCGGCCAGCGCCAAATCGCCCTCCGGCGAGCCGAGAAAGTCGATAGCCTCCTTGGCGGAGAGGGTCAGGTTGAGCGCTTCGGGAGCGGCCAGGCCGATGTCTTCGACGGCCATGCGGACGACGCGGCGAGCCAAGTAGAGCGGGTCCTCGCCGGCGGCAAACATTCGCGCCAGCCAGTAGAGCGCGGCATCGGGGTCGGAGTTGCGCACGCTCTTGTGCAGCGCGGAGATCAGGTTGTAGTGCTCCTCGCCGGTTTTGTCGTACATCAGCACGCGCTGCTGCACGGCCTCGCCGGCCAGGGCTTTGTCGATGTGCTTGCTTTCACGCGCCAGTTGCGCGGCCACTTCCAGCGTGTTGTAGGCGGAGCGGCAGTCACCGCTGGAGTAGCCGGCAATCAGTTCGAGAGCATCGTCGTCGGCAGTCAGTTCCAGCGCGCCCAGGCCGCGCTCTTTGTCTTCCAGCGCACGGCGCAGCAGAGCCGCGATCTGCGTCTCGGTCAGAGGTTGCAGCACGTAGACGCGGCAGCGCGAGAGCAGCGCCGAAATAATCTCAAACGAAGGGTTCTCGGTGGTTGCGCCGATCAGCCGGATCGTCCCGCGCTCCACGTAGGGCAGAAAGGCGTCCTGTTGCGCCTTGTTGAAGCGGTGAATCTCATCGACGAAGAGGATCGTCCGCGAGTGCATCTCGGAGGCCTGCGCGGCCGTGGCCATCACCTGCTTGATCTCCTTGATCCCGCTCATCACGGCGGAAAACTCGATGAAGCTGGCCTTGGTGGTCTCGGCAATGATCTTGGCGAGCGTGGTTTTGCCCACGCCGGGAGGCCCCCAGAGAATCATCGAGCCGGAGTCATCGCGCTCGATCTGGATGCGCAGCGGCTTGCCTGTGCCGACCAAATGCTCCTGGCCGCTCAGCTCTTCCAGCGAGCGCGGGCGCATTCGCTCGGCCAGCGGCGCGGTGCGCAGCGGAGCGCCGGGGCCTTCGGGTTCGCCGTCAAAGAGACTCATTGCGCATTCCTAGGGGGAAAAGGGGTTGAGATTCGCCGAATCGGAGCTTTTATCGTATCGAGTGCCGTGGCCGCATGAATAGGGAATCACCCGAATATTGCGCCGGCCTTCCGGTCGGCTGTACAGCAGTTGGTCTGATGATACTACGTAGCAACCTGCTCTGTAACGGGCTGTGCGTCGGTGCGAATCGGCAGTTGACGCACCCTAAATGATTCTTAATCTTAATCTTGCGCCAAAAGTCAGAACCTTGAAAGCCCGTGCCCCTTTCTACCGCATTCTTTGCGGAAGAGTGGAAATCTACGAACCTTTTGCGCGCGGAGAGCGAGTAGTTGGCTGCACCGCAGGTGCTTGCACAAGAATCCCCCGCCAAAGCGCACAATCATTCTCAGAAGCTTTATCCGATTCTTTCGGTTCCGCTTGGCCGCCGAAAACCGCCAGAAGAGGCTGAATCGCCCCGTAACTCCTTATCTTGAAATGATTAGTAAATAAGTTATTTGTTATAAATATTTTACAGCGATGACACGCCTGCAAGTGAAAGAAAAAATTTGCTCCAAAGTTAGGGGGAGGGAGGATCCGCATCGGCATTTTCACTCGGACTCCCGCGCGGCTGCGGGATGGAGCTGATGTAATACCAGGCTCTTGGGCGCTATCAAGCGTCCGGCGTCGCTTTCAGGATGCGCCTGCTCGCCACGCAGCATCTTCACCGCATGTGGAATCGCGGCGAGGATCGCGGAGAGGTTTTCGACGGCCGCTGTCTGGCTTCCGGGCAGGTTCACAATCAGCGTCTCGCGACGGATTCCCGCCACGGCGCGCGACAACAGCGCATTCGGTGTGTGCAGAGCGGAAGAGGCGCGCATGGCCTCGGCCAGGCCGGGCAGCTCGCGGTCGATTACCTTTCGCGTGGCCTCTGGCGTCACATCGCGCGCGGAGATGCCCGTGCCGCCGGTGGTGAGAATCAAATCAACGCGGCGGTCGGTGAGGTCTTTCAACGTGTCGCTGATGCGATCCATTTCGTCGGGAATGGTGAGGCTCCAGGCGATGTGCGCGCACAGCTTTTCGCCGAGCAGGCTGGCGATGGCGGGGCCGGCGGTATCGATCATTTTACCGGCGGTACAGCGATCAGAGACAGTGAGGACCGCGGCCTGAATTGCGAATCGATCGACCTTGCGCAGAACTTCGACGGGAGCGCCCGGAGCCAGCTCTCCGCCTTCCAGCACGCGCGCAAAAAGTCCGGTGCGGGGCATGATGCAGTCGCCGGTGGAGTAATAAATCGCGCAGCGCGTGTGGCAGACTTTGCCGATCTGCGTCAGTTCCAGCAGTACATCGCCGATTTTCAAACGCGATCCGACCCCTAATTCATCTGCGTCCAGGCCGTCAATGACCAGGTTTTCGCCAAAAGCTCCCGGCTTCAGGTTCAGGCCTTTGGCGCGCATGAATTCAATGTCGGCGTGCGCCAGAAGACTCACCTGCCGATGCCAGTCGCCGGCATGGGCGTCGCCCTTCATGCCGTGATCGGCGACGATGCAGGCCGAGGGAATCTCGTGTTTGGCGATGCCTTTCATTTCCGAGATACATACATGGAGCAGGGTTGCATCCGTCATTTCATTTCTCCGTGAACATCGCCGAGCATCCTTATTATTATCCGCCAATCTGGCTCATCGCCAAATCGTGATCCATGGTCAGCGGCGGATGCTTGCCCGCCAGGTAGGAATTGAATTCACGCAGCGCCTCACCGGCGTCGGTTGCTCCCAATGTACGCACCAGGTCAAGCTGCTCCGGGTCCATGAGGCAGCGGCGAAGCCTGCCGCGAGCGTCCATGCGCAGCCGGTCGCAACGCTCGCAGAAGGGCTGGGAACGGGGCGTGATCCAGCCCACGGTCAAGCGTCTTCCGCGCCAATCCACAAGGGTCCGGCGCGCGGAGGCCGCGGTCTGCTCCAGGGGAATGATCTCGACGCCCAGCTCCGCGCAAACCTCGTCAACCGAGATGTATTCCGCCTCGCACCAGCCGCGCTCGGTGCCGGTGCGCATCAGTTCGATGAAGCGAATCTCGAAGCCGGTTTGCGCCGCGTAGTCCAGCAGGGACGGCACTTCGAGCTTCCATGTGGAGCGCCGCAAGACCGTGTCCAGCTTGATGGGCGTCAGTCCGGCCTCCCGCGCTGCCAAAATGCCCTCAAGGGTACACTGGAGCCTGCCTCCACGAGAGACTTCGGCAAATCGTTCTTGGTCGAGGGAATCGAGCGAAACATTGACGCGGCTCAACCCGGCGGCCTTCAGGCTCGCGGCCATGGGGCGCAGCAGGGAGCCGTTGGTGGTCAGAGAGACCTCGCGGATGCCGGCGATGGCCGACAGGCCGGAGATCAGATGCTCCACGCCGGAACGGACCAAAGGCTCTCCGCCGGTCAGCCTTACCCGGTCGATGCCGGTGTGAGCGGTGAGCCAGCGCGTCAGCTCGACCAGGCCCTCCAGCGGCAAAAGCTCATGGTGCGCAACCTTGGCGACGCCCTCGGCAGGCATGCAGTAGCGGCAGCGGAAGTTGCAGCGGTCGGTGATGGAGAGGCGCAGCAGGCGCAGGCGCGATGCGGCGGATGAGCGCGCGGCCTGTGCGCCGGAGAGGCGTGAGCGGGGACGAATTTGTACAAGCGCTGGCGGCATTCAGTCTCCGTTCCGGTTCGCTTACCTACAAAGAAACAACCTGTAGCGCCGGTCTCCAGACCGGCTGTCGTGTGGGCGTCCTCGCCCACACCCGTTTCATCTCCCGCGGGCCGGCCACACCGGTGAAGAACGAAAAAATCCAGTTGCGGCGACTCTGGTGCGTTAACTC
>CAYVGW010000270.1:0-4416 GCA_964450895.1 uncultured Occallatibacter sp. | reverse complement strand
TAAAGTCGTGCCCTTCTTACAAAACCTGCCTGAATTGAGTTTTTCCGCAGCCTCTAAAGTCGTGCCCTTTCAAAACATCAACTTATTTATATCAAAACATCAACTGAATCAAAGGTTCCCGTCTCAAGGCTTGGCCGCCAGTTTGGGAGGATCGATGATGTACTCATCGCCAACCCGCGCCAGCAGCAGGGCGCGCCGGTCGGTGAGCAGCTTCAGCCGGTTGGTCACTGCGATGAACTCCTTCTTCTGGGCTACGGTTAGCGCCGTCGCCGGGGTGCTCAGCTTGGAGATCTCATCCAGCCTTGCTTGCAGCCGGGGAATCTCGCGGTCGATCAGCACCGGGTGAATCACCGGCGTTTTGGCCTGCCCGCGGGCCAGCTCATTGCGATTATTCTCCTCCCAGACGGGCAGAACGCCCACATGGCCCAGTTCGACGCGCACTCCGGCCGGGCCGTAGTCTTTGCGCACGGCGGAAAACAGCCCGATCATCTCGTCGCGCGGGTCGCCATTTTTGTCCGGCATCAGGCCGTCCACGTAGGTACGCGACTGGTTGGAAAGAAAATTTCCCAGCGAATAGAAGATGACCGTATCGCGTCCGTCGGCGGTGCGATAGGTCTCCACCGGCTGCAAGACGTGGGGATGGTGGCCGACGATCACCGAGGCCCCGGCCTCCAGCATCTTGTGCGCCGTCTCCACATCCTCGGCGCGCGGGGCGGGCGCGTACTCCACGCCCCAGTGAATCGAAACCACCAGAAAATCGCACTTCTGCCGCGCCTGCTGGATGGCCTCCAGCACAGCGGTTTCGTCCGCTCCCGGAGCGCCGGCTGATTCATTCGGATACGGAAAGAAGTTCACGTGCGGCTGGATTGGAGAGTCGGGATTGCGGCCGCCGTTGAGCCAGCGCGTCATCCCCAGCCAGCCGACTTTGATGCCGTTGGCCTCGACGACGACCGGTTGCCAGCTCTGGTCCTTGGTATCGCCCGAGCCGGCGAAGAGCATCCCTTCCGCGCGCAGATGCTCGCGCGTCTCGGCAAAGCCCGCCCAGCCCTGGTCCATCACATGGTTGTTGGCGAAGGAGACGATCTTGATGCCGTTGGCTTTGAGCGCGTCGACCAAGGCGACGGGCGCATCGAAGAGGAAGGCTTTGGAGCCGTGCGAGTGCGCCGGCGCCACCGGCGTCTCCAAATTCACAAAGCCGAAGTCCGCCCCTTTGAAGACGTCGGCGACCTCGGCGAAGAGCGCGCCCCATCCCTCCGAACCGGCTCCGGCTGCCGTGGCGGCGGAGCGCACCGGCTCATGCGGAATCACGTCTCCGGCCACTGCAAAGCTGACCTGCGCCACTTCGTGCGGATAGGGCGCAACCGCCGCCGCCGAGCGGCCGCCATGCGAGCCGATCAGTACGGCCAAGCTGACCACAGCAGCCATCAGCAGCAAGCCGCACGCCGTCAGCCGCCAATGCCTGCGCAGACCGGAAAGCAGCTCCCCGAATCCCTCGCTCCCTCGACTTGCTTGCCTTGCCTGACTCATTGCCTGCATTCAACCCGGCCCTTTCCCCACGCGAAGATGGAATGCAATCAGAATACAGGTTCAGAGCAACCGCCATTCATTCTCCGAGTTTTTCGTGCTGAAGGCAGTTGGCCCCACCGCAGGTGGCTTGCGGAAGGTAATGGCGTAGAACTGGCCGTCCTTCAGCATTTCTACGCGGGTATCTTCCATCTCCGGCGGCACCAGGTCGATGGGCACCGTCACAGCCTCCTTGCGGTCTCCATAAAAGCTGCTGGTATACGGGATCTTCTGATAGGTGCTCTTCACGTACTCCTCGGTCTCATCTTCGATCATCAGATGGCCGCCCGGCTTGGTGATGCGAATCATCTCGCGGATGGCTTTGGCGCGGTCATTGAAGAAGTTGAAGCCGCCGCACGTATAAACAACATCGAAGCTGGAGTCGGCAAAAGGCAGGCTCTCCGCATTGCCCAGGTATAAGTCGGCCTCCATCTGCCAGCGGCGCAGATTGCGTTGGCAGTTGGCCAGCATCTCGGCGGAGAGATCAAGTCCGGAGAGCTTCACCCCGCGCGGCAGGTACTTGAAGTTGAGTCCGGTGCCCACGGAAGTTTCGAGCACCGAATCGCCCGGTTTTACTTCGAGCAGGCTCATGTAATTCATGAAGTACGAGTCCAAATCCACGCCTTTGAAGGCGCCGAAAAAGCGCTGCGTATCGTCGTAAAAACCGCCGATGCTTTCATATAGCTTGTTGTACTTGCCGTTGTCGCCGGTCAGATCCTCCGGCTTGAGAAAGGCGGGTATCCCATTGCGCACGGGAAATCGCTCTCCGCTTTTGCTCACTAGCGCTTCCCTGCCCTCTTCGCTCGCAACGCGCAGCGGCTCGCCGGTAAACGGGCTGCGCAGCCGGGCGAGGGTCTCCGGACGGCTGGCCCAACTCCGCTCTTTGACTGGATGAAAGAGCGCCCAGAGGCTCAGGATCAGTGCCAGGCCAAGGCAGCTCCAGCCGAAGATTGAACTAAAGAGCAACGTGGAATGCAGCACGCCGATAGGGAAAGAACGCGAGAATTCCAATAGGCCTGCTAGAATAAAACCCGCACCAAAAACGACCGGCGTCGCGCGAGATTCACGATTCCAAAGCCAGACAAGTGTCGCGGCAAACCAGAGAACGATGAAGGTGTGAAGACCGGCCATGGGGAAGCCGGTGGTGTGCAACGCGCGGAGGATTGCGGAAAGCGCCACGGCCCCCACCGGCAGCGGAAGCGTCGCCAGCCAGCCGGAGAGCCGCGGGCTGACCAGCCGGTGATAGGTAAAGGGAAGAATGCCCAGCACTGCGGCGAGCAGAAACCAGCCGAGATAATGCAGGGTCTGCTCCGGGCCGGTCAGCGGAATCTTGCGCCAGCCGAAGATCAGGCCGGGAACAACATTGATGGCCAGCATCCAGAGAAAGCCGCGCCGCGGCCGTTGCGTACACACAAACCAGACGCCGAGGATCGGCCCTGTCCAGCTTCCTGTTTGCTCGAGGAAAAAGCCGGAGAGAAAAATACCGGTGACCGCCCAGGCCATGATTTGCACCAAGCGGCTGGATTTTACGTTGGTAGGCATTTGCTTTTCTCCTTTGCTTGACTGAACATTCCCAAAATGCTGGGTGCCCCACCCTCGCGGCGTTTTTGTTTTTGCCGCTAGGGTGGGATTCCACGAACCCAGACAGCCCCATCTCGTGACTCAAGACAAAACTTCATGAAGTAGTCTCAACCTCTGAAGTCTTCGGACCAGCGCCCGTCTCCAAAGCTGCCAACTCCTTGAGCGCCGCTTCACCCCACTCCAGCGCGGCGCGGGTCATCGCTAGCCCCAAGCCCAGCGTGAGCATCCAGTAGGGCAGATTCGGATCTTTCGATTGGTGCGCGCGCGCCATCTTTTCGATCCCCTCCAGCGTAGCCAGCATCCGCCGGTTGCGCTGCTGTAGCTCGCGAACGTGCGCCAGCGCCACCCCCGGCGCGGCCTCGCGGCCAAAAAACAGCTTGAGCATGAACTCGTTGCGCGGCGGATCGTTCTGAAAGGGCATGGCCAGCCACTCGCGCAGGTTGGAGCGCCCGGCCTCGGTCAGCGCATACTCCTGCCGCCGCTTTTTGGTTGCGGCCGCCGGCTCGCGCGTCTCAATCAGGCCTTCAGCGGCCAGTTGCTTCAGCGATGGGTAGATCTGCCCGTAGCTCTCGCCCCAAAAGCTGCCAAAGTTCTCTTCAATCGCCTTGTGCAGCTCATAGCCGGAGAGATTCGGTTGAATGGAGAGCATTCCGAGGATGACGTAAGCGGTGCGGCTATTTTTCATATATCTAGAAGATATATCTGTCAGATATTTTTGTCAACAAAAATCTTTCAAAAAACTCGAAAAATCTTCCTATACGCAAAAACGGCAGGCTTGGAAGCCCGCCGTTTGGTCGAATCTGATTCGGAGAAGAGGTTTATTTGCCGGACTTGGCGGGCGCGGAGGCGGGCGCGGTCTTGACGTTGTCCAGCACCGAGTGGCTTCCGCCGCCGGTGTGCGACATCAGGATGGTCAAGGTGATCGAGGTGCACATGAAGAGAATCGCCGACCAAGTGGTAATCCGGGTAAGGACGTTGGCTGCGGCGCGCGGTCCGAAGGCGGTCTGCGACCCCTGCCCGCCAAAAGCGCCGGCCAAGTCGGCCGAGCGGCCCTGCTGCAAGAGAACCACAAAAATCAGAACACCGCACACAATCACGTGCAAGATAGTGACAAGTACCAGAGCAATCTGCATCTTCTAGCTGCTTTCCAGGTCAGTCCGGTGACCCGGACGCGAGAGATTTTGGTGCGGAAGAGGGGACTTGAACCCCTATGCCTTGTGGGCGCCAGCACCTCAAGCTGGTGCGTCTGCCAATTTCGCCACCTCCGCACAC
>CAYVGW010000269.1:0-4436 GCA_964450895.1 uncultured Occallatibacter sp. | reverse complement strand
AAATCGTGTGGCGTGCCAACTCGGACCTTGATTTCCCGGATGCTGGGCGACTTCAGAGGATCTATCTGTCCTCAATGAGTGAACCGGCGATTTTGCATCATTCCAGAATTCTTCTTGCTCAATGGGCGTTCCAGGAGAACTGCCGAAGACGAAATATCTGCGACATTATCAAAACTATTTTCAGACCGGTGCACCGCTATCCTGGGAGAATCCAAAACAGGCGAGTGATTTGGCGGTCTTCGATGACGGCGTTGTCTCTTATTGCAACTTTGAGGATGGATAGCAACTATCCCGATGCGTGGTCTCCAACAGTTCTGGAGAACCAGGCTTCACTGGGCAGTCAGCGTTTGAATTTCCAGCAGCGTACTCATTTACTGCTTCTGGCTGGACGGCGGAATCGGAGTCTGCAGCGCAAGTGCTTCCTTGGCCGTTGCGCGGCTCTTCTCGATCTGTCCGGCGGCAAGATAGGCGTCTGCGAGTTCGAACAGCCGCGTGGGAGAGTGGCCGCCGGCAGCCTGCGCGGCGCGGAGAGAGCATTGCAGAGCAAAGGCCGGGTCACGAAGCGTTTCAGGCTCGGCAATGCGAAACGCCTCGGAGATCTGCGAGAGCGTCATCCCGGAGGTCTGTGGCTCTTGTCCCAGGCTTTTCAATCGAGCGAGGGCCTTGCGGGTAAGCGCCTCGGAACGGGTGTGACCGAAGAGCGATTTTTCCACTGATCCGGCACGCACTTGCAAATAGGCCTGCGTTTCCAGCAATACCTCTTCCGAATTCGACGTCGTGACACGATTAAAGGTGGCCACGGATTCAACGAGCTTGTTTTCTTCCTGTTGGAGGAACTCGCGGTGGCGGGCCGAATCGCTTGCCCGCACGGAGTTGGCGGCGCTGGCATACGCGTTGGCCTCGTCTTGCAGCAGAACAGCCAGATCGAAGCCAGCACGTGGATCGTTAGTGTCCTGGGCAGCCAGATCGCGGCAGATCTTCTCGGCCTGCGCGAGAAAAGAGAACGCTTCAGCGTCATGACCGAGTGTGGAACTTACGTTGCCCAGCTTGCGGAGAAGCGAGACGTGAAGTCGAAGCCAGGACATTCCCGTCTGTTCGTTGGCAGGCAGGGTGGAGCTGGCATCGAGCGCCGTTTGCAGCTCCTGAAGCGCCTCTTTCGGGTCGACATCTTTCTCCACCCAGCCGATTTTCATGTGCGAGATCAATACTCCTCTTCTGGCTCGGGCCAGCGAGGGGTCCATTTGCAGAATGCGCGGGTAGTAGGTCAGCGTTCTCCGGTAGGCCGCAACGGCTCCTGGCGCGTCCGAGAGGTTTGCCGTGCCCGTTTGGCCCAGTTCGTCGCCCAGCGTTCCATTGGCCGTCGCGGCATCCAGCAACTCGGTGGCAGAGGCATCTTTGGTGGCGGCCAGCGCCTCGAAGATGCGCACGGCCTCTCGCTGGATGGGGACGGCTTCGGGCGTTCTTCCCAATTGCCAGAGAATTTCGCTGCGCGATTGCAGCGCCAGAGCCAAAGAATGCTGCACGGCATGATCGTGCGGGAAAGCGGTCGCCAGCGGTCGTGCCAGGCCGAGAGCCGCGTCGATGCTCTTCAAGCCTCCGTTAGGGTCGCCTAGATTGGAATCGTACGCATTGCCTTGCAGGTTTCCCAGCCGTGTGTAGGCGTCTGCCAAATCGAGTTGTGTCTGGCGGTCGCCATGAGTGTTTTTTGCCATCCGGTCCAGATGTTCGAGCACGCGCGTGACCAGCAATTTTTGCGCACCTGTCGAACCGGGCAGCTCCTTGATCGCTTCGTCCAGCTCGGAGAGCAGGCTGTTGCTCAACTGGTGCAGGTCGGCGGCGCTTTCTTCGGCTTTGTGGCGTTCTTCATTGGCCACATGGGCCTGCCATGCCACGCCGGTCACTCCGGCGATCAAGGAAGCGGCCAGCAGTGCGGAACCCGCCACGGAGATACGATTGCGGCGAATGAATTTGCCCGTCCGATAACGAAAGCTTCCACGGCGCGCGGCTACCGGCATTCCGTCTAGCCACGCGTGAATATCCGTGGCCAATTCAGCAGCGGTTCCATAGCGCCCGCCAGGTTCCTTGCGCAGAGCCTTGAGCAGAATCGCTTCCAAATCCTCGTCCAGTTGCCAGCCAAGCGCGGCGGAAGGCACGGGCTTGCGCGGCGGCTCATTGCAGACAACGCGCAGCAGTTCGGCGGTCGTCAGTTCGGCCAGCTCATAGGGAAGCGAGCCAGTCAGCAGAAGATAGAGCAGCGCGCCCAGCGAGTAGGTATCGGAGGCTGCGGTTACCGGGTGACCCAGCACCTGCTCCGGACTGGCGTACTGCGGCGTGAAAGACTGGTGCCCGTCCCGCGTCAGCCCCGCACCCGCTGCGGCAATGGTTGGCGAAAGCAGTTTGGCTGTGCCAAAGTCCAATAGTCGGGGCGCGCCGTCGGCGGCAATCAATATATTGTCGGGCTTGAGGTCGCGATGCACTACGAAGTTCTGATGGGCGAATTGCACTGCTTCGCAAACCTGCAGAAACAGCTTCAGCTGCTGCCGCAGAGGCAGGTTCTCCTTCTCGCAGTAGCGATGAATGGGTACGCCATCCACGAACTCCATTACCAGATAGGGATCGCCATGCGCGGTGACTCCGCCATCCAGCAGCCGCGCAATGTAAGGATGCTCGAGGCCGGCCAGAATCTGCCGCTCCTGGCGGAAACGCTCGCGAAAGGTCGTGGTTGCCAGCGGCAGATCGATCAGCTTGATGGCCACCTTCTGCTCGAACTCGCCATCGGCGCGATGCGCCCGGTAAACCACGCCCATGCCGCCGCGCCCCAGCAGGCCGTCCACAACATACGGGCCAATCCGCCTGCCAAGCGACTCCGCGCTTTCGCCAGCCTCCCGCTCCGAGAGCAGTTCGGCTGTCTGTTGCGCTTCTCTCGCACTGGCATTCAGCAGCCTATGCACCTGGGCGGCCAGGTCAGTGTCTCCGCCGCACTGCGCGGCGATCAGTCCTGCGCGCGCCTCGTCGGCAACCTCAAGCGCTTGGTGGAAGAGGGTCTCGATGCGCCGCAGTCGTTCTGTCTTGGAATCCATCTGGATGCAATCCTGGCTTTGAAAATGAAGGCAACATCAGTTAGCGTGAAGCGCGCAGCGACCGGCTCATTCGGCTGGAAGAGGCTCCAGTTGATCGGGATATAAACGGCTATAGAGCCAACTGCGGACAAATTTCAGATCGCGATTCACGCTGGATCTGGAGCGATTCATCAGCTCGGCGGTCTCCTCGACGGTGCAGCCAAGAAAATAGCGCAACTCCACAAGTTGAACCTTTTCGGGATCAGACTCGCACAGTTCCTCCAGCGCATGGTCCAGGTCCAGAAGTTCTGGACTATCGATACTGACCCAGGCAAGATCGTCATTGAGAGGCACGCGGTCCTGATCGCCGCCCCGCGTCAATGTCTGCATCTCTCTCGCGTGATCGATCAGAATCAGGCGCATCACCTTGGCGGCGAAGGCATAAAAATGGCCGCGATTCTCACCCACGCCTCGCTTTTGGTTCAGCAGGCGCATATAGAGTTCATGCACCAGGGCGGTGCCTTGCAGCAGGTCCGGATTGCGCTCGCGGCGAATATAGGCTGCGGCCACCTCGCGCAGATGCGGATAAACCAGCGGCATCAATTCCTGAAAGGCCGAAGGCTCCCCATCCTTCCACTTTGCCAGCAGTACTGTGATCTCTCCCCCGGTTGGTTGCAAATCCGCCTCCGTGCATGGGCTGCAACAGCCTTCCATATGTAGATGTTACCGGATTGGAACGGTGTATCCCTTGTATTTTGAGACGATTTCCAAGAAAAACAAGATTTCTCTGTCGCGGCGTGGGCCTCTTTTGCAGCGCATCTCGCCTTCTGGTTGAGAGGCAAGATCAATCCTGCCGCTGCAAAGGAGAAAAAATGCTTGTATCCGCCTACAATTTCCTACAGAGATCGCTCCAAACTTACGAGAATCTCAGGACGCCACATCCTACGCGGGGGCGGCTCTTGACCGGCCTCCTTTTTGCCAGTTTGCTGCTGGATTGTGCAGGGGCCAAAGCCGGAACAGCCTCAGCGCCTGCCCCAACCGCACGCGCCAAGCACGCAGTGGCCAACTACGGCAAGATTCCACTCAGCTTTGAACCTAACCAGGGGCAGACCGACGCCCGCGTGAAGTTCCTTTCGCGCGGCTTCGGCTACTCGCTCTTTCTCGCCAAAGACGAAGTCGTGCTAAACCTGGAGCGGCAGCAGGCTCAGGCTGCAACCACGAACCAGAAGCCCGCTTCGATGGACAGGCTGCGCATGAAACTTGTCGGCGCAAACTCCAACGCAAACGTCACGGGGTTGGAGCCACAATCCGGCGTGGTCAATTACCTGATCGGCAACGATCGGAGCAAGTGGCATACCGGCATCCAGACCTTCGCCA
>CAYVGW010000268.1:0-4443 GCA_964450895.1 uncultured Occallatibacter sp. | reverse complement strand
ATAAATGCCCCTGCTCCCTCCGAAAAGCCGCCCGCATGAGTATCGCGACAAAGATAAGCGTTAGGCGAAGTTCAAATGCAATTGCCCTGCCGGGCGGGGAGAGAGGCGGGACTCAAGAGACGTGGACCGGGAGGTCCACGCGATAGCCGGCCGGGAGGCCGGCGCTACAGCTTCAAGAATTTTTGCAGCGCCTTTCAGCGGCCGCCATGCTTGCTCAGAAACGCAACTACATCCTCGAAGTTGTTCTGCTTGGCCAGATCCAGAGGTGTTTTTCCGAGGTTGTTTCTGGCATTGACCTCAGTTTTGGCGGCCAGCAGCAATTCGACAATCTCAACATGATCGCTGGAGGCCGCCAAATGGAGGGCGGAATTGCCGTCATTATTTCTCGCGTAGACGTAGACTTTGTGAGCCAGGAGAAATTTCACAGTATCGGTCTGGCCCATGTGGGCCGCCAGGAGCAGAGGGGTATCGCCGTCGGTGTTTTTGGCGTTGAGGTCAGCGCGGTGAGCCACCAGCAGTTCGGTCACATCCTCGAAGCCGTCAATGGCCGCCAGGTGTAATGGCGTATAGTCGCCAATATCCTTGGGAGAAACCTCGGCTTTGTGGTTCAGCAGCAGCTCGACCATGGGGGCTTTACCGAGGCGCGCGGCGAGATGCAGAGGGGTGTCTTCATCACTGTTTCTGGCGTTGATGTCGGCGTTGCGAAAGATCAGCAATTGCGCCACGTCGACAAAACCGCCCATAGCCGCCAGATGCAATGGGGTATTGCCGTCTTTGTCGTGGGCGTCAACCGGCGGCCTGTACGTCAGCAGCAACTCGACCACATCGGCGTGGTCTGCGCGCGCTGCCAGATGGAGGGGTGTGGAACCGTTGGAGTCTTTGCTGGCCGCCAGTTGGGGATCGCCTTGCAACAGAGCCTTGGCCGCTGCCAGATCGCCCTGTTGGGCGGCGTCATGAAGCGGACCGCAGAGACCGGAAACGCTCCAGCTCAAGGCAGCCATCAAGATAACCGCAAAGCGAAAAATCCGGGGAGGGAACAAATTACCGAGAACAGATCGCGTATACATGCATACTCCGCATACCCGCACGGGACTCCAGAGCCGTGCAGGGGGGTGTGAAGCACATCATACACGAGCCTGGTGAGGATGAGAAAGTCCACACTTTCCGGCGCCGGCGGACTACTCCTCGATGCGGAAGGTGAACTCTTCGATCACCGGATTGGTCAGCACCTCGCGGGCGATACGCTCGACCTGGGCATGAGCCGCTTCGGCGGTCAGCCCGTCGGCCAGCGAGAGCGCGAAATACTTGCCTTGGCGCACGGAGGTTACCTGCGCGAATCCGATTTTGCGCAGGGCGTTCTGAATGGTCTGGCCCTGCGGATCCAGGACCGAGGTCTTTGGCGTGACATAGACATGTGCCTTCATCATGATCGATTATAGTATCTCCAGCGAGCGCAGGGAGTCGAGCTGGTGCGCGCCATCCACTTTCCCCTTCAAAGGAGCATCAAGCAAATGGTCAATTATCTGGAGTTGCCGATCGGCGATCGCGCCCCGGAGGTCTTCCGGACGGTCGTTGAAATTCCGCTGGACGGAACGCAGAAGTTCGAGTACGACAAGCAGTTGCACGTTTTCAAGCTGGACCGCAATCTGCACTCGCCGGTGCATTATCCGGGCGATTACGGCTTTATTCCCTCGACGCTGAGCGATGACGGCGATCCGCTGGATGTTCTGGTGCTGGTGCCGGGACCGAGCTTTCCGGGCTGCGTGCAGGAGGTGCGGCCCATCGGCCTGTTGGAGATGATGGACCAGGGCGTTCTGGACGAAAAGGTGCTGGCGGTGGGCAAAAACAACCCGCGCTTTGCCAATGTCTGGAATTTCACCGACATTTATCCGCATTTGCTGAAGGAGATCACGCATTTTTTTGCAGTCTACAAGGACTTGGAGGGCAAGCGGGTGGAGGTGAAGGGCTGGCATGACGCGGCGTATGCTCGCGATCGAGTCTCGCGCGCTGCGCTGCAATTTGAAGAGAACAAGATGATGCTGGAGGATGGGACGAAAGGCCTATAGCTTCTCCATCAGGATCGGGAGCCTCTGGCGGCGGAAGGGGTGAATGGACTAGGCTGTGGGGATGCTGGGTACGAATCCTATTGAGGCGCTGAACGAGTTGAGCACGGCGCCGGTGGTGCGCTTTTCGGTGCTGGCGCTGAGTTCGATTTTCTTTCTGGTGGACCCGCTGGCGGCGATTCCGTCGTTTCTGGCGATCACTGAAGGGGCGGATGGGGCGCGGCGCAAGCGCATGGCGCGCAAAGGGGCGCTGACCTGTTTTTTTGTGCTGACGGCCTTTGCGATTGCGGGACAATTGATCTTCCGGCTTTTTGGGATCACGCTGCCTGCCTTTGAGATAGCCGGCGGGCTGATTCTGCTGCTGATCGGGCTGGATATGCTGCAGGCGCGGCGCTCGGCGACGCAGGAGGCTTCGGGCGATACGGAGGAGGGCGCGGCCAAGGAAGACGCGGGAATTGTGCCGCTAGGTATGCCGATGCTGGCCGGACCAGGGTCGATTTCCACGGTGATGGTGCTGGTGGGACAGGCGCCAAGTTTGTGGCACTGGCAGATGGGCGCGATTCTGGGAGCGATTGCGTTGACCTGCCTGGCGAGCTATTGGGTTCTGGCCGCGGCGAGCCGGGTGCGGCGGGTGCTGGGGGAGACGGGAATTCGCGTACTGGTGCGGGTGATGGGGCTGCTGCTGGTGGCCTTGGCGATGCAGTATTTCGTCAATGGATTGACGGATTTGGGAATGATCGCGCGGCGCTGAAGGGTGGGTCTGATGGGGAAGACCAGGCTATCGGCTGAAAGGCTGGGGAGAATGGCGCAAGCGGCCGCTGTTCCCGTGGCCAGAAAACTTCTGACTCCCGCGCTTCGGGGGTGGGCCAAGGAGATTCTGAACGCTCGCCGGGTGCGGAGAAATCCGGGGCGCATTCTGCTGGTGAATGAGATTCTGCCGGCCTACGCGGCGCTGGGCGGGCGCATTCTGTGGGTAGGCTGCCGCCTCTATACGATGCAATACGCCGCGCTGCTCGAGCGCCAGGGCGGAGAATGCTGGACAACGGACATTGAAATCAGTCATGCGCAATGGGGCGCGGCGGGGCGGCATTTCACCTGGGATTTACTTCGCATCGATCAACTGATCGCCCCTAAAACCTTCGACAGCATACTCTGCAATGGAGTTTTTGGATTCGGCGTGAACACGCGCGCAGCGCAATTGGCTGCAATGCGCGCCATGGCAGGCATCCTGAAGCCGGGCGGGAGATTGCTGTTGGGATGGAATACGGAGCGGGTGGAAGATCCACTGACGATGGATTTTGTTTTGAGTGCATTTGTTGCGGATGATCCGGCGGGCCGGGGAGCGCGGATTGCGGTGACGGAAGCGGGGTATGTGTACGAATTTCTGCGTCGCAGAGAAGAATTTTAGTATCGTAAATGATTGATTTTGAAGAACGAGATGTTAGTTTCCCACAGAAATGGCGGCTTTCCACAGGGGGTGGGCTTGCGCGCGAACTGGATCGTTGCTATTCTCAGGAAGTCGCAAGTGGCCGACAGCGCGTTGGTCTGCCCGGTGATTGCAAACGAGAGTGGTTTGTGTTACTCTTGAAAAGTTGCAGATGCAACAAGTTGCAAATCGGTGGGAATAAGTTGTTTGCTTGCCGCTTGCAAAGAAGAGAAGCCTGTGCTACTCTTAAAAAGTTGCAGATGAGCAGTAAAGCCTCCCGGTGGCCAGATGGCCTGCCCCAAGAGGGAAGTGGGAAGCACGTTGTGATGCTGGTTCGTTGGGTCAGGTGAGGCGGTAAGCCCCTGAGCCCCTGTAGGGAATCCCACAGAGAACAAGCGATTGCAAGACCCAGGAGGAAACTCCTGTGAGCCACTAGTGGCTCAAGCGCAGTTTGCTGGTCGTTGTTTGATATTTTGCGCAGTGCGGGGCTTTTTGAGCAGGATTTTTCCCTGGTCAAGCAGATCGAAATTCGTAAGCGAAGACAGACCGCCAACAGTGAGTTGGACGGCTTCGGCGAATAAAAGATTGAGCTTGACAGGATGTGAAAAGTTCGATAATCTTAAAAAGTTCGCGCAAAAACGCCGGAAGCTGCTGAGTAAGCGGAATCGGTGAGCGCAACAAGTTCGAGGACAACTCAGCCGAATGGCTGGGCCTCGATCCCAAAGGGAGCCGCTTAGGCGGATGTCTCTCAAGGATCTTTGACAATTAGGTTGAACATGCCAGTTATGAGAATCGATCAGGTTTGGCTTGATCATTCTCACGTAATTGCAATCTGTGTTTTCGAGCGCAGATTGCCGCCGAACCTATCTGACCTCCGTCAGTATAGGGGAAGCAAAACAGTTTCAAACGAGAGTTTGATCCTGGCTCAGAATCAACGCTGGCGGCGTGCCTAAC
>CAYVGW010000267.1:0-4481 GCA_964450895.1 uncultured Occallatibacter sp. | reverse complement strand
ACTCACCACCCCCAAACTGAAGTACGTTTGGGGCCCCGTTCGCTCAGGATGACAGAAGTTGGTGATCCGTCCCAGAAGTTCTTGCCGTGAAACAGGAAGAGGAAGACGCAGATCATGATGAAGCAATGGCTGATGAAGGCCAATCGAAGACAGAAGGCGCTGGGCGCCGTGGCCGCCGTGGCTTTGTGCGTCGCGGGAGTCTATGCCCTGGCGCATTCGTCAAAGAAGGCTCCCATGCTTCCCACCTTTCAGGTCAAGCGCGGCGAGTTTCTGGACGTAATTCAATTTCGCGGGGAATTGAAGGCCATGAAGTCGCAAACGATCATAGCCCCCGCCAATGCCGGCGACTTGCAGATTCTCACCATCACGCCAGACGGGGCGCAGGTGAAAGAGGGCGATGTGGTGGTTCAGTTTGATCCGTCGCAGACGCAGCAGAGCCTGGCACAGAATCAATCGACGCTGAAGTCTTCGCAGGCGGAGATTGATCAGATACGCGCCCAGGGCCGTCTGACCGTGGAGCAGGATACAACGGCGGTGGTCAAGGCGCGCTATGATCTGGCGGTGGCCAAGCTGGATGCGAGCAAGAGCGAAGTGGTTTCCAAGATCGAGGGCGAAGAGGCGAATCTGAAGGTGGCGGATGCCGAACAGGCCTTGCGTCAGGCAGAGACCCAACTGAAGAGCGATCAATCCATCGATCTGTCGGCCATCGACAGCAAGAAGCAGGCCAGCAAAAAGGCCAGTTACGACGCCGAGCGCGCCCGCCAGTCGCTGGCCGCCATGACGCTGAAAGCTCCAGCCAGCGGGACGATCAGCCTGCTCAATATCTGGCACAACGGCAACGAGAGTCCATTCAAAGCGGGCGAGCGCGCCTGGTCCGGCACGGCCATTGCGGAACTGCCGGACGCAGCGTCGCTGCGGGTGACCGCGCGCGTGGATGAAACGGAGCGTGGCCGCCTGGCTGTCTCGCAGCCTGTTACCGTGCAACTGGACGCCATCGCCGACCGGCAATTCACCGGCAAGGTGGAGCGCATCGGCACCATCGCCAGCGCCGACTTTTCGGCGGGATGGCCCTTTCCGCGCAACTTCGACATCGAGATTGTCCTCGATCAGAGCGACCCTCGGCTGAAGCCGGGAATGACGGTACAGTCCACTGTCATTGTCGATCGCATTGCCGACGCCATCACCATCCCAGCGCAGGCTTCTTTCGTCAAATCCGGCCAGACCGTGGTCTATCTCTGGAACGGATCGGCCTTTGAAGAGCGGGCCATTCAGATAGAACGGCGCAGCCGTGATCGCATCCTGGTGGCCAGCGGACTGCGCGCCGGAGAGCTGGTGAGCCTCAAAGATCCCACGGTGAAGGAGTGATCGGGCCGGCATGAAACGACATCGGGTATTCACGGCAATCATCGTCCTGCTGACCCTCGGCGGCGCTGTCGGCGCGGTGGTGGCGGCCCATCGCGTACACCTTCCTTCAAAAAATGACGAAGTCCCTCTGGCCGTGGTCAAGCGCGGATCGCTGGATCTTGAGGTTCACGCCACGGGAGAACTGCGCGCCAGCCATGAACTGATGCTGACCGCTCCAGCCATCGGCGGCGCCTCGCTGCAGATTACAGAAGTGGCGCGCACTGGGGGCATGGTGAAAAAAGGCGATCTTGTTCTGGCCTTTGATCCCAGCGAACAGCATTACAAGCTGGAGCAGAACCACTCTGAATATCTGCAAGCCGAGCAGGAGATCGCCAAGTCCAAGGCCGATGCGGTTGTCCTCGCGGCCCAAGACCAGGTCGCGCTGCTCAAGGCACGCTATAGCGTGCGCCGCGCCGAATTGGACGTGCAGAAAAACGAACTGGAAAGCAAGATTGACGCCGACAAGAATCTGCTCGCGCTTGACCAGGCCAAGCGCGTATTGACGGAGCTGGAAAAGGATGCCGAATCGCACAAGGCCACCGGTCAGGCGGCGATTTATCTGGCGCGGGAAAAATCCAACAAGGCCAAACTCGCCATGGATGAGGCGCAGCGGAACCTGGAAAAGATGAAGGTGGTTGCGCCCATGGATGGGCTTGTCTCGATTCAGAAAAACGAGGAGGCCTCGGGCGGAATTTTTTTCACCGGCATGAGCCTGCCGGATTATCGGCCGGGCGACCAAGTGTATCCCGGCACGGCCATCGCCAATGTGGTTGACCCCATGAGTCTCGATCTGACCACCAAGGTCAGCGAGCAGGATCATGGAAACATTCATCAGGGCGAGCCGGTCGAGGTTACGTTCGACGCCGTGCCGGGCCGGGTCTTTCATGGCGTTGTCAAAAGCATGGGGGGAATGTCGGTGCGGGAGATGTTCTCGGCCAGTTCCAGCGGCGGCTTCGAGGTGGCGATCCAGTTGACGGAGAGCGATGCTCGGCTGCGCTCCGGCTTCACCGCGCAGATACTCTTCAAGGGCGGAAGCCAGTCCAACGTGCTCACCCTTCCTCGTCTGGCGATTTTTCTCAAAGACGGCAAGAGAATTGTCTACGTGAAGTCCGGCAATGGCTACGATCAGCGCGAGGTCAAGATCAAGAGTGAGAGCGAAAGCCGCGCCGCGGTGGAAGGCGTCGAGGAAGGCAGCATGGCGGCCCTCATCGATCCCACCGCGCCGCGCAAATCCACCGCCGCAGGCTCGGCCAGCGGCAGCACGGAAGGAACACCGTAATGGCCGCGAATGAAACGCTGTTTCCGCAACGCTTTCTGATCTATTACCAGCAATGGATGCGCGATGCGCAACTGGGCGTGCAGAATCTGATGCTGCACGGATTGCGCTCGCTGTTGACCATGCTGGGCATGATCTTTGGCGTCGCCGCGGTGGTGGCCATGCTGTCGATCGGCGCCGGCGCGCGTCAGAAGGTGATGGCCCTGATCGAACAGATGGGCGTGCATAATCTGATTGTCGAAGCCAAGGAAACCATGGAGCGGCAGGCGCATCAGAAGGTCCGCAAAATTTCTCCCGGCCTGACTCTCCAGGATTACCGCGTGATACGCGACGATGTCGAAGGCATTGTGGAGGCCACTCCGCGCAAGCGGCTGACACCGCAGAAGATCCTGCCCAAGTCGCAGAGCGACATGCCGGTGGTCATGGGCGTCAATTCCACGTATCAGCGCATTGCCGGGCTCAACGTGATCAGTGGCGTCTTTTTCAACCAATCGGAAGACGACCGGGGCGCGCCGGTCTGCGTGCTGGGCGCGGCCGCCAAGTGGAATCTCTTCGGAGCCGCAAACCCCATCGGGCAGTACGTGAAAGTGAATGAGCAATGGCTGCGGGTCATCGGCGTGGTCAGCCCGCTGCTCAGTTCGCAGGGCGACTCCGCCTCTTCGCCGTCCAGCGATGTCAACAACAACATCTACATTCCGCTCAAGTCATCCATGCTCCGCCTGGAAGACAGTTACAGCTATGTCAGGGACGAGATCGACGGCATTTATCTGACCATGAGCGACAAGAGCAATCTCTCCGAGGCGGCGCAGGTTGTTCATGCGGTGCTGGATTCCTCGCATCACGGCGCGGATGATTACAGCGTCATCGTGCCCGCCGAATTGCTGGCCCAGCAGAAGCGCACCGAGCAGATGTTCAACACCGTCATGGTGGCGATCGCTTCCATCTCGCTGCTGGTCGGGGGCATCGGCATCATGAACATCATGCTGGCCAGCATCCTGGAGCGCACGCGCGAGATCGGCCTGCGCCGTGCGGTCGGCGCGCGCCAGTCGGACATCATTCGCCAGTTTGTCGTCGAGGCGATGATGATCTCCTTTGCCGGCGGGGCCATCGGCGTGGTCTTCGGATTCTTCATCTCGCGCGTCATTGCGTGGCTGGCGGGATGGTCCACCATCGTCACCTTCAGCTCCATCGCGCTGGCGTTTCTGGTCTCCATCTCCGTCGGCCTGGTCTTCGGCATCTATCCCGCCACCAAGGCGGCGCGGCTCGATCCCGTGGAGGCGATTCGCTATGAATAATCCGCGCGGACAGCAATTCACTCTCAAGAGAGCCTCATGCAAAATTGTCTTCAGTTCGCTGATAAGCGTCAGGGCAGGACTGAAGTCGTGCCGCGAATGGCCGAACAGGATTCCGGCTTTAGCCGCCGCGGAAAGAGGCCGGAATTTGCGTGAAATCCTCGAAGAACATCCCGCAGGGGCTAAAGCCCATTCTTTATTATCAACGTTTTGCGGCCCGACTAAAGTCGTGCCCTTGTTACAAAACCTGCCTGAATTGAGTTTTTTCGTAGCCTGTAAAGTCGTGCCCTGGTACAAAGCAGGCCTGATACCGAGTTTTTTCGCAGCCTGTAAAGTCGTGCCCTGGTTACAAAACCTGCCTGAATTGAGTTTTTTCGCAGCCTGTAAAGTCGTGCCCTGGTTACAAGACCTGCCTGAATTGAGTTTTTTCGCAGCCTGTAAAGTCGTGCCCTGTTACAAAGCAGGCCTGATACCGAGTTTTTTCGCAGCCTGTAAAGTCGTGCCCTGGT
>CAYVGW010000266.1:0-4514 GCA_964450895.1 uncultured Occallatibacter sp. | reverse complement strand
GTTTGCACGCAACCAGTCTACTCGGTCGGAGGGAGCCGGCGCTGTCATATAATCAGCCTCCTGGCCAGCTGTGGCGTGGACCTCCCGGTCCACGCTAACCCTCAAAAGAGTTCAATGTCTGGTTGGCTTTGATCCGCCGGGGTGCTGTCGCCCCCCGTCGCATTCATGTGGGTAAGGGTCTGGCTGGCCATCTTGTACTTGCTTTTTTGAGCTTCGAGCATCTCCTCGAAGGTGCGATCGAATCTTCCCTGCCAGACCAAGTCGTCCGCCCTGTCCGATAAGTGCTGGATATGGTCGCGCATCTCCACGAGCGCCTCCTGCACATGCTCCATCCTCTGCCGCATCACGTCCTGGAACTGGATGTGGCCCAGGGCCTGGGTCAGGCGGGTGATGCTTTCGGCATAGTTCGCATCCACCTCGGAGATCACCTCCAAAAGCAATTGGCTGTTTTGCGTAAACTCCGCCTGCATCCCGCCCAGATCGTTCACCAGTTGGCTCATCGCGCTGCTGGCCTCGTGCTCTTCCAGCGTGGCGCGCGCCGCGCCCATTTCCTGCTCCACTTTTTTGCATGTGGCATGAATCTTCGTCGAAATATCGGAGGCGGCCTTGGTGGAGAGCACGGCCAGCTTTCTCACCTCGAAGGCCACCACGGAAAATCCCTTGCCGGCGGCGCCTGCGCGGGCCGCCTCGATCTCCGCATTCAGGGCCAGAAGGTTGGTCTGCTGGGCAATCGAGGTAATCACCTTGATCAGCGGCGTCAGCGCTTCAACCTCGTTGGCCAGCCCTTGTATGCGCTCGAAGTTGTTGCGGAACTCCTTGATCTGAGTCTCAAACTGATGATCGATGCCCGCAATGATCTGCTGGTTGCTTTCCACCCGATGCTGTGTGCTTTCCGTCAACTCCTTGCCGCTCTTGATGGAGGCCGCGATGTGCTCCCTTTGCTGAATGGCCTTGGCGTTGAGGATGCCGATCTGTTCGATGACCTGGACGACCTCGCTCTCGGATTGAGCCAGGGAATCGCCGATATGTGAGTGCAGCACGTCAATGAAGGGTTTGGATCCTTTCAATTCTTCTTTCATCGCCGCGCCGCCGGCGGTGATATTGGCCAGATCGGATTTGCTCAAGGTTCCCATGACGCCCAGTTCCGCAATGCCGCGGCGGGCCTGGAGCCAGTTCATCCATTGGATCGCCAACACGGGAATGACCAGGAGAAACAGAACAGATAAGGCCCTGCCGATCTGCTGGGAAGCAGAGACTGGAAGAACCAGAACCCGCCAAAGATAGAACGAAACAATGCACGAAAGCTGGAGAAGTGTCTGAAGGATGATCCATTTCCGGGCCTTGCGCAGGCGCGCCCCGCCCTCTGTCGCGGCTTCATGTTCAGCCCCGCGCGGGGCTCCCTGAATCCCCATGCGCCCGGCCTGCGCGGTTGAGATCACTTCGTGTACTCGATACGCCGTAGATGCCATGCCGTTACGCTCCTGGCAGTACCTTCTTGATGACGCGGACCAGGTCGTCGCCCGAACAGGGCTTGACAATCCATCCGGTGGCCCCGGCGCGCTTGCCCTCTTCGCGCTTGCTGGCATCGCTCTCCGTGGTCAGGGTGAGAATGGGGATGAATTTGAAGCCCGGCAAGGCGCGCACCTTCCCGATCAGCTCCATCCCGCCCATGACCGGCATATTGATGTCGGTGATGACCAGATTGGGCTTGCATCCGCCATTCAACTTCTCCAGCGCCGCCTGCCCGTTGTTGGCCGTCTCAACCTCAAAGCCGTTCATGGACAGAGTGGTCTTGAGACTCATCACCATGGTGACTGAATCGTCTACGACGAGGACTTTCATGGCCATCGAGGCTTCCTCCGGCTTTGCATCTTTTGCTACGGTGCGGACGGGCGCGTACTCCGGGACCGGAAACGAGTTTCCGGCATGGCCGCCCGCTTGAATCCCCGGCACATCCCATATATCGGAGGAATTCGCCGGAAGATGAGGGGAAGCGAGAGTCGCCAAGGATCGTTTTTATCCTTTTGGCAACTCCGGAGGAGAGCCAATGCCGCAACCGTGGGATTCGCTCAGGAGTCAACAAACCCTTGGGCGCCCCAGGCCTCGATTTTGTGAGCTGGGAGAATACATATTCACAGGCTCATGGAGTTGGAAAGAAACAAGCGCGGAGCAGCAGGTCCACGCTACGGCCGAACGGAAGGCCGGCGCTACAGTCGGCTCGGATTCCCGGAGTGGAAGAGGATGATTCATTCCGGGAAAGGAAAGAATGCCTCTTCATTGCCCCCTCTGATTTCCGGATTCCATCGATTCCTCCGCCGATAGAGCTTTTACAGGCGCCTCCCCAACGCGGAGTGTGCCGGTGATTGGCAAGTGCTAATGAACATTCGCGCGAATACAACTCAACGATTGCTCCATGCTGGGGCGGCAAGTGGCGGGAAGTCAAGCAAACGCGCAGCAAGCAGGACGCGCGGAAGGAGCAGGACGTGGGAGTCGCATTAGAGCAAGAGGAAACAATGAGTCTGCTTCGTCTGGAGGGCGCAGTCGAGATTGGCTGCGCGGCGGAGTTCAAGGGGCTTCTGGCCCAGGCGCTAGCTTCGGGAAAAGAGGTGCGCGTCTCGCTGGCAGATGCAACCGATCTGGATGTGACGGCGGTGCAGTTGCTCTGGGCCGCCGAGCGCGAGGCAATAAAGGCGGGCGTGGCATATTCGCTCGCCGGCCCTCCGCCGGAGACGCTCCTGGCCGCGTTGAGTGAAGCGGGGCTGCAGCAGTTCATTCTTCCTGTCAATGCCGCATCTGCAAGTGGGGTGGTCGATGGAATACAAGGCTGACCAGTTCAAGCAAACCTTCCGGGAAGAAGGGCGCGAGGTTCTCATCGATCTGGAATCCGCGCTTCTGGAGCTGAACGACAACCGCGCCGATCTGGAGCTGGTGGGGCGGGTCTTTCGCGCGTTGCACACGCTCAAGGGCTCGGGGGCTA
Source organism: uncultured Occallatibacter sp. (assembly GCA_964450895.1). Classification (GTDB taxonomy): domain Bacteria; phylum Acidobacteriota; class Terriglobia; order Terriglobales; family Acidobacteriaceae; genus Telmatobacter. The sequence goes on along the minus strand of CAYVGW010000266.1, from coordinate 1,537 downwards.
TGTTCGGCTTTGAAGATATGGCCACCTTTACGCACAATCTGGAGACGGCCTTTGACGAGGTGCGCAACGGGCGGTTGCAGATCAGCGCGGAGCTGATTGATCTGACGCTTTCGGCGCTGGATCAGATCCGGGCGATGCTGGAGGAGGGCATCGATGGCGCTCCGGAGGCAGATCCGGTGGTCTGCGCGGAGATTCTGGCCAAGTTGCGCCATCTGACCGGAAAGCCGGAGAAGAAATCAGCCCAGAAAGTGGATGTTCCGGCTGCTGCGGAGCCATCCCCTGCCTTGATGACGGGGCCCGAGTCGAGTCCCAAGGACTCCTCGGGCCCGGCGCGGGAGTGGTCGATCCACTTTGCGCCCGGCGCCGAGTTCATGCTGAACGGTACAAATCCCCTGCTGCTGCTGCGCGAACTGAAAGGCTTGGGCGGCCTGGCGGTGCGCGCCAGCATGGCGGTGCTTCCGCCCTTGGCCGAGCTGGACCCGGAGCGCTGTTACATCACCTGGGATCTGGTGCTGGCCACCGCGGCCACGCGGGATGCAATTCGCGATGTCTTCATCTTTGTCGAGGACAGTTGCGAACTGGTGATTGAGCCGATTGTGGAGCCGGTTGCCCTCTCTGCACCCTCGGCAACCGCGGCGCGCAGCGCGGCCAGCCAACCTGCCGCCGCGCTCGAGGAGAAACGGGAAAAGCCGGGCGGGCGCCGCAATTACGATCCTCCCGACAGCGCAGCCAGCCTGCGTGTTCCCGCCGCCAAGCTGGATCTGTTTGTGAATCTGGTGGGCGAACTGGTGACCGTGCAGGCGCGCCTCAGCGAGATTGCCGCGCAGCACGACGATCTGGAGATCTCCTCGGTGGCGGAAGAGATCGAGCGGCTGACCTCCTCCTTGCGCGAGAACTCGATGAACATCCGCATGATGCCGATTCGCGCCACCTTCGAGAAGTTTCGCCGCCTGGTGCATGATCTGGCGCGCGACCTGGGCAAGAGCGTCGAGCTGACTATCGAGGGCGCGGACACCGAGCTGGACAAGACGGTGATCGATCAGTTGGGCGATCCGCTGATGCACCTGATCCGCAACAGCATGGACCACGGCATCGAGCCGCCGGCGACGCGCGCCGAGCGCGGCAAGCCGGCCACGGCCGTGATTCATCTGGCCGCACGGCACTCCGGGGCGAATGTGCTGATTGCCGTCTCCGATGACGGCGGCGGCATCAACGCCGAGGCGGTGCGCTCGCGGGCCATCGAGCGCGGGCTGACCACCAGCGACGCCCAACTGAGCGAACAGGAGATCTTCAGCTTCATCTTCCAGCCGGGATTCTCCACCGCTGCGAAGGTCACCGATGTCAGCGGGCGCGGAGTGGGCATGGACGTGGTGCGGCAGCGGGTGGACACCTTGCGGGGTTCGATTGACGTAGACAGTCATCCCGGCCAGGGAACCACGGTAACGCTGCGCCTGCCGCTGACGCTGGCCATCATTGATGGATTGCTGGTGAGCATCGGCGAGGCCTTCTTCGTGCTGCCGCTGGGCAATACCCAGGA
>CAYVGW010000265.1:0-4530 GCA_964450895.1 uncultured Occallatibacter sp. | reverse complement strand
CGATTTTGAAGATGGTGCCGCTGCGGTCGCCGACGAAGAGGTTGCCGTCGGCGTCGAAGGCCGCGCCGGTGGCGACGCCCATGCCCTCGACGTAGAGGGTGGGTTCGCCGGCGTCGTCGATGCGGTAGACGTTGCCCTCGGCGCGGGAGGTGACGTAGAGGTCGCCGTCGGGGCTGAAGGCCAGGCCGGTGGGGTTGAGGATGCCGGTGACGTAGGGGGTTCCGCGGCCGTCGGGGCTAACTCTGACAATCGACACGGGGGTCTGCTTGCCCCTCTGGCCGCTGATGGTGGCGTAGATCATGGCGGAGCGGCTGACGGCGGGGCTGGTGACCGGGTGCAGGCCTTCGGAGAGGCGGCGGGCGACGCGTAGAGGGGCGGCATTGCTGAGGCCGGCGGGGTTGCGGACCTGGATCAGGCCGGTGGTCGCCTCGTTGGGGACGCGCAAGGCAAGCCGGTCGGGGCGGCACATCAGCAGATTGGCGAGAAGGCCGTCGACGTGGACGGCGGGCAGTTCGGCGTGGAGCGGGCCGAGATGGGCGCCGGTCAGCTCGATCTCGCCTCCGGGCAGCGCGGCGGCGGGGAGGATGTCGTCGATGCGCGGGAGGCTGGCGGCGGCGGATTGGGGGATGGCTTGGGGCATGGGCTAAATCCAAATACGCAACAACGATGCTACACCCAAAGCATACAACCCCGCGCCCACATCATCGAGGACGATGCCCCAGCCTTCGGGGAGCTTTTCCAGTTGGCGGACGGGGAAGGGCTTAGTGATGTCGAAGAGGCGAAAGAGGACCAGCGCGATGAGGCCGTGGCGCAGGTCGAAGGGGCTGAAGAGCAGGGCGATCCACACGCCGGCGGCCTCGTCAACGACGACGATCTGCGGGTCGTGGCGGCCGGATTCGCGGGCGACGAGGGTGGCGGCGGGAATGCCGAGGAGCAGCGTGAGGGCGATGCCGATGAGCAGGGCGAGCAGCAGGGCTTGCGGGCTGGGATGGGCAAGCCAGCCATAGGCCGCCCAGAGAAGGACGGCTGCCACTGAACCCCAGGTGCCGGGGCCGGGCTTGCCGAAGCCTGCGCCGAAGAAGGTGGCGATGGTCCAGGCCCAGAGGGTTCGATGCTGGGTTTGAGGATCAGTTTTCATAGGAGTCTCCGCGGCTGGTGCCGGGAACGCCCAGGTCTTCCAGAACTTCGGGGTCGAGGACGGGGGAGCTGATCTTGTAGACGCCCATGGCCCACTTGCCGAGGTCGATCTTGCGGCAGCGGTCGGAGCAGAAGGGGAAGTCTTCGTCGTTGAAGCGGACGAGCATCCCGCAGGTGGGGCAGCGGAGGACGGATTTTTTCTTGGCGGGCATAGGCTGTTCCTGGCGGCGATCCACCGTCTGTATTCATGGTACAAGGAGACGGAGGATTGAAGCGCGCGCAGGCATCGGAGGCATATAATCGGCGCTATGGCGGCAGAAACGCAGACCCATCCGGCTTCAACCACGGCGGCCTCCAAGCTGCGCGCGCTGGAGGCGCATCTGGCGCAGTTGGACAGCGTGATGGTGGCCTACTCGGGCGGCGTGGATTCGGCGTATCTGGCGGCCACGGCGCATCGCGTGCTGGGCAGCCGGATGCTGGCCGTGCTGGCCGATTCACCCAGCCTTGCACGGCGCGACTTTGAGGCGGCTTGCGCGTTTGCGCGCGCCCAAAAGATTCCGCTGCATATTCTGGCCACGGAAGAGCTCGACCGCCCGGAGTACCAGCGCAACGACGCTAATCGCTGCTTCCACTGCAAGGACGAGCTTTTTCAGGCGATGGAGGCGCTCGGCCCCAAGCTGGGATTTACGCGCATCGCCTACGGCATGAACGCCGACGATACGCGCGACTATCGCCCCGGCCAGCGCGCCGCCGAGCAGCACGCCGTGCTTGCGCCGCTGGCCGAGGCGGGACTGAGCAAAGACGAGATTCGCGCGCTCTCGAAGGCCGCCGGCTTCGCGCTTTGGGACCGCCCCGCCGCGCCCTGCCTCTCCTCGCGCGTGGAGTATGGCCGCGCCGTCACGCGCGAGGTTCTGGAACAGGTGGAGCGCGGCGAGGAGAGCCTGCGCCAGTTGGGCTTCCGCGAGCTGCGCGTGCGCCACCACGGCCTGCTGGCCCGCGTCGAACTGGCCCGTACTGAGCTGCCCCGCGCACTGACGATGGAGATGCTCGACGCCATCACCGCCGCTCTCAAGCTGGCCGGCTTCCAGTACGTCACGCTCGATTGCCAGGGCTTTCGCTCCGGGGCGATGAATGCCGTTTTGCCCGTGAAAGTGCTCGCGGGGCGCGGGGCGGCTTCGGCGGTTTAGAATCACAGTGCGATGCGAATTGGCTACCTGGAATGCTTTTCTGGAATCAGCGGCGATATGCTGCTGGGCGCGCTGGTGGATGCCGGCCTTCCCTTTGCCTGCCTGGAAAAGACGGCGGCGGCGCTGAATGTAGGCGCGCGGCTGGAGATGCGCAAGGTGAGCCGCGGCGGCTTGGCCGCGACTAAAGTGGACGTGCTCACAGACGAGGGATCAGGGGTCAGGGATCAGGGATCAGAAGGCCAGGGAACAGGGAACAGGGAACAGGGAATAGAAAACAAACTGGGTGCCCCCGGTCTCGATTCTGAGACCGGGGAGACTGCGAAGCTCCACGCTTCCACTCATCACGACCACGCACATCATCAGCATGAACACCATCATGCCGCGCACACCCACGCACCGCATCGTTCGCTCTCGGTAATCCTGAAAATCATCCGCTCCGCGCCGCTCTCGGAGAGCGTGAAGCAACGCTCCATCCGCGCCTTCCAACTGCTGGGCGAGGCCGAAGCGGCCATCCATTCCGTTCCCATCGAAGAGGTGCATTTTCACGAAGTTGGCGCGGTGGACACGATCGTCGATATTGTCTGTGCCGCCGCCGGAGCCGAGGCGCTTGGCGTGGACCGCTGGCTTGCCTCGCCGCTCAACGTGGGCAGCGGAACCGTCCTCTGCCAGCACGGCACGCTGCCCGTTCCCGCGCCGGCCACGCTGGCTCTGCTGGCCGATGCGCCGGTCTATGCAGCCGGCGAGCCGATGGAGCGCGTTACCCCGACCGGCGCGGTGCTACTGCGGATGCTCAACGTTGCGTACGCGCCGCTGCCTGTGATGCGCGTTCTGAAAACAGGCTACGGCGCGGGCGGGCGCGAGACGGCGGGTCAGCCGAATCTGCTGCGTCTGCTCATCGGCGAAGAGAGTTCCGAGGCCGCTACGGAATCCATCGCGGTGATCGAAACGGTGATTGACGACAGCAATCCGCAGTTGCTTGCCTACGTCAGCGAAAAGCTGCTCGAAGCCGGCGCGTGGGATGTCTACCGCGCCTCGGTCCAGATGAAAAAAGGGCGCAGCGGCGTGCAGATGACGGTGCTTTGCCGGCCTGATCTTGTGCCCGCGTTGCAAGAGTTGCTCTTCCGCGAGACCACCACCATTGGCCTGCGCTGGCGCGTGGAAAAGAAGCTGGCCCTGGCGCGCGAGTTTGCCGAAGTCGAAACCCGCTGGGGCAAGGTGCGCATGAAAGTCGCTCGCCTGCCCAACGGCGACGAGGTCAACGCGCAGCCGGAGTACGAGGATTGCCGCCGGATTGCTGTTGAGCATTCGGTTCCGCTCAAGCAGGTGACAGAAGAGGCGATGATTGCTTATGCGGGTAAGGAGAAATAAGGCGTGGACCGGGAGGTCCACGGCACAGCCGGCCGGGAGGCCGGCGCTACAGTTTCATGTACTGCGGGTAGGTAACGGGAATGGGGAACGGCAAAGGAGAAGCTCTGATGGATCGCGCCAGCATTGAATTGCTGCTCAAAGAGGTGGCGGCAGGCCAAACCGAAGTCTCCGCCGCGCTCGACCGCCTGCGCGACCTGCCCTTCGAGGATCTCGGCTTCGCCAAGCTCGACCATCACCGCGCTCTGCGCACCGGAATGCCGGAGGTGATCTTTGCCGCGGGTAAAACCGCTCAGCAGGTGGCCGCGATCTTTGCGCGCATGGCGCAGGCGGGCGGCAATGTGCTGGCCACGCGCGTTACGCGTGAGATGTTCGAGGCAGTCGTCGCCGTCGAGCCGCGCGCCATCTTCCACAAGACCGCCCGCGCCATCACGCTGACGCAGGCCACCACCACACCCGGAAAAGGAACCATCGCCGTGGTCTGCGCCGGGACCAGCGACCTGCCCGTCGCCGAGGAGGCCGTGGTCACCGCCCGGCTGATGGGCAACACAGTCGAGCTGATCGCCGACGTGGGCGTCGCCGGCATTCATCGGCTGCTGGCGCAAAAGCACGGCCTGCAATCAGCGCGCGTGCTGATTGTCTGCGCCGGCATGGAGGGCGCGCTGCCCACCGTGGTAGGCGGCTTAGTGAACGCCCCGGTTCTCGCCGTGCCCACCAGCGTCGGCTACGGTGCGTCCTTCGGCGGCATCGCCGCGCTGCTGGGAATGCTGAACACCTGCTCGCCCAACGTCTCGGTCGTCAACATCGACAACGGCTTCGGCGCCGCCTGCATCGCCTCGCT
>CAYVGW010000264.1:0-4573 GCA_964450895.1 uncultured Occallatibacter sp. | reverse complement strand
CGGCGCTACTCAATACCATTCGGAGAAATGCTCTAATACAAAAACGGGTTCAATCCTGCGTTTCATTCATGCTACGCCCGGCGGGAGCCGGAAGTTCCAGGTTTTGACAGGTTTGACGGATTTTTTCTGGATTCTTGAGGTCTCCGGAACCGGGCGGCGACGGCGTGCGTATCAGAAAAGGTGGAAAAAGCGGCCTGAGGAGGGTTTGATGCGTCCATAGGGATAGGGGGTTGGCGGACGAAAAGCAACCGCAGGTCCTTCGACTCCGTTGTGCGCAAAGAACGCGCCCAACTTCGCTCAGGATGACAGAGTGTTTGTAATGTGATCATATTGCACCGAATCAACATGTGGCAGGCAGAACAGGAAGCAGGACCATGCTCTTTACCGAGGCCTTGAAACTAGCGCTCCAGTCGTTATGGGCGAACAAGATGCGGACCATACTCACGCTGCTGGGCATGGTTATAGGCGTGGCTTCCGTCATCATGGTGGTCACGCTGACCAACGGCGCTCGGGCGTTTGTCACCAGCAAGATCAACACCTACGGGGCGAGCGTGGTGACGGTCAGCAAGATGCCGCAGACCTTCATCACCCTCGAGGAATATCTGGACTTCCAGAAGCGCAAGGATGTCACCTACGACGATTACCGGGCGATACTGGACGAGTGCAAGAATTGCGTATCGGTGGGGGCATCGCGCAGCACGCAAAACGGCAAGGTCGTCTACCAGACCAAGTCCACCACCGACACGACAGTTCACGGCTGGACCTGGACGATGCCTGGGCTTTCCAACATGAATATCGCTTCGGGCCGCGGGTTCACCGAGGTGGAGGACCAGCACAGCGCGCGCGTGGCGATCATCGGTTGCGACATCGTGGACAATGTGCTGGGAGGCGGCGACCCGCTGGGCAAGGAGATACGCGTGGATGGCGGCCCTTATACGGTGATCGGGGTCGGCGAGTGCCAGGGCAAGATGATGGGTCAAAGCATGGACAACTGGGTCTCCATTCCGCTCACGGCCTTTCTCCAAGCCCACGGATCGCAGGGCAGCCTGAGCGTCTTCGCGGATGCCGGCAGCGGGGGCGAGGTGATCGATGCGCTCTCCGATGAGCTGCGCGTCATCATGCGCGCGCGCCGCCACCTGGCTCCCGGCGCGCCGGATACCTTTTCCGTGGATACCAGCGCAACGTTCCAGAATTTGCTGAGCAAGGTGCTGAATAACTTTGGGGCCGTGGTGGCTGCCATCGCCGCCGTCTCGCTGGTGGTGGGCGGCATCGTCATCATGAACATCATGCTGGTCTCGGTGACCGAGCGGACCCGCGAGATCGGCATTCGCAAGGCTCTGGGCGCGCGCCGCAAGGACATCTTGATGCAATTTTTGATTGAGTCCGGCACCATGTCGCTGGCCGGAGGCATGATTGGCGTCGTGGCCGGAATTGCCGTGGCCAAGGTGATTACGCTGCTGATCTCCTTCCCTTCAGTTGTGGCGCTGTGGTCGATTCTGGTCGGTCTCTTCGTGGCCACGGCCGTCGGCCTCTTCTTTGGCGTCTATCCAGCTTACAAGGCCGCCAGCCTTGATCCCATCACTGCCCTGAGAGCGGAGCTATAAGCATGAGACTGAGCGATTCAAAAGAATCCGTGTTGCTGGCGCTGGACACGCTGCGCAAGAACAAGCTGCGCTCGGGCCTGACTATCCTGGGCATCAGCATCGGCATCGCCACGGTGATCCTGATCTCCTCGGCCATCAACGGGCTGAATACCAACATAGCCTCGTTCGTCAATTCGCTGGGCAGCAATGACCTGTGGGTCTTCCACTTTGAACCCTTCGGCCACCGCCCCACCACCGAAGAGCTTAACCGCAAGCGGCTCACCTATGAGGACGCCATCGCCATGCGCAGCCTTCCCTACGTCGCCGCCGTTGATCCTGAACTGACTTATCAGAACATGATGACAGGCCTGGGCAACGTCTCGGTCAAGCACGGCTCGCACAAGATTCAGAATACGATTCTGAACGGCGCCACAACGGCGGTCAAGGAGGTAGCCGACCTCGAGATTCAGGAGGGCCGGATCATGACCGATGCCGAGGACGAGCGCAGCGCCAAGGTGGTGGCCCTGGGCCACGACGCGGCCGAAGATCTTTTTCCCGGCGAGGATCCCATCGGCAAGGACATCGACTGCGAAGGCTCCATCTTCACCGTCGTCGGCGTGCTGGCGCCGCAGCCGCAGCCCTTTGGCAGCGGACGCAATACGCAAGACAACTCCGTCTACTTTCCGCTCAATACCTTCCGTAAACTCCATCCCGAGCAGAAGGATTTCTGGATCGTAGTGAAATATGACGACCCGGCGCACAAGCAGATTGTGACTGAAGAGATTCGCGAATTGCTGCGCATCCGCCGCGGCGTGCGCACCCAGCAGGACGATAACTTCGCCATCTTTGGCCCCGACTCGCTGACCCGGCTGTGGAATTCGCTGACACTCGGCCTGTTTTCCTTCATGGTCGCCGTCTCCTCCGTCGGCCTGATGGTGGGCGGCGTGGGCGTGATGAACATCATGCTGGTCTCGGTCACCGAACGCACCCGCGAAATCGGCGTGCGCAAGGCCATCGGCGCGACGAGGAAGAATATTCTGCTGCAATTCACGCTGGAGGCGGTCACGCTGTGCATGGTGGGGGGAATCATCGGCATCTTCGGCGGCGGTGTGCTGACGCTGATCCTGCACTATGCCGTCAGCTTTTTGCACGCTTCGCTCTCGACAACGTGGATCATCATCGCCTTTTCAGTCTCCTGCCTGATCGGCCTCATCTTTGGCATCTATCCCGCCTGGAAGGCCGCCAACATGGATCCGATCGAGGCGCTAAGGTACGAGTGAGGCAGGGACCGGGGAACAGGGACTAGGGACTAGGGAACAGGGAACAGGAAGTAAGTATTCTCCCGCAGCGCTTCTCCCCGACAGCCGCCATTTGGCCCGCGCCGCGGGCGCAGGGGTTATTCACCTTGTGTTTCAACGCGCTGTCGGCTCAACCGGCAATACATGCAGAGTCCTTTTGAGACGGCGCATTCTTGATCCAATCCAGCGCCATCATCCACAGAAAGAGCACAAAACAGAGCGCCGCGCCGCCGCAGGTATCCAGCAGCACATCGCTGAAGCTGCCCCAGCGGTTGGGCACAAAGCTCTGATGAATTTCATCCGCGCTGGCCACCGAGAAAGTCGTCAGGATCGCCAGCCCGTGCGCTTGTAATTGCCTTCCCATCCTGGAGGCCACGCGAAAAAGCGCAATCCAGAAGGCGCGGAAACAGACCAGCGCGAAGCCTCCGTAGCCGATGAAGTGGCCGGTCTTGCGAATGAGACAGTGAATCAGATTCCAGTGCGTGCAGGCATCGTAGCCCAGGAGCGCCTCGCAGATTCGGCGCAGCGGAGCACTGGTGCGGTCCGCGCCGAGGTAGGAGGTGGATTCAAGCGCGAAAACCATCAAGAAGACCAGCACCGGAAGCCAGCCGCGCAGCCGCTTCGGCCGCCGCGCCGGCGGGAAGGCCGCTTCCGACGGCGCATAGTCTTCAATGACCATTGAAGATGAAGCCATGATGAATGCTCCTCCAGGCCGGCTAGGGAGTCAGGCGAAAAAGAACACACCTCACCGGCTTCCTGCATCCTTTTTCGGCTCATGCGATGGATTCTTGAACCGATCTTGCGATCAAGGACGTGTGGGCCGTACCACAGCGGCGGCCAGAGCCGAAGGGCTTTCCTAAGAAGAATTTCAGGATAGTTTTCTGGGTCCATTGCCTCTTTTGCCGCCAATGCTGATTCGGAAGGCTGGTTCTTCCGATATTGAATGGAGGCGGCCAACGCGGAGCCAAGTGGAAAAATCCGGTTTGCGATTCGGAGAGGGATGGTCGTATACTGAAATCCGACTAATCTAGTCGCAATTCAAGGGCGGGCCGTTTCAGCAGCCCGGTGGAGTCTGGCAGTTGAGCGTGTTGAGCGAGTTGAAGGTGGGCGAGAGCGGGGTTCTGGTGAGCCTCGATCTGCCTGAGTCCGTGCAGAACCATCTGATGCATATGGGCTTTGTGCCCGATGCGCTGGTGACTGCGCTGCGCCGCGCTCCAGCCGGCGACCCGACCGTCTATTGCGTGGACGGGCTGGAGATTGCGCTGCGGCGGGAGACGGCGGCGGCGATTGAGATGCGGGCCGCCGACGAGGATGAGCGGGAGATGCTTGCGATCCTTTGCGAATGCGAACCGGTTGAGCAGGCTGCGGAAAAAGGCCGGAATATGGGCAAACACCTCGAAAAACATCCCGCAGGGGCTGAAGCCCATCCTTTATTACCAGCGTTTTGCGGCCCGACTAAAGTCGTGCCCTTGTTACAAGACCTGCCTGAATTGAGTTTTTCCGCAGCCTGTGAGGCCACCCGATGAATCCCTGCTGCGATACTCCGGAGTTTGTCGCGCCTACAGCCCCGCCGCTGGATGCGACGCTGCGGACGATTGTGCTGATTGGCCCGCCGAACTCCGGCAAGTCCACGCTCTTCAACCGGCTGACCGGCCTGCGCCAGAAGGTGGCCAACTTCCCCGGCGTCACCGT
>CAYVGW010000263.1:0-4616 GCA_964450895.1 uncultured Occallatibacter sp. | reverse complement strand
CGACCGCCAGGGCGGCTATCTGCGCATCGTGCGCACCGGCTTCCGCAAGGGCGATGGCGGCGAAAAGGCCTTCATCGAACTGCTCGGCGCGGAAAAGCAGCTCGACGCCAAGCGCCAGAAGCGCGACGAGATCAAGGCCAAGAAGCGCGCCGACCTCGAAAAGCAGATGGAAGAGGCCAAGCAGCAGGAAGTGGAAGAAATCAAGGAAGAAGCCGCCTAGGACTTGCCTTCCCGGCCGACTTTTCTGGCTTCAGTTGCGCCAGCGGGCGTATCCCTTCCAACGGGGGTGCGCCCGCTGGCCTTTGTTTGCATACAAGGGTCTGATTAGGTTGGTATTACCTTTGGAATGGGCATGGAATAGAATTACTCTCATGTTGCATCCGATGCTCGCCGTTTGTGCTAAAATCCAACCGTATACAAAGGTTGGCAATTCGGTTTTCCGGTGCGTCTGGATGTATCGGAGCGTGTTTTTCCAATCTCATGCGTGAGGGCGCAAGCGATGAGGATTCTGAGAAGCGATCGTGGGTCCGTGCTCGCACTGACAGCGTTTAGCATGGCCATGCTGCTTGCCTTTATGGCATTGGCTGTCGATGCATCCAATCTTTATTACAACCAGCGTCAGTTGCAGACGATTGCCGATACCGCCGCCATGGCGGGAGCGCTGGAGGCCAGCTATTGCGGCACCGCCGGATGCGCCATCGTCACAACCGCGGCGACCTCGGCGATGACGGAAGGCGGGTATACAACAACCTTATTCACGCAATGCGCGGCGGCCTCCGGATCAGGCATCCTGCTGACGATCAATAACGGCCCCTGCGCTTTAGGCTCCAGTGATCCTAATAACGGGAACGCGAATTATGTGGAAGCCGTGGTGAGTGAGAAGGTGCCAACCTATTTTGCGAAAGTCTTTGGCGTCAACACTGTCACTCTTTCAGCCCGAGCGGAAGCTGGCCATGCAACTGCGCCCAATGGCGGCCCCTGCCTGAATACAAATAGTTTGACGCTGAATTCGGGCGCCAGCATCACGGACGCCAATGGGTCCACGTGCGGCATCAACGACAACGCCACCGGGGGATTGAGCACAAACTCAGGCGTCACCATCAATGTAGGCTCTTTTACCTATCACGGAACCAGCTACAATAAAAACTGTGGAAGCTGCACGACGTATTCTCCGATGCCCACCACAGGCACCGCGATCGTCAGTGATCCTTATTCGTCCCTTACCCCTCCCTCCCAACCGAACACTACAGACACGAACGTTAGCACCATCAGCGGCACCACGACGTTGGATCCGGGCTACTACTCGAACACCATCAATTTCAACTCGGGAACCTATACCGTAACCCTTAATCCCGGCCTGTATTACTTCGGCAGCGGTTTTAATATAGACTCGAACGTAACGATTACTGGAAGCAACGTGACCCTCTTTTTCGGAAGCGGAGCCAATGTAAATGTCAACAGCGCCGCAACTTGGATTCTAACCGCGCCCACAAGTGCCATTACAACTACAGGCGATGCTTGCGCCTCTTGCGCCGGGATGCTGATTTGGGATACCGGGGGCGGCTTGAATCTGGATGCTTCCTCCAGCTCGAGTTTTGGGGGCGCGGTCTACCTGCCTAATGGGCAACTTACACTGAATGGCGGAAGCACTTCGGCTGCCTACGGCCAGATTTTTGCGAATTCGGTGATGGTGGACTCAGCCATCTCTCTCAGCGGCGGCAGCAGCGGCACGTACAATGGTTCAAAAAACCCAGCACTGGCGGAGTGATTTATGAGATTTCCAGAGCGCCTCTTCGTCCTCCGCAAAGCAGATCAAGGCGCAGCCCTCGTCGAGTTGGCATTGGTCATACCGATTCTGTTGCTGCTCGTGGCGGGAGCGGTTGATTTCGGCTACATTTTTTATGTGGGCTTGCAGGTGGGGAGCGCCGCGCATATCGGAGCGGAATACGGATCGCAAAACCCGGGCGAATCGGCGGGCGTCACCACGGCGGCGCAGGCAATCGATCCGCATGTGACTGTGAAGTCGGTTTCCTATGGCTGTGAATGCAGCGATGGCACTTCCTATAATGCAACCTGCTCCGTGCAGCCGTCGTGTACGCAAAACAGCACGCGAGGCGGCAACGTAGTCTGGCGAGTTCAGGTTACCACCCAGGAATCCGTCACCCCGATTTTGACTTGGCCGGGCTTTCCATCCACCTTCAACTTGACCAGCACCGCCACCGTACGCGGCTATCATCTATAGCACGTAATCGGGAACAAATATACGCTGTTGAAGGTTTGCAGAGGGATCAAGATGCGAAGAGTAAAACGCCTCGTAAGTGACGAAGACGGCTCGGAGTTAGTGGAATTCGCCCTGGCTTCCACTATCTTCTTCATGCTGCTCTTTGGCGTCATTGAGTTCTGCCTGGTCCTGTATGCGGGCGGTTTTGTTGCCTATGCCGCCCAGCAAGGGGCGCGCTATGCCATGGTGCGCGGCGGGGACTGGACGGGCACATGCACGTCCATCAATAGTTATGCCTGCAAGACGACTACGGCCCTCGTAACAAGCTATGTAACCAGCATCCCGCACCCCGGCCTTGGCGCGACGAATGTCACCGTTACGCCCACCTGGCTCACTACCACGGCGATCGGCGGCGCCTGCACGCAGTACGCGCAAGGCTGCCAGGTTCAAGTGAAGGTCAGTTATACATTCAAACTGCAGATATATAAATTCACCGGTTCCATTCCCGTAGGCAGCACCTCGATCGAGACCATTCAAGACTAATACCCGGACCACGTGGAGAGGCAATCGGCAGAATGCAGCGCCGGTCTCCAGACCGGCTGTTGCGCGGACCTCCCGGTCCACGCCGCATTCTGTGCGGCTGGAAAATGCTCTAGCTGTCCCGGACCAGCCGCCGGGGCCGGAAGAGGCGCAGATAGAGATAGAGAATCAGTTGCAGCGCGATGGCCCCGGCGCAGTCCAGCAGCACATCCCACGCAGATCCGGTGCGGTTGGGAAGATAGCTCTGATGCAGTTCGTCCAGGCTGGCAACGAGAGACGTTCCCATCAAGGCCAGAAAGGCGTCTTCCAGAAAGTGGGAGTGAGGCAGGGTCATCCACCAGGCGCGCAGCCACGCCACCCCAATGAACCCATAGCCGAAGAAGTGCCCGCACTTGCGGATCAAATGATGAATCTGCGGCCATTGCGCATTGCTGACCGGCCCGAAGAGCGCCTCCCATAGCCAGCGTAGCGGGTGGCTGGTATGGTCGGAGCCGCCAAATTCGGTCGATTCCAGCACGATGATACAGACGCCAATCACCACCGGGAGCCATGCGCTGATCCAGAACTTGCGGTCGCGCGGCCTACTCGACATGATAGTTGGGCGCCTCGCGCGTAATGATCACGTCGTGTACGTGGCTCTCGCGCAGCCCGGCTCCGCTGATGCGTACAAACTGCGCCTTCTCCTGCAACTCCTGAATGGTGGCGCAGCCCAGATAGCCCATCCCGGAGCGCAGACCGCCGACAAGCTGAAAGACCATCGACTCCAGCGGTCCCCGGTACGGCACGCGGCCTTCGATCCCTTCGGGAACAAACTTGGCCAACCGGTTTCCATTAGCGCGCTCGCGCTGCACAACGCCTTCATTGCCCGCCTCGGCGCTGGCCATGTCGGTGGCGCTTTGAAAGTAGCGTTCGCCGGAACCCTGGTTCATGGCGGAGAGCGAACCCATGCCTCGATAGCTCTTGAAACTGCGCCCCTGGTAAAGAATCGTCTCGCCTGGGCTTTCATCGACACCGGCAAAGAGCGAGCCGATCATGATGGAATCGGCGCCGGCCGCGATGGCCTTGGTCAGCTCTCCCGAGTACTTGATGCCGCCGTCCGCGATGATCGGAATTCCATGCTCGCGGGCGGCCCGCGCGGCCTCGGAGATGGCGGTAATCTGCGGCATGCCCACGCCGGTCACCATGCGCGTGGTGCAGATCGAACCTGGCCCAATGCCTACCTTGATGGCGTCCGCGCCGGCGTCGATCAACGCCAGAGCGCCGTCGTAGGTGGCTACATTGCCGGCCAGCAGGCCCACGCTGGGAAAAGCCTTCTTCACCGCGCGCACCGCCTCCAGCACACGGGTCTGGTGGCCGTGGGCCGAGTCGATGGCCAGCACATCCACGCGCGCCCGCACCAACTCTGCCGCCCGCTCCAGAAAATCGCCGGTTGCGCCGATGGCCCCGCCCACCCGCAGCCGCCCTTTTTCGTCCTTGCTGGCGTTGGGGTATTTCAGCTTTTTCTGAATGTCTTTGACGGTAATCAGCCCTTTGAGATTGTATTGGTCATCGACCACCAGCAGCTTTTCCACGCGGTGCGCATGCAGAATCTGCTCGGCCTCCTCCAGCGTGGTGCCTACCGGAACCGTAATCAGATTCTCCTTGGTCATCACGTCGCCCACCGGCACATCGGTGCGCGTCTCAAAGCGCAAATCGCGGTTGGTCAGGATGCCCACCAGCCGCTTGCCCTGCGTCACCGGCACGCCGGAGATCTTGTAGCGGCGCATCACCTCCAGCGCATCGCCGATCATCTGATCCGGCCCGATGGTCACCGGGTCCACGATCATGCCGCTCTCCGAGCGCTTCACCTTGTCGA
>CAYVGW010000262.1:0-4718 GCA_964450895.1 uncultured Occallatibacter sp. | reverse complement strand
AGGGGCATTTATGCCCCTGAAGAGAGGCTTGGGCAGGCTGGCCTTTAGGCCCGGGCCTGAACAGGCTGCGGAAAAACTCAATTCAGGCAGGTATTTGTAATAAGGGCACGACTTTAGTCGGGCCGCAAGACGCTGATAATGAAGGATGGGCTTCAGCCCCTGCGGGATGTTTTTCGAGAATTTCACGCAAATTCTGGCCTTTTTGCGCAGCCTCTTCAGTCGTGCCGCAAACCGCATGATAATAAAGGTTGAGCTGAACAGGCTGCGGAAAAACTCAATTCAGGCAGGTCTTGTAACCAGGGCACGACTTAAGTCGTGCCGCAAGACGCTGATAATAAAGGATGGGCTTTAGCCCCTGCGGGATGTTTTTCGAGGTGTTTGCCCATTTTCCGGCCGTTTTCCGAAGCCTGTAAAGCCCTGTCGTTTCAGAGGTGAATGCAGGGGCATAAATGCCTCTTCTCCCTCCGGATGATTTCAAATGCGATTGCCCGTGCACCCATTTCACAAAGAACGTGAAATGGATGGGGCGCAGGGTTCTTTCCGGTATCCGGATACGAGGCTGGCGCGTGTGATCCAGCGCTTGACTGACCCGAAATGGCCTTTTGGATTCAGTCAATCCAGTAGTGTGACGTAGATCACAGCCTACTCTTGTTTCCGCTGAGTACCGTCTCTTTCATCCATCGGAGAGGGCTTGGCGGTTTCCTCCAGAATTGTATCGCCGCCGGATCATCCCCGATTCCTGCACGCTTGGAGTGAGGTAGGCATGGGTCAGTCAATCTGGAATTCAATGCAGCAGAAGGGCTACAGCCGCAGAGATTTTCTTCAATTCTGCGCCGCGGCCGCAACCGTGGCGGGCTTCGGCCAGACAGGCGTCGCCCAGGTGGTTTCCGCCTTCGAAAAGAAAGATAAACCGGCTGTGGTGTGGATGCACTTTCAGGAGTGTACCTGCTGCAGCGAGTCGTTCATCCGCGCCTCGCACCCGATTGTGCTGGACGTGCTGCTGGACGTTTTGAATCTTAACTACACGGAGACGCTGATGGCCGCCTCCGGCTTCCAAGCGGAGAAGTGCCTCACCGACACCATCGCCGCCAACAAGGGCAAGTACATTGTGTTGGTGGAGGGCGCCGTGCCCACCAAGGACGGCGGCGTCTATTGCATGATCGGCGGCAAGACGGCCGAATCGATCTTGCAGGAGGTGGCCAAGGACGCGGCGGCGGTGGTGGCGTGGGGCAGTTGCGCCTCCAACGGCTGCGTGCAGGCCGCCAAGCCGAATCCCACCGGCGCCACGCCGATTCACAAGCTGGTGGACAAGCCGGTGATCAACGTGCCCGGCTGCCCGCCGATCGCCGACGTGATGATGGCCGTGGTGACCCATCTGCTGGTGCTGGGGCAGGTTCCGGCGCTGGACTCGCAGGGCCGCCCCAAGGAGTTTTATGGCCGCCGCGTCCACGACACCTGCTATCGCCGCCCCAATTACGATGCCGGTCTGTTTGTCGAGTCCTTTGACGACGACGGCGCGCGCAAGGGGTATTGCCTCTACAAGATGGGCTGCAAAGGGCCTGTGACTTACAACGCCTGCTCGGTGGTGAAGTGGAATGAGGGCACCAGCTACCCAATCCAATCCGGCCACGGCTGCATCGGATGCAGCGAAGAGGGCTTCTGGGACAACGGGCCGTTCTATCAGCATCTGGCCAGCTTCCCCGGCTTTGGCGTCGAGAGTACAGCGGACACCATCGGCACGGTCGTCGGCGTAGCCACGCTGGCCGGAGTCGCCGCTCACGCCGTCGTCACCAACATTCGCAAGCAAAAGGTCATCGCGGAAGTCCACGCAGAAGACCTCAAGGAGTCCTAAGAGCCTATGACACGCATCGTCGTCGATCCGATCACTCGCATTGAAGGCCACCTGCGCATCGAGGCAGTGGTGGAAAATGGCGTCATCACGGACGCATACAGCGCAGGCACCATGGTGCGCGGCCTGGAGAAGATTCTCAAAGGCCGCGATCCCCGCGATGCCTGGGCCATCACCGAGCGCGTCTGCGGCGTCTGCACCACGGTCCATGCGCTGACCAGCGTGCGCGCCGTCGAGAGCGCCCTGAACATCACCGTTCCGCCCACCGCCGAGCTGATCCGCAACATCATGATGGAGACGCTCTACGTGCAGGACCACGTGGTGCATTTCTATCACCTCCACGCCCTGGACTGGGTGGACATTGTGAACGCGCTCAAGGCCGACCCCAAGAAGGCGGCCGAGATTGCGCAGACATTTTCCAAGTGGGACAAGAACACGGCGTCCTATTTCTCCGATGTGCAGGACAAGATCAAGGCCTTTGCGGCCAGCGGTCTGGGCATCTTCGCCAACGGCTACTGGGGCCATCCGGCCTACAAGCTGCCGCCGGAGGTCAATCTGATCGCCGTGGCGCACTATCTGGACGCGCTGGCTTGGCAGAAGGAGATCGTCAAGATTCACGCCGTCTTCGGCGGCAAGAATCCGCATCCGAATTATCTGGTCGGCGGCGTGCCCTGCTCCATCAACATGAACGAAGTGGCGGCCATCAACGGCGAGCGCCTGAATCTGGTGAAGAAGCTGATCGATCAGGCGGACGAATTTGTCAGCCAGGTTTACATTCCTGACCTGCTGGCCGTCGCCGGCTTCTACAAGGATTGGGCGGGCCACGGCGGGGGGTTGAGCAACTATCTTGCCTATGGTGAGTTCCCCACCAAAAGTTATGGCAATCCGGAGAGCTTCCGTTATGCGCGGGGCGTGGTCCTGAATCGCGATTTGACCACCGTGCATCCGGTAAACGCCAAGGATACGCAGGAGATCAAGGAGTACATCGCGCACTCCTGGTACACCTACGAAAAGGGCGACAGCGAAGGCATTCATCCCTGGGCCGGCGAAACCGAGATCAAGTACACCGGGCCTAAGCCGCCCTTCACGACGCTGGAGGGATCGGAAAAGTACTCGTTCCTCAAGACGCCGCGCTGGAAGGAGCAGCCGATGGAGGTGGGTCCGCTGGCGCGCTTGCTCGTCTCCTTTGCCGCCGGGCGCACCGAGGTGCAGGATCTGGTCAAGGATACGCTGGGCAAGCTGGGCGTTGGGGTTCCGGCGCTCTTCTCCACGCTGGGCCGGACCGCGGCCCGCGGCCTGGACGCGGCGCTGGCCATGAAGTGGCTCAAGGAGGATTACGGCCATCTGATGGAGCGCGTGAAGATCAACGAGGTCTCCACCTTCAACGGCGAGTTCTGGGAGCCGAAGAGCTGGCCCAAGGACGCCGAGGGCGTCGGCCTCACCGAGGCTCCGCGCGGCGCGCTGGCGCATTGGATCAAGATTCACGAGGGCGCAATCGATAACTATCAACTGGTGGTGCCGACGACCTGGAACGGTTCGCCGCGCGACGCCAAGGAGCAGCGCTCGGCCTTCGAGGCTTCGCTCATCGGCACGCCGGTGGCCAAGATCGACGAGCCGGTCGAGATTCTCCGCACCATTCATTCCTTTGACCCGTGCCTGGCCTGCGCCGTGCATCTGTACGATCCGCAGGGACGGCACCTCAACCAGGTTTCCTTCGAGTGACGCCCATGAGTACACCGAACATTGCGGTCAGCGGCGCGCCGGAGCATCCGGTCGAATACCGGCGCATTTATGTATGGGAACTGCCGGTGCGCGCCTACCACTGGATCAACGCCATCGCGCTGGTGGCGCTCTGCGTCACCGGCTACCTGATCGGCGCGCCGATCCGCGCCTTCTATGCAGCCGAAGCCTATCAGCAATATTGGTTCGGCTGGGTGCGCTTCCTTCACTTCACCGCCGCCTTTGTCTACGTCTTCAACTTCGCGGCGCGGCTCTACTGGGGCTTTGTCGGCAACAAATACTCCCACTGGAACGCCTTCTTCCCGCTGAAGAAGGCGCAGCAGCAGGAGATTCTCGATGTCGTCAAAGCCGATGTCTTCGAGACCAAGCTGCACGGGCCGATCTCCACCGGCCACAACGCGCTGGCCGGGCTGATCTACTTCTTCACCTTCCTGGCCTTCGTCGCGCAGACCATCACCGGCTTCGCGCTCTACTCCAGCATGAGCACCTCGTGGCTGCCGCGCATGTTCACCTGGATTGTGCCGCTGCTGGGCGGGGAGTTCGGTGTCCGCTTCTGGCACCATGCGTTCCTGTGGTTCTTTGTCACCTTTGTCATTGTCCACGTCTATCTTGCCTTCTATCACGATTACATCGAGGGACGCGGCACGGTCTCCTCGATCATCGGCGGATGGAAGTTCGAGCGCGAGAAGAGTGACGACAGGGTCTGAGGGACTTAGGGACTTAGGGACTAGGGACTATGGGAACCATTTACATTCTCCAGGGAGACAGTAAACCCTGGAGAATGCAAGAAGCGTCAGGGCACGACTTCACAGGCTGCGGAAAAACTCGATCAGGAGTTCAGAAGCGTCAGGGCACGACTTGAGAGGCTGCGGAAAAACTCAATTCAGGCAGGTTTTGTAAGAAGGGCACGACTTTAGTCGGGCCGCAAGACGCTGATAATAAAGGATGGGCTTCAGCCCCTGCGGGATGTTTTCGAGGGTTTCGCTCAAATCCAGCCCTTTTTCCGCAGCCTCTTGAGTCGTGCCGCAAGTGCCACAAAAACAATGACGGGCTTCACAGGCTGCGGAAAAACTTAATTCAGGCAGGTTTTGTAAGAAGGGCACGACTTTAGTCGGGCCGCAAGACGCTG
>CAYVGW010000261.1:0-4724 GCA_964450895.1 uncultured Occallatibacter sp. | reverse complement strand
CGCGCGGGCGAAGTGGAATCCCGGATAAGGATGATGCTGGAATCATGAGTGAAACGGTGCAGACAGCGGTAGTGGGAGTGACAGGGTATGCGGGCGCGGAGCTGGCGCGGCTATTGCTGCGGCATCCTCGCCTGAAGGGCAAGCCCCCGGTTTTTCTGGGGCGTGTGGACGCGGCCGACGCGGCGCGGGGCGGCATTCCGCTGGCCGAGATTCATCCGGAGCTGGCCGACAGCCAGGGCCACGGCGCGCTGCGGCAGCAGCCGTTTTCCTGGGAGCTGCTGAGCGATCTGGACGCGGATGTGCTCTTTTTGGCCACGCCGCACGAGCAATCGCGCGAGTGGGTTCCAGAGGCGCTCAAGCGGGGCGTGCGGGTGATTGATCTGAGCGGCGCGTGGCGGCTGGTGGAAGCGGCCAATCGCGAGATTTATGCCTTCGAGGACGCCGACGATCAGGTGGCCGAGGAGACGCAGGAGCTGGCAGTCTATGGATTACCGGAGTTACATCGTAAGCAAATCGCCGGCGCGCGGCTGATCGCCAATCCCGGCTGCTACGCGACCTCGGTGATTCTGGCGCTGAAGCCGCTGGTGGCCGCGGGGCTTGTGGATGTGGAGCGCGGCATTGTGGCCGACTCGAAGAGCGGCGTGAGCGGCGCGGGCAAGGCGCCCACAGCGAAGACGCACTTCATCTCCGCGGCCGACAATCTCTCTGCATACGGCACATTCACGCATCGCCACACCGGCGAACTGCTGGAGCAGATTGGACTGAACGCGAGCGAGATCGTTTTTTCGCCGCATCTGCTGCCGATTCCGCGCGGAATTCTTTCGACGATTTATGTGCATTTCCGCGAGGCGCAGAGCAGGGCGAGCGTCAGTAAGGTTTATCACGAATTTTTTGCGGGCAGTCCGCTGGTGCGGCTCTACGATAAAGCGCTGCCGCAGATTCAGTACTCGGTGCGCACGAATTATGCGGACATCGGCTTCCAGCTTGATGCGAGCGGACGGCGCGCGGTGATCGTCAGTTGCCTGGACAATCTGTTGAAGGGCGCGGCCGGTCAGGCGGTGCAGAATTTGAATGTGATGCTCGGCTGGGGCGAGGCAGAGGGATTGGAATGAAGTACGTCGTCAAATTAGGCGGAGCCGGGCTGGAAAATCCCGCGTTGCTCGATGGCTGCGTGCGGGCGATCTCGGAACTCGTGCGCGACGGCCACCAAGTCGCCGTGGTGCATGGCGGCGGCGTGCAGTTGACGCGCACGCTGAAGGCGCTGGGCAAGCAGAGCGAGTTCATCAACGGCCTGCGCGTCACCGACGCGGAGACGCGCGACGCGGCGCTGATGGTCTTTGCCGGCAAGGTGAATAAGACGCTGGTCGCCGCGCTGGGCGCGATTGGCCAGCCCGCCGTGGGCCTCAGCGGCGGTGATGGATTGAGCTTTCGCGCGCGCAAGAAGCGCACCGCGCCGGACCTTGGATTTGTGGGCGAGATTGCATCGAGCGATGCGCGGCTGATTGAAGCGATCTGGCAAACAAACTGCGTTCCTGTTTTCTGTTCGATGGCGCTCGGCTTCGACGGCGAATACTACAACATCAATGCCGACGAGATGGCCGCGGCCTGCGCGGTTGCGTGCAAGGCCGACGCGCTGGTCTTTCTCACCGATGTGCCCGGTGTGAAGGGCGCGGCGGGCACCGTGCTCCGATGGCTCTCCATCGATCAAATCGCGGAGATGGCCAAGAGCGCCGTAATCTCCGGCGGCATGTTGCCCAAGCTGGGCGCCTGCCGCGAAGCCCTCTTGAACGGCGTCAAGCGCGTTCGCATCTTACCCGCCGAGGCTGCCAGTTCGTTGCCCGATCTGTGCAGTTCCCGCGTAGCATACGGCACTGAAGTGATGGTGGCCTAAGGAGAAAGAAATGTCCAAGCTGGAAGAGATTCAAGCCGCGGAAGCGCGGTTGCTCATTCACACGTATGAGCGCTTTCCTGTTTTATTTGTCGCGGGTGAAGATGTTCATCTGATCGACGAGAACGGCAATCGCTACTTGGATCTGCTGAGCGGCATCGGCGTCAATGCGCTGGGATACAGCAACAAGGCGGTTCAAGAGACCATCGCCAAGCAGAGCTGCACTCTGATCAACGCGTCGAACTATTATTTCAACGACAAGATGGCCGGCCTGGCCGAGCGCGTCACGCGCATCACCGGCATGGATCGCGTCTATTTCGGCAACTCCGGCTGCGAAGCCATCGAGTGCGCGTTGAAGCTGGCCCGTGCGCACGCCGGCGTTTTGCGCGCGGAAGGCAAGCAGATCGGCACGAAGTTTCTGGCGCTGGAACAGAGCTTCCATGGCCGCACATTCGGCGCGATCTCCGCGACCTACAAGGAGAAATATCGCGCGCCCTTCGAGCCTGTCGTTCCCGGCTTCGAGTTTGTGAACTTCAACGACATTGAAGATTTGCGCGCGAAGTTTTCCAGTGATGTTTGCGGCATTCTGCTCGAAGCGATTCAGGGCGAAGGCGGCGTGCGTCCGCTCGATCCTGAGTTCTTTGCCGAGGCGCGTCGGCTCGCTGATTCCACCGGTGCATTGCTGATCGTCGATGAGATTCAGGCCGGCCTGGGCCGCACCGGAAAGTGGTGCGCCTATCAGCACTTCGACGTGAAGCCGGACATCACCACGCTGGCGAAGCCCTTGGCGGGCGGCATCCCGATGTCTGCCACGCTCTGCACGAATGAAGTTGCGCGCGCCTTCCATGCGGGCATGCACGGCACCACCTTTGGCGGCGGGCCGCTGGCTTGCGCGGTGGCTTCGGCGGTCATCGACACCATCGAAAAGGAAAATCTGCTCGATCACATCAACGAGGTCGGCGATTACTTCCAGGCTGAGTTGCGCAAGCTGGCCGAGCGCCATTCGTGCATCACAGAAGTGCGCGGCAAGGGGCTGATGATTGCCGCCGAGTTGAACTCTGCCGAACTGGGCAAGCACGCAGTTACGGAGATGCTCAAGCACTTCGTCGTCATCAACTGCACCAGCGATACGACGCTGCGCTTCCTGCCGCCTTACATCTTCGAGCGCGTTCATGTGGATGAGACCATCGCCGCGCTGGACAAGGTCTTCACAGCGTATGCAGCGGCACAGGCCGCGGGAGGAAAGAGCAATGGTTAGCAACATTCATCCAGAAACGCTTGAAGTTTCCGTTGCCACGGACCCTGATATTCTTGCCGCCGCCGCGCGCTTGAACGGCGAGGATATGTGTTCCATCGCCGATCTCTCCAGCGCGGAAGTACGCGCGATTCTCAAGCTCGGCCACGATGTGAAGCGCAATCCGCAAGCCTATCGCCGCTCTCTTGACGCGAAGCAAATGGTCTTGATGTTCGAGAAGGCCAGCCTGCGCACGCGCTTGAGCTTCGAGGCCGGCATCAACACCATGGGCGGCAACGCGATCTTCTTCGATCAGACGAATTCACCGCTGGGCGAGCGCGAATCGATTGCCGACGTGGCGAAGAACGTGGAGCGCTGGGTGGATGTGATTGTGCTGCGCACTTACGCGCACGACACGATCACCGAGATGGCCGCCAACGCGCGTGTGCCGGTGATCAACGCGCTCAGTGACTTCGAGCATCCCTGCCAGGCGCTGGCCGATTTCATGACCATCAATGAACACTTTGGCCGAGTGGAGGGGATCAACTTCACCTATGTCGGCGACGGCAACAATGTCTGTCACTCGCTGATGCTGACCGGCGCGCAACTGGGCGCGAATGTCACCGTGGCCACTCCGCGCGGCTACTCGCCGGACATTGAAATTGTCACGCTGGCGCGCGAAATGGCGCAGGCAAACAATTGTGAAGTTCGCCTGCTGCAAGACCCGCAGGCAGCCGTGGAAGAGGCCGATGCGGTCTACACCGATGTCTGCGTCAGCATGGGAATGGAGCACGAGTCTACGAAACGAGCGCCCATCTTCCGTCCCTTCCAGGTGAACGAAGCGCTGATGCAGAAGGCAAGGACGAACGCGGTCTTCATGCACTGCCTGCCCGCGCGCCGCAACGCCGAAGTCACCGACGCCGTCCTCGACAGCCCGCAGTCGATTGTCTTCGATCAGGCGGAGAATCGCATGCATGCGCAGAAGGCGCTGCTGTTGTTGTTGCTGGGAGGATTGGCGTAACAGTTCTCAGTTTTGATTTACAGACTGTAAGAGAGTCGATGTTTTGAAAGGGCACGGCTTTAGCCGTGCCGCTAAAGCGCTACAAAGACATGGGCTTTAGCCCCTGAGGGAAGTTTTATCAGATGCAAAACTGGGTGTCCCAGCTAAACGCGCTGAAAAACGAGGAAAGAGAGGAACAAGCGTATGGCAGAGGAAATGAAAGGGATAACCGAAGACTGTTTGGTCTTCTATGACCATCAGCGTAAGGTGAGCGTGAATGTCATTCAACTCGATAAAGCCGATTTTTTGCCCCGAGTGGGGGAGCAAGTTTATCTTCCCGGTATCGACGGTAACGGCCAAGGCACCTACAAGATCGATGCCATTCGACACTGCTACGCCGAGACAAGTGATGACGATCTGCAACGAGGAGATGTGGAATTACTGAACATCACAGCCGATGTGAGCAAGCTCTAGGGAAGCTCTGATTAAGCACTACATCGCTCGAAGGATCATCCCTCAGGGGCTAAAGCCCGTTGCCTCAAGGTCCTTTGCGGCACGACTGAAGTCGTGCCCTTTCAAAACAATGATTTGATCAGAGGTTT
>CAYVGW010000260.1:0-4726 GCA_964450895.1 uncultured Occallatibacter sp. | reverse complement strand
ACCTCCTGGTCGGCTGTAACGTGGACCTCCCGGTCCACGTTTGTTTCTGCCTAGAATGGAGCGCGCATTATATGCCCAGGCGTGATTTCAGCACGCGGACGCGATCGCGGGCCACGGGAATCTGCGTGTGCTGGGCGTCTTTGAGGGAGAGGACGACCTTGCCGGCGAACCAGGAATTCACCTCGTGAATCCAATCCACGTTGACCAGCGCGGAGCGATGCACGCGCAAGAATTTCGCCGGATCAAGGCGCTGCTCCAGTTCGGCAATGCTCTGATCGACGCAGTGCTGGCGGCCGTTGGCGACGGCGTAAGTGAGCTTGTCCTGCGCGATGAAATGCGTGACGGCGTCGAGTTCCAGAAAGGAGATGCGCTCGCCGACGCGCGAGGCGATGCGGCGCGGATACTCCGGGCGCTCGCCGCGTAGCGAGGCGGCCAGCTCCTTGAGCAGCGCGGGCAGTTGCGGGTTCTGCTGCCAATCGGGCTTGGCGGCGGGGCGCAGGCGGTCGAGCTTTTTCAGCGCGCGCGCGAGCTGCTCCGGCTCGATGGGCTTCATCAGATAGTCAATCGAGTTGACCTCGAAGGCCTTCAGTGCATACTCGTCGAAGGCCGTCGTGAAGATGACAAAGGGCTGCGCGCGGAGGCGCGAGAGCAGCTCGAAGCCGTTCATGCAGGGCATTTGAATGTCGAGAAAGAGCACATCGACGGATTCATGATTGAGGAAGTCGAGAGCCTGCGCGGGATCGGTGGTGCGGCCCACAATGCGCAAGCCGGGGGCGCTCGCGAGCAGCCGCTCCAGCCGCTCGATGGCCAGCGGTTCATCATCGACGAGATAGGCGCGCAGCACTTCGGATTCCCTCGCTAGAAAGAAACAACCTGTAGCGCCGGTCTCCAGACCGGCTGTCGTGTGGGCGTCCTCGCCCACGCCAGTGTGGGATCCCCGCTCGGCCGGCTACTCCGCCGGGGGACTAACTCTATTATGCGGGAAAGGAAAGCTGTACAACATTCCGCTCATTTTCGCGTGCGACTTCCAGTTGTCCCGCGCCGCCGAAGAGAAGCTCAAGCCGCGCGATGAGATTGCCCAGGCCGTGTTCCGGCGTGATCGCGGCCAGCGTAAAGCCGGGGCCGTTGTCGCTGACTTGCAGCACGATGCGGCCGGCGTCTTTCGCGCCATGAATACGAATCGACGCGCCCTGAGTGCGCTGCGCAACGACGTGCTTTACCGCATTTTCCACCAGCGATTGCAGCGCGAGAGGCGGCACGCTGATCTCCGCCAGTTCATCGGGCACGGCAATTTCAAAGCGCAGGCGCGGACCGAAACGGGTTTGCTCGATTTCAAGATAGTCGCGGACAATTTTGAGTTCCTGGCTGAGCGAAACCAAGCCGTTCTGATTGGCGCTGAGAGAAAAGCGCAGCAGCGAGGCCAGCTTGCCGACGGTGTCTTCGGCGCGCCTCGGATCGGAGGGAATCAGCGCGGCGATGGAGTTGAGCGTGTTGAAAAGGAAGTGCGGATGGATGCGCGATTCCAGCGAAGAGAGCCGCGCCTCGGCCAGCAGCTTGTAGGCGCGCTCCTGCTCCACTTGCCGGGTGCGCAATTCGAGCGTTGTAGCTTGCAGCTTGTAGCGTAATGTCTCATACGTCGTAACCGACAGGCCTACCACAAGTGCAACGACCAGGCTGAAGACAAAATTGGCCCGGAACTCCAGCCAGAACGCATTGCGGGGAATGATTCCAGCCAACACAAAAAGAAGATTGCTGACCAGGACTCCGAAGCTGGACGAAGCCAGCAATGCTGCCGCGCAAAACAGCAGGACCAGCCGGGGAAATCTCTCCGTGTAGCGGAATGCGATCCAGTTCAGCAGCAGCATCGAAGGCAGCGCGATGGAAATCGAATAGACCAGCGCCAATGCCAAGTGCATCGCAGCTTGCGAAAGCCGGATCTTTCCGACGGAAATAAAAATCGCCATGCAGACGACTGCCACAACCGCGGCAATCAGAATCACGCGCAGGAAGTCTTCGGCTAATAACTTGGGAAACCGCCGGCTATCCGGCATATTCGGATCGTTGCAATCTGTCATAACTGAAATCGAACCCCCACGGAAGTTGCCGCGGTGTATGGCGTGGCCCCGTACTCTGAAGTTTTGCTGCCTTCTGGAATCTGCAAATGCAGATAGGACGAGAAATGATCGCCGAATCTGCGGGTTGCATCAAAGATTACTGTGTAACTCTTGTCATTCAGGTTCCCGACCATCAAGGCAGAGAGATCCCACTGCTTCCATCCGGGCAGCTCGCGCAGCCGCGACTTGCCCGCGTTGAGAAATACATAATGCTGGCGTCCCGCGGTGGGCGCAATGCTCATATCGCGATAGTACGCTGTGTTGGGCGGCGTATAAAACTCGCCGATGAACGATATGCCGTTGGCCAGCGTGTATTTTCCGCCGAGCAGGATTGCGCCTTGTTCGCGCCATGCGGCTTCGCCGTGCATCTCCCAAGCTTGGCCGAAGACGCGCGTGAAGGTGAGTCCGCCCACGGCGTCTCCGCCGCGCTCATTGGCGGCAATCAGCGATGTGTCGAAGCCATGCACCAGAACGTTGTAGCGGAAGGCTGTTGTGTTGTGCAGATTCGATCCGGCGGGCGCCAGCACGGCGCTTGACCATGCGAGTGAAAAAGCGTGCGGGCCGTGGACAAAATCGGCCTTGACCATATCGCGCCCCTGATTGATATTCAGCCGGTCGGTGGGGTTCGTGGGATCGCGCGGCGGATCCAGCACGCCCGCTGGAGTAAATGCGTAGCCGGTTCCCCAGCGCACTATTCTTCGTCCCGCCATGAAATCGAAGTCCCCCGCCGAGAGGCCGGCGTAGGTTTCTTTCACGCGAAACTGCGTCCGCGTGCCGGTATACGGCTCCAGCGCGGCGTTCAGTTCCGCCAACGTCGTAGTTTGGTTCGAGGGTATATCAAACTCCGATGTCGAGAGTCCATGAAAGCTATCGGCCAAGCCTGTAATGCTTGATGCTAGAGACCAGCGCGAGTGATAGCGAAGCGTAAAAGAAGGCTCCAGCAGCAATTGATTCTGAAAGAGCGTGACAATGGGATCAACCGGCAAATTTGCTGTCGAGGGCAGCGGCGCTTGCAGGCTGCTGTAAAAAGTTGCATCATCGATGGCCGTAAAGGCGTAGCGGAAGTCGTGGCGCGGCTCCGCGGGCGCCTCATCCTGCGCGGCGGTGGAGGCCGCGAGAGCCAGCAGCAGAAGAGCCGGTAATGTGGTTGCGAATTTCATGCGTCCACTCTTTTGTTTCACAAACCTTATGCAAGTGTGGGCGAGGACGCCCACACCACAGCCGGCCTGGAGACCGGCGCTGCAACTTCCTAAAAGCGGTCGGTGCGTCCCTGATAGAAGAGCTTGTCGGGCAACTCGCGCGGGGCAATGCCGGAGTACTCCAGCACGCTGTGCGAGTTGTGGCGAATCTCGTCGTAAAGCGTCCAGCGATGCAGTTGAGGCCTGCCGTTCACGGTGATGTACTCATCGAAGGTGGCCGACTTGATGTGCTTGCCGGAGGTGAGGTAGTACTCGGCCCGCACCGGGCGCGCATCCTCCACGCGCAGCCAGTAGAGGATGCGCTGATAGGTCGAGCCTTTGCGCTTGGCAGTCAGTTCAAGCACGTTGCAATTCTCCGCGCCCACTTTTTCCGTGCGTAGATAGACGGCGGAGTAATCGACGGCGTAGTTGGTGCGCGCCACGTCGCCGTTGGATGCGTCGCCGCTCAATCGCTCCAGCGGCGTAATGCGCACCGGGCGGCTGGTGTCCGGCAGATAGACCCACATATCGTCGCCCAGCATCAGCAGGTGCTGGCCTTTTTCGCGCGGGCTGAGAAACTCGACGTAGGTCTTTTCCGTTCCCTTCTGCGAGACCTCGTAGAGCTTGTCCTCGTCCGGTTTGCCGGATTCGTAGTGCGTGATTTTGACCTTCAGCACATACGAGGGCCAGCCGTTGCGATACGCGTCGGAGCGCTTGAGCAGCGCTTCGGCGTCGGGCGTGGCGGCGCGGCAAACCAGCGCGCAAGTCAGCAGAAAGCTTACGGCAAACAGCAGCAGAAACACACGCAAAATGCGATTGGTTTTAGTCCCCCACCGGCGTCGCCGGCCCGCCGCGCATGAAACCGTAGCGCCGATCTCCAGATCGGCTGTCGCGCGGGCGTCCCCGCCCGCGCTCGTCCCTGCAAGCCCATCCTTTGTTTTGTTCAACTTGCATATTTGTTTCTTTCTAGACATGAGAGAGAGCCTCCGCAATTTTCAGCCGCGATGCGCGCACCGCGGGAAGGATGGATGCAAGCGCCATGGAAATAATCACCAGTAGCGAAGAGACAATCATCTGCAATGGAACGTGCAAAACCTTGAAGGGCATGGGCACACTGTAGCCTGGCGGCGGCGGCATGTGCAGCCCGGAACTGTTCAACAGCGCGCCGAGAAGATTGCCCGCAACCACGCCAACAGCCGCGCCCACCAAGCCAAGCATCGTAGCCTCAACCATGAAGAGCCCAACGATCCATGCGCGCGGCGTGCCCATGGCCAGCATGGTGCCGATTTCGCGCGTCCGCTCGAACATGCTCATCAGCAGCGTATTCACGCTGGACATGAGGACCATGAAAAAGACAATGATGCCCATGAAGAGAAAGATGCCGTTGAACATGGTGTTGACCTGCTTGTAATAAGTGGCCAGCTCGATCCATTT
>CAYVGW010000259.1:0-4781 GCA_964450895.1 uncultured Occallatibacter sp. | reverse complement strand
ACGCCGTTCTCGAACAGGATGGGCATATCGGAGACCGAACTTCCGCCCGCCGAGTTGGGGATGTAGATGTTCATGCTCTCGTACGAGGAGCTGACAGGGCCGGCGGCGTAAACCACGTTGCTGTAAAGGTAGTACTTGACGGTTACCGATTCGGCTGTCGTGGAACTGGAGGAGCAAAAATAAATCGCGGCGGTGTGGGAAAGAGCTTGGCTGACCGGCAAAAATTTTTGTATGGATGTAATCAATCTTCCGAAAGGCCGCTACTCACCGTTCGGTAACACAAACAGGGCAAATCAGCAACGCGGCCCTGTTCCGCAACCATTTTTTGCAGGGCCGCGTCTTTTTGCATTCGCCCGGAGTTTGTGTGCCTGTGAAGAGAGCAGGCCGCAGGACGGCGTATCCGGCAGATTCTCCAAGGTGGGCACGGCCCCGGAAGCGAGGATATAATCGAGCGTACCGGGGAGGGCAAGGCCCATTTGCGAGCTTGACGACATTGATGCTCTGGCGAGAAATTATCGGGCCAGGCTCATTCGCTTTGTCGCCTTCTCCACCGGAGACCCCGACCTCGCGGAGACGATTGCCCAGGACACGCTGCTGCGCGCCTACAACGGCAGAGAAACGTTTCGCGGCGAGTGCGGCGTGGGCACGTGGCTCACGGGCATCGCCATCAATTTGCTGCATAATCATCGGAGGACGGAGAGATACAAGTTCTGGAAGAAGGTCAAAACCACGGCGGTTGATGTGCAGGAAATGGCCTCTTTTCTTCCCGCCAGCGGCTCCAGCCCGGAAGCCCAGTTGCAGGCCAAGGAGAAGGTCAAGCAGCTTGCGCGGATTTTGGAAACGCTGTCGTACAACCAGCGCACCATCTTCCTGATGAAATTCACCGAGGAGATGGAAGTGGCGGAGATCAGTGAGGCGCTTGGAATGCAGGTGAATACGGTCAGAACGCATCTGCATCGCGCCCTGACCGCGGTGCGCGGCCAGATGGGAGGGTCGCTATGACGCGCAATGAGCAAGCACATCTGTCGGAGGAAGCGATGGACGATCTTCTGATCGGCCTCGGCTCGGCGGAGTCGCGCGCCCATCTTGCGCTGTGTGCGGAGTGCGGCAGCCGGGTGAAGGAATTTCACGCTGGCGTGGAGGCATTCAACCAGGCGTCCCTGGCCTGGAGCGAGGCCCGGCCCTACGCTCGCCGGCAAGCCGCTCCCCGCCAAGCCGTTCCTCCGTGGAGCGCGCACTGGGGCGGGGTCTGGCAATGGAGCGGAGCGCTGGCCGCCATGCTGCTCTTGGCTATCGGAATCTCCATCTGGAGCCACCATCCCTCTTCTCAAAACCAGGCAGCGCTTCCCACCCCGGCGCAAGCCGACAGCGAAGCGCAGATTGCCCAGGACAATGACCTGCTCAGATCAGTCAATGTGGCTCTCCAGGAAGGCGAGGAGCCACCCGTCAACGCATACAATCTTATGGAGGCGCCGCATCCTCGCTTGAGGGCGCGGCCGGAATTGAGGAAGCAATGATGCCGCGGTGGATGAAAATCGCATTTGTCGTTCTGCTCCTTGGCGCTACGGCTGGAGAGAGCGCCCGTGCGCAAAGCAGGCCACCTGGCCCCCCGTCGGGTGGACCTCCGCCGGGAGCACCCGCAGGCCCGCCGCCGGCCGGCGCTCCCGGCGGTCCGCCTCCCGGCTCGCAGAACCCGCGTGCCTCCTCCGGCGCAGCTCACTCCAGCCTGGGCTTCGGCCCGGTTGGCCGCTGGTGGGACGATAAATCGGTGGTTCGGGCCATCGGCCTGCGCGCGGCGCAGCAGCAAAAGATGGACGCCATCTTCAACGCCAACAAGCCGGCAATTCTTGCCAGTTACAAGAGTTTCCTCAGCGCGCAAAAGACGCTGGACGAACTCAACAAGAACCCCGGCACCGACAAAACCCGCCTGTTTTCCGCCATTGATGCGGTGAACCAGGCGCGTGCCTCGCTGCAAAAGGCGACCTCGCAGATGCTGCTGGAAATCCGCGCCGAGATGGCTCCAGATCAGATTACAAAACTAGAGAAGCTGTCGAATCAGTAATGCGCCGGAGGAGCGTCCTTCTCGGCCTCGCGCAGCGCACGGTCGATCATCGACAGCTTCTTCACGTTCGCTCTGCCGCGCAGCACGTAGGTGACGCCCATGGAAACCGTATCGAGATTCTGCTCGAAGCTGCGGTTGTAATAGCCGGAAAGCGTCAGATGTGCCGTCAACGGAATGCCCACGGAGGTGGTCACTCCAACGTCATGGCCTATGCCGTTGCCGGTGACGGCGGCTGGTCCCTGAGAGCCGGGCGGACCTTGACTGGCATAGATCGTCTGGTTGCCGATGGGAAGCTGTTCGTACAGCACAGACTGAATCGAGTTGAGCCGGAAGGGCCAGAGGACGACACCCTGCTGAAAGTGCGCCAGAGTGCCGACAGACGTGTAATCGTTCGTCACCAAACGATTGAAGAGGCCCGACGAATTGCCCGCTCCAATATCTACGAGCAGACTGGCTCTGCGTACGGAGCGCTCCAGATGATCGCTGAAGTCGTACGTGACCTTGCCCGCGCCCAGTCCCTCGTTGTTGTTTCCGGTTGGCAGCGTAAAGGACGCCGTGACTGTGTCGCGCAGCCTGCGAAGGTTGAAGGCGCCATGCAGCCCAATGAATGTGTCGCTCAATTCACCCGTCGCCAGAACAAGCTGCTCGGTGGGCGGCACGCCGGGGGTCGTACTCTGAACCAGGCGGATGACATTGCGCGATGGGTAAAGGGTGAAGCTGGCATCGGCTGAATA
This sequence comes from uncultured Occallatibacter sp., assembly GCA_964450895.1. Lineage (GTDB taxonomy): Bacteria > Acidobacteriota > Terriglobia > Terriglobales > Acidobacteriaceae > Telmatobacter. Next base: position 1,985 of record CAYVGW010000259.1, on the reverse strand, counting down.
GTGGCTGGAAAAGGCGCAAAACACGGCCGGGGTGGCGACGGTGTACCAGCCGATCGAGGAATCATGCACTCCGGAAAATGTCACGCCCGCGTTCACGCCGCGCAACAGCGTGCTGACGCCGGGGACGCGGGGAACCTGCGCGATCTGCGCCGTGCCGGGCGCGGCCGGATGCTCCGTCGCTTGCGCTTCCGCGCCCCGGCAAGCGCAGAGTGCGGCCAGAACCCACGCCAGACGTTGGAAGACAGAGGACAAGCGCTGGTTTTCCCCTTTCATCTTGATTCTATTCTGTGAACCACTGCCGCCATGCCGACACGGTTTGAAAGCCTCGATAAAAAAAGCGGCGGCTTGTAATCACCCGCGCGAATTCCCGCTACTGAATACGTGAGGCACCGTTGCGGTCCTTGCCGGCTTTCGGTGGCGTGAAAATTCTTTCTTCGCTATTCCGATATGGGCCGGCTTGAGAAAGGCATCGCCCATGCGCAACCCCGGATCAGGCGATGCCGATGAGAGGGAAGAACACGGTGAGGAGCGGCCCATTCGAGCGCTTGATTCACACTCCGAATTGCCTCGGAAGAGAATTCCGCGGATGTCGAGCGGATCACTCCAGGCAAGCTTCCCTCTCACTCCCCCTCACCCTAACATTTGGCGCAAGGAGATTTTATGAAGAACAAACGCCTCGGCCCCGGAATTACTTTAATGCCGGTCCTGCTGGGAATTGCGGCTCTGCTCACGGGTTGTGGCAACTTTTGGCAGGCTAGCAGCACCACAACAACTCTCGCAGCCTCCACGACTACGCCTGTTAAAGATGCCTCCGTCACGCTGACCGCGACGGTTTCGCCCACGGCCGCCACCGGAACCGTCACCTTTTATGACGGCACAACCTCGCTGGGCGCCGGCACGCTGAGTTCCGGCACGGCAACGCTCTCCACCTCCTTCTCCACCACCGGCACGCACACCATTACAGCTACCTATGCCGGATCGACCGATTACACCACCAGCACATCGAGCGCGGTCACACTCACCGTCAGCGCGGCCAGCCTGACCTCGACGACCACTACGCTGACCTCGAGCAGTTACTCGGCCACGGCAGGCGCCAGCATCACGCTGACGGGCGCCGTTTCGTCCACATCGGCCACTGGCAGCATCGAGTTCTACGACACCACGACTTCGACGAATCTGGGTTCCGGCGCCGTCAGTTCCGGCGTAGCCACGCTGACCACAACCGGCCTGACCGCGGTCGAGACGCACGTGATCGAAGCCATCTACGGCGGCGACTCGACCTATGCCACCAGCACCTCCGGCACCATCTCGGTAGTGATTGCCGCGTCCAGCCTAACCTCAACCACCACCACTCTGACCTCGACCAGCTACTCGGCCACTGCGGGCGCCAGCTTCACGCTGACCGGCACGGTTTCCGACACGGCCGCCACCGGCAGCATCGAGTTCTATGACACCACCACCTCCACCGACCTGGGCACCAGCAGCGTCAGTGAGGGCGTAGCCACGCTGAGCGCCAGCTTGAACGCTGTCGAAACCCACGTGATCGAGGCCATCTACAGCGGCGATACAACCTACGCCGCCAGCACCTCCAGCACCATCAACATCGTCATCAGTTCCTCCTCCAGCTCCTCGGCGGCCATTACGCTGTCGGTCTCGCCCGCCACGGCCACCTACGGCACGGGCGTCGGCCTGGCGGCCATCGTCACGCCGGTTTCCTCGACAGGCACCGTAACCTTCTACGACGGCTCGACGGAGATCGGCACGGCCACGCTGTCGGATACGGCCGTGGCCGCGCTCACCACCACCAGTCTTGCGCTGGGTTCGCACACCATCACCGCCCAGTACTCCACACTGACTTCCAGCTCCGCCACGGTGCAGGTGAACTCGGCCACATCGGGCAGCTTCACCTCGGGCGCCTCGTGCGGCTATACCAAGGACGGCGCAACCGGCATGGAGGTGTTCAGCAGCGGGACGCTCAGTACCTC
>CAYVGW010000258.1:0-4783 GCA_964450895.1 uncultured Occallatibacter sp. | reverse complement strand
ACGCCCGCCGGAGTGACGCCGACGCGGGCTTCGTTGTCCTTGATCTCTTTGGGAACGCCGATAATCATCGCTGTTTCTCCTCGCTGCCAAGAATCCTACGGCAGAATCCGCTTCCAATGTGTGCAAAGTTCGTGGTAAAACTCTCTTATGGGAACGAAACGTGAGCTGAACGGCCATTCTGCGCAAGAATCAGGCGCAGAGGCTTCGGAAGACGCGCTGAAAGCCGCTCCATCCGGCAGAAATGCCCTCGACGAGTTGGACGCGGCGATTCTCCGCCACCTGGAGCGCCACGGCCGTGCGACGAATTACGAGGTGGGCGAAGCGGTGGGGCTTTCCGCCTCGGCGGCCTCGCGGCGCATTCAGGCTCTGGAAGCCTCGGGCGCCATCCGCGGCTACCGCGCGCAGATCGACGACCGGCTGCTGGGCAAGCGCATGACGGTCTACATCCGCGTCACGCTGGAGCGCCAGTCGGCCACGGTTCTGAGCGCCTTCGAGGCCGCGGTGCGCCGCTCGAAGAACATTGCCAGTTGCCACCTGATGGCCGGGCCTTACGACTATATGCTGGTGGTCCGCGTGGCGGGGATGGACGACTACAGCCACATCCACCAGAACGAGTTATCGCGGCTGCCGGGAGTGACCCGGCTGGAAACCAGCTTTGCGCTGCGGGATGTGCTGGAGAGCGGGAAACCCTAGCGAGCGGCAAAGAAAAGGAAAGGATTTGGCGTTCATGGGAGCTATTTTCCGTTATGATCTTTGCATGGAACTGATCTTCGAGGTGCGTGAGGCGGAAGAGGGCGGCTATATCGCCCGTGCGCTGGGGCAGTCGATTTTTACGGAAGCTGAGACTTGGCAGGAGTTGCGCGACAACGTACGCGAAGTGACCAGCCTCCACTTTGAGAATGCAGCGGAAACCCCGAAACTCATACAATTGCATTTTGTGAAGGATGAACTGCTGGCGCTTGAGGCTGCATGAAGCTGCCGCGTGGGGTTTCGGCTGATCGGCTGATCCGAGCGTTGGAGAGGCTCGGTTATACCGTGATTCGCCAAAAGGGAAGCCACGTCCGGCTTTTTCATCAGACGACGTCTGTCCATTCCGTTTCGGTTCCACTCCACGACCCGCTCAAGATCGGTACATTTCATGGCATTCTGGCCGAAGTGGCTCAAGCTCAATCTGTTTCGATCCAGGAGATTCTCGACTTGCTCTGAGTTTCAGACTAGGTAAATCCGCAATGACGATGATGCATAATCCGGCCAGCCCAGGAGAGCTTCTGAAGGAGTTTCTCGGCGCGCGGACCGCAACCGAGCTTGCCGAGCATATCGGCGTGGCGCGGGCAACCATCTCGCGCATCCTCAATGGCCATACCGCCGTGACGATGGACCTGAGCATTCGGCTCGGCCAAGCCCTGGCGCTTTCGCCGGATTTCTTCTCGAAGGCGCAGCTTCAGTACGATTTGTGGATTGAGTCGCAGAAGAAGCGGCCTAAGATCAGGCCGCTAGCCGCCTGACGAGTTTCTGTTTCCGCATAGCAGCCTGTGGTGAAAGTCGGAAATGCCGAAAAACCATCCCTCTGGGGCTAAAGCCCGCATTTATTTTGAGCCACTTACGGCACGACTAAAGTCGTGCCCTTTCAAAACAGGAGTTTCACCACGGGCTGATAGGATAATTGCAGAAATTTGTCGAATTCTTTAATTATTGATCCGGCCCTAAAGTATTTGAACGGAATCAATCATTGCAACCGCGGATCCTTCGACTCACCACCCCCAAATTGAAGAACATTTGGGGCCCCGTTCGCTCAGGATGACAGTCTTAAAGTGTTACAATTCTTCAGGGCCGGATCAATAAAATGGAAGGCTGTCAATGAATCGATTGCTTGCCGCAACTGTGACGTTCTTCTTATTGGTTGTCAGCGCGGTTCTCTGTGCGCAAAATCCCCCGAAAAAATGCCCAGGAAAGATTTATATCGGAATTCTCGAAGATGCTCGCGAAGAAATGGTCAACTGGAAACCGGGAGTTGCAAAACAAAGACTTATTAGGCCGGCATTTGAAAAAGACTGCAAAGGATGGCATGACTTCAATTCCAATTCGATTCCAATTGATCTGACATGGACGGTTGTCTTTGACGGAAGAAACATAGGCAGCGTGAGAGGACAATCGGTCCCCATTGACAAGAATGCATTGGATCAGGATCGTGCAAATTTAACCGAGGATCGGAGTATTGGATACCTCACTTTTGTTCAGACAATTGCGGGCCCCGCCGCTGCCATTCCATCCATAGGATCACCATCCGTTTTGTATGGCCCATTGGGAATTGGTCCAGCAAAAGGCAGACGGCCTCTTGTTGTGGTTTCCGCGCCCAATGTGCGTGATCCAGATGGCTGGAAGCATATTCCAAAGCCGACAGATGAGATTGCGGCGCTCGTACGCGCAGCATTTCGCCGCGACTTTCCTCACATCAGTCGCTGCAAGGAGGAAAAGATCGTGCAGCGCGACTGGAAGTTTCCAGATTCAAAACTTACTTTTCCCGCAATTTATGTTTCTAACAAGAATTCATTTATGGTTGAGACCAGTTTGAATGCGGGAGACTGTGGATATGTTGATGACCCAAACGATCCACTCTCCGATCCTTGGTTTTTTGTTCGGCAGATGGTATTGTTCGCAGAATTGGCTCCTTTATGTCTCTCCTCGATGCCGGTGATTACGACAACGGCGGAAGATCGGAAGTGATTTTTATGGTGAATGAGCCGGAAGATACAGATGGTTTTGTGCTATATGATGCGAAGTTGCGCAAGAAGGGAAGTTTACTGTGGAGCTATCACTAACCCGCAGGCCGACTGCCTTATCACAATCCGAGGTTTTTGGCCGGTTGGATGCTGGCAGAAGGTAGCCATTTTCAAACTCTTGCCTGTGAACAACCACAACCTCCGCGACGGTTTATAGTTTTCACAGAAGCACATGACGGGTGCGATGCACCGGCTTCCAGCCACGGGATTGCGGCGAGCCGGAAAGAGGGAAAGCCTGATGATGGATGAGAAGAAGAAGAGAAATCCTTATGAGAATCTTCCCGAGGTAGAACTGCCTCATCCCAGCAGCTACAAGGTCATTGAACCAGCTACAAAACTTCCCGGCGGCCAGCCCGCGGAGACGGAGCCGATCCTCTTTCCCGTCGCGCCCCCCGTGGAGGAAGCCAAACCTGCGAAGGCTCCCGTCTCTCTGCTTTTTCTGAACGAGGCGTGGAAGGAACGGCTGCGGAAGTTTGCCGAGAATCCGGTGCGCGTCTATGCCGCGGCGGGGATTGGCCTGGGCATCTTTTTGGGCTTCATCGTCGGCGTTGTGGTGTGGAATTCAGGCCCCGAAGGACGTTACGATCTGGGCGAGGCCCGCTTCAGCGCGGCGGGATTGAAGGGGCGCCTGTTTGTGGAATGGGACAAAAAGGTGAAGTACCGCCTGACGATGGAGCCGGAGGAGGCCGACCGGCAGGCGGGCTTTGCGTTGGCGGTGGCCAATTCGCCGCGGCCACTTGCCGTCAGCGTCCATTTGCAGGATTCCCAGGGCTTTGTTCTGTGCAGCCGGGATATTCTCCTTAAGTTCGATGCACGCGGCGCCGATGCGCTGATGGCCACGCCCCCGGCGGCTTTGGCAGCGAAGACGGATGCCGCCGCTCCCACGGAACAGCCCGCGCAAGCAAAGGACTATTCCAAGCAGGATGCGCAGGAGGCGGCGCGGGAGAAGGGCCAGGAGCTCTTTCAGAATCAGACCGGTGCGGATGGACAGCTTTCCGGCCTCAGCGCGCAGGGGGAGATTGCCTGCGCGAAGAGCGCGTATGAAAAGGCGCAGGGCTGGAGCTTTGTGGCGGATTTTCCTTCGCTGACCGAGCAGGACGCCCTGCTGAAGCGGCAGCAGGATCTGCTGGCGCCGCCTCCTCCTCCGCCGCCCCCGCCTCCCGCGCACAAGAAGAAACCCGCGCTCGCCCCCTTGCCGTACACCATCGAGGGCGACGATTTGATCGTGGAGTTTGACCCCTCCTTCGGGGTGATTGAGACGCGCGGCCGCAAGCTCTTTCTGGTGGACAAAGCCGTGGCGGCCGCCGCCAATACGGCCTGGCAGGACTATCCCCTCAGCATTCATTACCATTGCGACCAGATGTCCAACTGCACGCTGACGCACTCCGGACTGGGCGGCCTGCGGGTGAAGATGAAGAGGTAGCGGGGCGCTTCAGATACGCTTCGACCAATAGCCGGGGCGGCGCTTGGCGTGGGCCACGGCGACGATTTGAATTGTGCGCGGAAGTTCACGGAAGACAACAAAGGATGGATAACGATGGAGCATGATCCGGCGTGTTTGTCGCAGATACGGAGCACCAATCGAAAATGGCTACCCGTGAGGGTAGCCATTTTCATACATCCTGCGCTTTGAGACATGCAAGCAGCGGTCAACAAAGCCTACATCGAGATACTATTGTAAGCATGGAAAAATCAGCAACCCTCGCCAGCCTGGTCAAAGAAGTTGGACGGACCCGCAGTCCGGCGCGCCTATGGCCTTGACAAGCAAGCCGTTTACCGCCTTGGGAGAGCCCATTTGCGCCGGTTGCGGTGCAGTTTCCGGCCCGCGGGCTTTACAATAAGCCTTGAGGTAGAATTCGTTCCCCCATGTCATCTAACGGTTATCCATCGCGCTCCACGCGCTCGCACGGCATCCGCTCGCTGTTCAGCATGTTCTCCAGCGACCTGGCCATCGATCTAGGCACCGCCAACACGCTGGTCTATGCGGCCGGCAAGGGCATCGT
>CAYVGW010000257.1:0-4911 GCA_964450895.1 uncultured Occallatibacter sp. | reverse complement strand
ACCCACTGCTTGGCGAAGATGCGCATCAGGTCGTCTTCGAGCGAGAGATAGAAGCGCGATGCGCCGGGATCGCCCTGGCGTCCGGCGCGGCCACGGAGCTGATTGTCGATGCGCCGCGACTCATGGCGCTCCGTGCCGAGGATGAAGAGGCCGCCCGCTTCCAGGACTTTGGCGTGTTCGATGCGCGCGGCCTCGGCGTGAACGTTGTAGACCGTCGCCCATTCCATGGAGTCGATCTCGAACTCCTGGCCCTGGTAGTAGAAGCGCTGGAAGCCAGCCGGAGCCATTGGATTGATGGCCCCCTCGGCGACGCTGATGGCGCGCGCCTTCTTTTGATCCACCAACTGTTTGCGCGCCATGAACTCCGCGTTGCCGCCCAGCAGAATGTCGGTTCCGCGGCCGGCCATGTTCGTCGAAATCGTCACCACGCCCAGCCGCCCGGCCTGGGCGACGATCTCCGCCTCGCGCTCATGGAATTTGGCGTTCAGCACCACGTGCTTGACGCCCTTGCGCTGCAAGATCGCCGAAAGCCGCTCGGATTTTTCGATGGAAACCGTGCCCACCAGCACCGGCTGCCCCGTCTCGTGCAGCTTGGCGATGTCGTCCGCCGCGGCCTTGAATTTTTCCTTCTCCGTGCGATAGACCACGTCGGGATTTTCCAGCCGCAGCATCTGCTTGTTCGTCGGGATGACGACGATCTCCAGCTTGTAAATCTTCTCGAATTCTGCGGCTTCCGTCTCGGCGGTGCCGGTCATGCCGCTCAGCTTTTGATAGAGGCGGAAGTAGTTCTGGAAGGTGATGGTGGCCAGCGTCTGATCTTCCTTGCGGATGACCACGCCCTCCTTGGCCTCGATCGACTGATGCAGGCCGTCACTCCAGCGGCGGCCCGGCATCAGGCGGCCGGTGAAGGTATCCACGATGATCACTTCGCCTTCTTTGACGACGTATTCGACATCGCGCTTGTAGAGCGCTTCGGCCTTGATCGCCGTCTCGATGTAGTGCTTCATCTCCCAGTTTTCGGCATCGGCGATGTTGCTGATTCCCAGCAGCTTCTCGATGGTCACCCAGCCCTCGTCCGTCACGCCGATCGTCCGCTGCTTTTCATCCACGATGTAGTCGCCGGTCAGATGCTTCTGGCCCTCGGCAAGCTGGATGCCCAGCTCCTCCTGCCGCTTGTGGTCCATGGCGTCGATCTCTTCGCCCTTGACCAGGCTGGGGACGATCTTGCGCGCGCGGGCGTACTTGTCGGTGGTCTGATCGGTGGGGCCGGAGATGATCAGCGGAGTGCGCGCTTCGTCGATCAGGATCGAATCCACCTCGTCGACGATGGCGTAGTAGTGGCCGCGCTGCACGCAATCCTTGATCTCGAACTTCATGTTGTCGCGCAGGTAGTCGAAGCCGAACTCATTATTCGTTCCGTAAGTAATGTCAGCAGCGTAAGCGGCCCGGCGCTCGTCGTCGCTCAGGTCGTGGACGATCACGCCCACGCTGAGGCCGAGGAACTCGTAGATCTTGCCCATCCACTCCGCGTCGCGCTTGGCCAGGTAGTCGTTCACCGTGACCACGTGGACGCCGTGGCCGGCGAGGGCGTTCAGATAGCAGGAGAGCGTGGCCACCAGCGTTTTGCCTTCGCCCGTCTTCATTTCGCTGATCTTGCCCTGATGCAGCACCATCCCGCCGATGAGCTGCACGTCGAAGTGGCGCATCTTGACAGTGCGCCAGCCGGCCTCGCGGACCACGGCAAAGGCTTCGGGCAGGATCTCGTCCAGCGCCTCTTTCTCCACAGCCTTGTGCTCGTCCTTGTGCTCGGCGTCGTCGGGAATATCCTTGAGGCGCGCGGCGATCCGTTCGCGGAACTCGGCGGTTTTGGTGCGCAGTTCGTCGTCCGTGAGCCGCTTGGTGTCTTCTTCCAGAGCGCCGATCAGGGCCACCATGGGCATCAGGCGCTTGATCAGCCGCTCGTTCGCGGTGCCGAAAATCTTCGTTAAAGCCTTATCGAAAATCACAGGAATCTCCGTATACCAGTGTAAATGGTGGGGGTTAGGAATGCTCCCAAAATGCCCATCCGCCTGAGAGGATCGGGTGCCCCCGCTCTCGATTTTGAGACCGGGGAATTGAAACTCTGACCACAAGGATCGGGTGCCCCAGGTCTCGATTTTGAGACCTGGGAATTGAAACTCTGACCACAAGGATCGGGTGCCCCACCCTCGCCGCGTCTTTGTTTTTGCGGCTAGGGTGGGCTGCCACGAACTCTCGGTGCTGGGGATCGATAAGCCACGATCTCTGGGTGCCCCCGCTCTCGATTTTGAGACCGGGGATCGATAAGCCAGCCAACTCAAATTCGCAGCACCAGCCGGTCCACCGGCTCGCCGCGGCGAATCTTCTTGAGCTGCCGGTCGAGCTGCTTTTTCAGGTTTTCCGGATCGCCGTTATCGTCCTCATCGGCGTCCTCGCTTTCCTTCTCATCCAGAAGGTTGGCGACGCTGGGCTGGTAAAAGAGCCACAAGTTTTGGAGAAATGCCATGCCCATGGCAAGGCAACAGGAATGAAGCCGGGAGCGCATTTTGCCTGGCTTTCTTCTCCATTGGCGGAAGCGCCACCAGCAAAAGTGAATCAATGCCATCACTACAAACACGAATGGAATGAACCCGGCCAGTATGCACCAGGCAAAAATTGCATGGAAATTCATACACGCCCTCTTGGAATCGCGGAAGGAACTTCAAAATAGCAATGAGACAGCGTGTTTTGGAAATTGCAAGAAGGTAGCGCCGGCCTCCCGGCCGGCTGTGGCGCGGACGTCCTCGTCCGCGCTGCTACAGCAACAAATCCCAATTCATGCAGTCAAGACAATAGCTCAGAAGGGAATTTATGCGAGCAGGAAGGGCGGCGGGCGCTGGAAGAGCGTGGGCAGCGCCGGCGCTTCGGGCGTGCGGCCATCGTATTCAAAGGCCAGCGCCGCGAAGAAACTCAGCGGAGAGATGACTCCCGCGCAGAGAAGCGGCAGAATCGCCAGCCAATCCGCGCCGCCGGCGTGACCGTGCGGGATCAGCAAGCAGACAAGGGCGATGCCGATTGCGATTGCCGCAATCAGAAGCCACGCTCGCCGCTGCCGGTTTTGCCTCATCTCGCTTTCAGTATACATAGCGTCATTTTTCGTTGTCGAGCTACCGCTGAGAAGGCAGGGTAATCACATTAAATTGGAACCAGTCGTTTTGAAAGGGCACGGCTTTAGCCGTGCCACTAAGGGAGCAAGAAATTCTGGGCTTTAGCCCCTGAGGGATGGTTCGTGAAGACTAAATCCTTCCCTCGGCGGCTAAAGCCGGAACAGGTAAAGCTCGAATATGGCACGGCTGAAGCCGTGCCCTTTCAAAACTGATCCATCTCAAGGTCTAAAATCCAAATGCGGCTATCTTGGCTGAGAAGGTATAAATGAATACATGAAACCATTTGGATATGGCTGGCCGATGATGGCATCCATCGCGATGTGGTGCGTGATCGAGATTTATTGGGACGTGGCCAAAAAGAAATCCGCACCCGCCGCGGAATCCGAGTCGCGCGGCTCCAGGCGCGTGCATCTGGCGCTCACTTTAGCTGCCCAGCTATTGATTTTTCTACCAGTTCCAGATTTGAGACAACGCTGGCTGCCCGCTTCTCTGCTGGTTTCCCTGGCCGGGCTCACGCTCAATGCGATCGGTTTGGTGCTGGCTATCTGGGCGCGGCGCTGCCTGGGCCGCTTCTGGAGCGGCGAGATCACCATCAAGGTCGAGCATCAGTTGATTCGCTGCGGTCCGTATCGCCTGCTGCGTCATCCGATCTATACGGCGCTGCTCGCTTTGTATCTGGGCACGGCTATTGTCTCCGGCGAATTGCACGCGCTGATCGGCTTTGTGCTGGTCGTCCTTGCCTATCTGCGCAAGATCCGGCTGGAGGAGGCGAATCTGCGGAAGGCCTTTGGCGCGGAGTACGAAAGCTATCGCGGCCAAAGCTGGGCCTTGCTGCCAGGATTGTATTGACAACGCAACCGGTGCCGAAAAACTGAATTTATACACTCATTTATCTGACGTGCGACAATCGAAGCGACATGGGCAGACAGCGCATCCGCATTTATTTCTGCATTCCAGCGCAACTATTCCCGCGCGGCGCGGTTACAACAACTAGAAGTTAGAAAACCAAGGAGAATCCAAATGAATTCCTTCAGGCGCACCCTCAACGGGTGTATCGTCATGCTCTTGGTCTGTCTGCTCGTGGTTGCGCCGATGGCCAATGGCGAGCAGAAATCAATAACTCCGGAAAAGGTTCACACGCAGGTGATCAAGCTGGGCATGGGCTATTGGGTAGGCGTGCGGTTGCAAGACGGCACCGCATTTTCCGGCAAGATCGTCAGTTATGACAACCATGGCTTTGCCGTGCAGATCTATAACGCCGCGCAGCCCAGGCAAGTGGCCTACAGCGATGTCTTCGAGCTGCAGAAGGGGATGCCGTCCATCGACACCGCGCGCCGTCCGCTGGCTGCCGATACGGTTCATGCGCGCATCCTCAAGCGCGGCCTGGGGAACTGGACCGGCGTGCAATTAGAGAACGGAGTCGCCTTCTGCGGCCGCGTGGTCAGCATCGACCAGGACTCCTTCGGCATGCAACTGTATGGCGATACAGAAATCACTCCAGTGGCTTACAACGATGTCGTCGCTCTGCAACAGGGAGCGTCGATGAAGGCATTTTGGATCATCATGGGAACAGGGTTTGGGGCCATGGCCGCCGTGGCCGCTGTATCGATTCATGAGATGAACAAGAAGATGCAAATGCCCACCCAGCCAGCGGCTCCGGTCGCGCCCATTTGGTAGGCCGCGGCGCGCTGCCGGTAAACTGAATCTATGCATCCTCCGCTGCGGCTGGTGGCAATTGATGTGGACG
>CAYVGW010000256.1:0-4939 GCA_964450895.1 uncultured Occallatibacter sp. | reverse complement strand
CAGGGGTCAGGGGTCAGGGGTCAGGGGTCAAAAAAAGCCACGGCTTGCGCCGCGGCTTTTTTTGAATGAAAGCCGAAGTTACTCGGCGGCTACCGGCTCGATAGAGGCAAAGCGCCCACGGTTGCCGCGGTCGGCGAACTTGACCCGGCCCGTGACCTTGGCGAAGAGCGTGTCATCCGAGCCGATGCCCACATTGAGGCCCGGCTTGATGCGTGTGCCGCGCTGGCGCATGATAATCGAGCCGCCAGAGATGATTTCGCCGGCAAAGGCCTTTACGCCCAGCCGCTGTGCATTGGAGTCGCGTCCGTTTGTGGAGCTGCCTCCACCCTTCTTGTGTGCCATTGCCGAATCTCCTCGTCAAGCTGTCAGCATTCAGCCATCAGCTTTCAGTTTTCTGCCCATTTGGGCGAAAATCCTTTGTTCCTGTTATTGCCAAGCTGAAAGCCGAGAGCTGACAGCTCAAAACTCCTAGGCGGCGGTATAGGTGACGCCGTCGGCCTCGATGGCCTTGATGCGCACCTCGGTAAAGTTCTGCCGATGCCCTTGCAGCTTCTTGTACTGCTTTTTGCGCTTGAGGTGGAAGACGAGAATTTTTTCGCCCCGGCCCTCGCCCAGCACTTCGGCGATCACCTTGGCGGTGGCCGGCTTGGCCACGGTTCCCGGTTCGCCGCTGACAGCCAGCACGTCACTGAACTCGACAAAGCCGGAGCTGGAGTCCACGCTTTCAATTTTCACAAGGTCGCCGGGCGCGACACGATACTGCTTACCACCGGTACGAATCACCGCGTACATAAACCCTCCAGCGCAGGTCCGGCTCAGCCGGTGCGCGCCACAACAAGATAGCTCGGGCGGAAACTTCTGAACCGCGGGAGTACACTCAAGCCCTCAAACCCAAATCAGGAGGGCGAACGTCTCGTTCCACGGCCACAGGCAGGAATCGCCAAACTAGAGTAGTGTACCGGCTTTGGCGTGCTCCGGTCAATTTGCACCAGAAAAGATGCAAGTTCAAGGGCGCGCCGGAACGACGTAGTAGAGGATTCCGAAGTAGTGGGCAATGCTGCCGGCGAGGACGAAAAGGTGCCACAGGGCGTGGAAGTAGCGCAGGCGATCGAGGGCGAAGAAGATAATCCCCAGCGTATAGGCCACGCCGCCGGCGCCCAGCCACATCAGGCCGTGCCAGCCGAGCGTGTGAATCAGCGGCCCCAGGGCGACCACCACGAACCAGCCCTGCGCCAGGTAAACGATGGCCGAGGCCACTTCAAAGCGGTCCACGGCGAAGCTCTTGAAGATGACCCCCGCCACGGCCAGCGACCATTCGACACTGAAGAGCGTCCAGCCAATCGGACCGCGCAGCGTAACCAGCGTGAAAGGCGTGTATGTGCCGGCGATGAGCAGGTAGATGGACGAGTGGTCGAGGATATGCAGCACGTGGCGGGCGCGGGTGCGCACCAGCGAGTGATAAAGCGTGGAGCAGAGGTAAACCAGCACCAGGGTCGCGGAAAAAACCGAGCAACTGACCACCACCCAGGCCGAGCCGCGGGTGGAGGCGGCGAACAGGTAGAGCGCGCCGGCGATGGCCAGCAGCGCGCCGATGCCGTGGGTGATGGCGTTGGCCAGGATGTCGCCCAGATGGTAGGTTGCTTGCTCGGCTTGCACAGATAGATGATAGCGCGTGACGGCGCAGGCGAGGAGGCCTGCGCTACATCCGGTCTGGAGACCGGCGCTACCTACTATTGTGAAGGAACGAGAAGGATGCTTGAGTCGTATGATTTGGCAAGGCAATCCGAAGAATGTCAGCACGGTTTCTCGAGGAGTTTTCATTTGGTAGATTTACAGGTGATTGGAGAGCATATGCCCCATGAAAGCGCTCCGGCGCTGCTGCTGCGCGGGCTGCGGAAAGCCTTCGCGGACGTGGTGGCCGTCGATGGGCTGGATCTGGAGGTGGCGCGGGGCGAGTGCTTTGGGCTGCTGGGGCCGAATGGCGCAGGGAAGACGACGACCATCGAAATCTGCGAGGGACTGACGGCGGCTGACTCCGGGACCGTCGAGTTGCTGGGGCTGGATTGGCAGAGGGACGCCGAGGAGCTGCGGCAGCGGATCGGCGTGCAGTTGCAGGAGACGCAGTTTCCAGAGAAGCTGACGGTCGAGGAGACGCTGCGGCTCTTTCGCAGCTTTTACCGGCGCGGGCTGACGGTGGATGAATCGATCCGGACGGCGCAGTTGGAGGAGAAGCGCGGCGGGCGCGTGGGTACGCTGAGCGGCGGGCAGAAGCAGCGGCTGGCGATGGCCTGCGCGCTGGTCGGCGATCCGGAGCTGCTCTTTCTGGACGAGCCGACGACCGGCCTCGATCCGCAGGCGCGGCGGCACTTGTGGGATCTGGTGGATGAACTGAAGCAGGCCGGACGGACGATCATCCTGACGACGCACTATATGGAAGAGGCGGAGCGGCTCTGCGACCGGGTGGCGATCATGGACCACGGGCGGGTGATTGCGCAGGGAACGACGCCGCAGTTGATTGCCTCGGTGGGCGCGGAGCATATCGTCGAATTTGCCGTGGCGGAGCGGGAGATGAACGAGGTGAATGCAGCGCCGCTGCTGGCGATTCCAGGGGTGCAATCGCATCGCGTGGACGCGGGGTTGCATCAGCTCTCCGTGGTCGAGCTGCACACGGCGGTCCCGGCGATCTTTGCGGCGCTCGATGGGGAAGGGCTGCATCTGAGCGAGTTCCGCACACATTCGGCGACGCTGGAAGATGTTTTTGTGAATCTGACGGGGAGGACGCTGCGCGATGAATAGGCTGGAGAAAAGTTCTCTCTTTCAACTGACCTCGACACGCTTCCGGCTGTATCTGCGCGAGCCGGAGGCGATTTTTTGGACATTTGTCTTTCCGATTTTGCTGGCCGTGGGGTTGGGGATTGCCTTCCGGAACCGTCCGGCGGATGTGCTGCCGGTGGGCGCGACGACGGCGCAACTGACGCAGGCTTTGGCGGCGGACAAGGGATTGGCGGCGACGGCGATGGACGAGACGGCGGGGACGCGGGCGCTGGCGACGGGCGGGATTCTGCTGCTGGCGATTCAGCGGCCGGAGGGGGTCGAGTACAAATTCGACGACACCAATCCGGATGCGCGGGTGGCTCGTCTCGAGGCCGACCGGGCGATTCAGACGGCGGCTGGGCGGCGGGAGGCCGTGCGCGCCGCGGACCTGCCGGTGCATGAGGCGGGGGCGCGGTACATCGACTTTGTGGTTCCCGGCCTGCTGGGGATGAATCTGATGGGCACGGCAATGTGGGGGATCGGCTTTTCCATCGTCGAGGCGCGGCAGAAGAAGCTGCTCAAGCGGATGGTGGCTTCGCCCATGCCGCGCTGGCAGTACTTGGCATCGTATCTGCTGTCGCGTCTGATCCTTCTGGTGATCGAGGTGGCCTTCTTTCTGGGCTTTGCGCGGCTGGCTTTCCATGTACCCTTTCGTGGATCGCTGGGGGAGCTGGCGCTGTTGTGCGTACTCAGTTCGCTGGTCTTTTCGGCGCTGGGGCTTCTGGTCAGTTCGCGGGCGCGGACGATGGAGGCGGCTTCCGGGCTGATGAACCTGGTGATGCTGCCGATGTGGATTCTCTCCGGTATCTTCTTTTCGGCGTCGCGCTTTCCGGCGATGGTGCAGCCGCTGGTGCGGGCGCTGCCGCTGACCGCAGTCAACGACGCGCTGCGCGGGAACATGTTGCAAGGAATGGGGTTGGCGCAGATGGCCGCACCGGTGGCGATTCTGCTGGCGTGGTTGGTGGCGGCCTTTGCCGTTTCGCTGCGGATTTTTCGCTGGCGGTGAGGTAGAACTCAGTCATGCTTTGCAGGAGTTCGAGTGAATGCGTTCTTGGGCAGCGCGTAAGTCCGTCAGGGTAATCATCAGAGTCAAGGGTTCAAGCGGCGATGGGTCAAAGCCCAACTTGAGATAAAAACTCCTGGCATCTTCCGAGATGGCATGAACAAGCAGCCCACGGACACCGATGGAATCCGCCGCCTGCATCACGCGACGCGCGGCATCACAAAAAAGCGCGCGGCCAAGGCCCTGGCCATGAAGAGCTTTGATGACCGCAAGGCGTCCCAGCACGACAACTGGAATTGGCTCCGGCATATTACGGCGAAACCGGCCAGGGGCGATCTCCGTATGAACCGCGCTCGATGCAAGTGCATAATATCCAACGACCTGAGTGTCTTGGCAAACAACAAACGTGCGCGAGGCGCCGCTCACCTGATTGGCTAACGCGCGGCGTTTCAACCAGTCATCCAGTGACGGCACACCGGAATCGAATCCGCTGATTCGGTGGTGCTGCGCCAATGGTTCAGGTGCGGAGAGCTTCATTTCGTATCCCACGGCACAGGGGCGCGCATGGTGGCCAGTAGCCGCTTATTGGGCTGTGGCGGCGCATCAAGCCGAACCAGAAATTCCTGATAGGCTTCGGGGCTGACCGAAATCATTGCCCTGTCCAACAGCGTCTCCTCGGCTGCCTGACGCGCGGCATCCAGGATAAAGTCGGTGCGGTTTTTACACCGCGCCTGTGCCGCCTGGTCAATCAGGTTGCGTTCCTGCGGCAGAATACGAATATTCAGAGTAGTACGAGCCGTTTTTGGCTTCTTGATTTTAAGTTCGGTTGCCATATATTCTCCATCGCATTTCAGTATAGGATATAGCGATGACATTGTCATTACATTTTTAAGTGTGGCCTTTGCCGTCTCGCTGGCGGGTGGCCCTGCCCTCATTCAACGGATTATCAAGTCGAGGGCGCCCCCGGTCCCTCGCAATTGAGGACCGGGGCGGGGGCAAGGAAATCGCATTTGAAATCATTTGGAGGGAGCAGGGGCATTTATGCCCCTGAATTTACGCCTGAAACGACAGGGCTTCAGCCCCGGGCCTAAAGGCCAGACTGCCCAAGTCTCTCTTCAGGGG
>CAYVGW010000255.1:0-4950 GCA_964450895.1 uncultured Occallatibacter sp. | reverse complement strand
AAATCCAAAACCCTTGGCGTCATTAAACCACTTGACTGTGCCTGTTTCCATTGTGTGATACTCCTGTGATACCGATTTACCGCGAACGCAATGTGGAAGTTTGCGAGTAGGCGGTAACCGGAACAGGCAAGAACTTCAGATCGAATTCTACGATTGAAGCAAGTATAGCACGAAAGCGGGGGATTGCCATGGAATTTTTGAGGCATCCCAGGGCAATCGCATTTGAAATCACCTGGAGGGAGCAGGGGCATTTATGCCCCTGAATTTACGCCTGAAACGACAGGGCTTTAGCCCCGGGCCTAAAGGCCAGCCTGCCCAAGTCTCGCTTCAGGGGCATAAATGCCCCTGCTCCCTCCGAAAAGCCGCCCGCATGAGTATCGCGAGAATGATGGTCGTTTGGCGAAGTTCAAATGCGATTACCCTGGAGGCATCCCACCCTAGCCGCAAAAACAAGTACGCGGCGAGGGTGGGGCACCCAGTCTGAAACGAAGCAGAAGGGCGCGGGAACAGGGTAAACTCATCTCTGGCCGGGAGGAAAAGGTCTTGAACGGAAATCAGAGCCAGATACTGGTCCTCAATCCAGGAGCGACCTCGACGAAATTTGGCGTCTATAGGCAAGAGGGCGCAGCGTGGGAGCAGACGATCCGCCACGGGGATGAGGAGATCGAGCGCTTCAAGGGGCGTCCGATGGTGGACCGGCTGGAGTATCGCGGGGAGTTGGTCGAGCGGGCGCTGGCCGAGGCTGGGTACGCGGAGGAGCGCTTTGCCGCGGTGGTGGGCCGGGGCGGTCTGCTGCCGCCGCTGCCCTGCGGCACGTATCTGGTGGATGAGGCGATGGTGGCGGAGCTGCGGGCGGCGCGGCGGGGACAGCACGGCTCCAACCTGGGCGGGCTGCTGGCGCTGCGCTTTGCGCGAGCGAGCGGGGTGGACGCCTACATTGTGGACCCGGTGACGGTGGACGAGTGGCAGGAGTGCGCGCGGCCCACCGGCTCGCCGCTGGTGGAGCGCACGGCGGTTGGCCATGCGCTGAACCTCAAGGCGGTGGCGCGGCGGTTTGCGCGGGAGCAGGGGCGCCGGTACGAGTCGCTGCGGCTGATTGTGGCGCATCTGGGCAGCGGCATCACCGTTTCGGCTCACCAGGAGGGCCGGATGATGGACAGCAATTCCATCGAGGAGGGGCCTTTCGGCGTGGATCGCAGCGGCGGGCTGCCGGTGCGGGCGCTGGCCAAGCTCTGCTACAGCGGCCGGTTTACCGAGGCGCAGATGGACCGCCATCTCTTTGGAGACGGCGGCCTGGCGGCCTATCTGGGCACGCGGAATCTGATCGAGGTGGAAGAGAGAATCGAGGCGGGAGACGGCAAGGCCAAACTGATCTTTGACGCGATGATCCACCAGGTGGGCAAGGAGGCGGGGGCGATGGCGGCGGCGCTCAAAGGGCGGGTGGACGCGGTGCTGCTGACCGGGGGAATGACGCACTCGGAGCGGGTGGTGGGCCAACTGCGCGAGTATGTGGAGTGGATTGCACCGGTGCGGGTCTACCCCGGCGAGGATGAGTTGCGGGCGCTGGCCGAGGGGGCCTTCCGGGTTTTGAACGGAGAGGAGCAGGCGAAGCGGCTGGGGGCTTGATTTGAAATCCGCGAATCAAGGCAGCTCGCCCGCCTGGATCAGACGGCCGACGATGAGAGCCGAGCCAGCGTCGGTGAAGTGGTCTCCGTCGCGCATGACGGGAATTTCCTGCGCGCGATCGGCGTATTCTGTGCAACCTTCCTGATTGCAGGTCGCCTGGTAGAGCGAAATATAGGGAATATGCCATGTGCTTGCATCCAGGCCTTGCATGAGCTTATCCATGGACGGGGAGTAGGCGATACGGTGCTTGCTGGCCAGGCCGGGCCTGTTCCAGGTGATGGAGTAAGCCAGAAGCCTGGGCAGCGGCGCATCGTACTCGGCCACCGGGCCGAAGAGGGTCACGGGGATCTGGCGCTGCCTGGCCCACGCGATGGTTTCTGTTAGCCCGGCCATGTCGGCAGGCTTCCAGCGCGCCTCCAGCAGCAATGCTTGCAAGGGATGCGACGGCAGGTAAGAGTTGAAGATATAGTTCATCTCTTTGATGCAGTCGCCTGTGCCGCCGGGATGAAGGAGGGGCTTGCAATTGGAGACGCTGGCCAGCAGGAGATTGTCTTCCGGGCGCGCGGCTGCCAGCCCGCTCCACAGCACCGCGGCGTGACTGTCGCCGATCAGCAGGTAATTCCTTTTTCCTGGGATGAGTTGCAGGCAGCGGTCATTATCGAGTACGGCGGAGCGGCTGGAGTCGGTGATAAAGCAGGATCCAACCCGGCCATGCTCGTCGCCCGCGCCGCGTTTTTCAAGGAAGGAGGCGATCTTCACGGCCTGAGGGGAGAAACGGCCTTCAAAGCCGTGGCCGAAGAAGATGGTGGCAGAAAGCGCGAGGAGAACGGCCATCACCACCGCGGAGAGGACGAAGAGCGGGCGGCGGGTGATGCGCAACGGGCGGGCGCGGAAGGGGCGCTCGACAAATCGCCAGGAGAGAATCGCCAGCAGAAAGGAGACGACAATCTCCATCCACATATCGAAGCGGAAGGCGGGGATCAGGACGGCGAGCCGATGGGGCAGGAGGTCATTCAGAGTGACGGTAAAGCCCATCGAATGCATGACAATCACCGGCCAGTGCCAGAGATAGAGCGAATAGGAGATGAGGCCGACAAAAACCACCGGGCGCCAGGATAAAACCTTGCCGACCAGCGAGCTTCCATATTCGCCCGCGCCGATGATGAGCGCGGAACCGAGGCAGGGCGGCAGGGCGGCGATTCCGGGAAAGGGTGTCCGTGGGGAATAAAAGAAGACCGGATAGAGAATCAATCCCATGCCGGCCAGAGTGGCCAGGTTGCGCGGGATGCTGGCTCGCAGGCGGGGAAAGATGCCCTGTGAAATCATGGTTCCCAGCAGCAGCTCCCAGGCCCGCGTATACGGCATATAGAACGAGCTGACCGGGTCCAAACGGACCATGGCGATGCTGGCGATCAGCGAGGCAAAGAAGAGCGCCACCACGGCGGCCCGCAGGCGGCGCGGGAAGAAGCGGCGAATGATGACCAGGCAAAGCGGGAAGAGGATATAAAACTGCTCTTCAACGGCGAGCGACCAGGTATGGAGAAGGGGGTTCGATTCCGGCATGTCAAAGTAACCGGAATGCCGCCAGAAATAGAAGTTGGAAGCGGAGAGGACCGCCGCAAAGAGCGACTTGGCGTAATCGACTAACTCAGTGGGCAGCAGGGTCAGGCTGGCGACGGCGGTAAAGAGGAGCAGCATTCCGAAGAGAGCCGGAAAGATGCGCCGGATGCGCCGCTCGTAGAAGCCGAGAACCGAAAAGCGGGAGGCGGCGATATCGGAGAAGATGATGGCGCTGATGAGGTAGCCGGAGATGACAAAGAATACATCGACGCCGACAAAGCCGCCCATCAGGTGGCCCGCGCCCAGATGGAAGATCACCACGCTGACGACCGCAACGGCCCTGAGTCCGTCGATGTCTGGGCGGTACTTCAAACTGCCTTTTTGCGCAAGGGGTGCATTCATGCTTTTTTATTCTCTCATCTTCCTGATGGTGATTGCTTGAGTGTAGGCATTCATCAATTGGGTGTAATTGATTTCCGCTGTATATTTATGCAGAAAGAGATTGCGGCAGTTGGCGCGCATTTGCTGGTACTCCGCGCCGTTGGAAAAGCGCCGGGCGCCGGCCGCGAGCGCATCGGCGTCCCCCGGCGGAAAGCGGAAGCCGGTGACCCCTTCCTCGACCAACTCGCGCACGCCGCCCAGATCGGCGGCTAGAACCGGCGTTCCCTGGGAAAACGCCTCGACCACGGTTCGCCCGAAGGTCTCGAACCACTCGGAGGGAAAGACCAGGAAGCGGGCTTTGGCCATGGCGCGCAAGACCGCGCCGGGCGGCTGCAAACCCAGGTATTCGACGCGGGGGTTGGCGGCCGCGCAGGAGCGCACTTGGTCTGCCAGGGGGCCATCGCCGATGATTTTCAGTTGCCCGGGCACGCGGCCGGAGTTCCATGCGGTGAGCAGCGTTTGAATGCCTTTTTCCGGCGATAAACGGCCTACATAGAGGGCGGAATTCTCACGATTCGCCTCGTCCAGGAGGGCATCCGAAGAGACAAAGTTGGGCTTCACCACAATCTTGTCCGCCGGCAAGCCGCCACGGAGCAGAATCTCGCGCTCGAAGGCGGAGACGGCCAGGAAGAGATCGACATGATCCCAGGCGCGCGTCCAGCGATGCAAGGCAAAGGCCGCGGTGACGATGGCGCTTCCGGCGCGGCTGCCGCGATAGCAGCCATGCAGAATGCCATCCAGCGGAAAGAGCTTTCCCACGCAGTCCATGCACACCGCGCCGTCACGAAAAAGCAGCGCATTGGCGCAGAGCAGGCGGAAGTTATGCAAGGTCTGGACAACGGGAATCGCCGACGCGCCGGCTTCAAAAATAATCGACGGAGAGAGCATGGGAAACCAGTTGTGAACGTGGACGATCTCCGGCTGGAAATCGTGGATCGCCTGTCTCATGCGGGCGCGCGAACGAGGCGAATAGAAGACGGCGGCGGCGGCGATGAGATTGCCGCGCAGGCCATGAATGGCGTCATTATCCTGCTCCAGCAGTTGCACGGAGTGGCCGTGGCGGCGGAGCAGCTCGGCCTCGTCGCGGACCACCGCGTCTTCGCCGCCGCTGAATTGATATCTGTTATGAGCGATCAGAATTTTCATGGATTCAGGACCAAGGCGCATCGCGCAGTGAAAAGGAACCTCTGATTCTGTTTCATTTTCAAAGAAAGCTTCCCTCAGGGGCTAAAGCCCGCATATATTTTGAGCCACTTGCGGCACGGCTAAAGCCGTGCCCTTTCAAAACAGGAGTTTCACCACGGGCTGCTAAAGTATTTGAAC
>CAYVGW010000254.1:0-5000 GCA_964450895.1 uncultured Occallatibacter sp. | reverse complement strand
GCGAACGGCAAAGTGAGTCTTAACTGTTTGTCTCAGCCAAGGGGGCAACCCCAAACAACGCAAGAACTTATGATCCGTCTAAGCGTCGCCACGTAGGGACAGATGTATTGTCTATCGGTGGGAGGGTATATTCAATACAGGTTTATTAGCTGCGAAAAGGTGGTTTTTTGATGAGGATATTGGCGAAAACCATCCCTCAGCGGCTAAAGCCACCATCTTTTGAGCCTTTTTCGGCACGACTAAAGTCGTGCCCTTTCAAAACAAAGTCTTTTTCACGGTCTGATTAGCTCCGAGGGAATCTTTGCTTTTCTACAAACATATTTTCAGACTTTGCATAGTAGCTACGCCAACGCTGGCGGTGATCGTTGCTTGTGGTGTTGCGGGCGCGGCGGAGCCTCTGGCGACGCACGCAACGACGCTGGCGCGGGTGCGGGCGGCGGGTGTGCTGCGCTGCGGCATCGATCAGGAAGAGGCCGAGTACACGAACTCCGACGATTTTGGCAATCGGGAGGCCTTTGACGCGGATCTTTGCCAAGCGGTGGCGGTGGCCGTGCTGGGAAAAGATGCGCGGGTGCAGGTGGCGCGTTTTCCAGACGATCAGACATTGATGCTTGCGCTCAGGAAGGGCGAAGTGGAGCTGGCGGCGACGCTGCCGGATGATTTTACGCATTCAGCGGGGACGAATCTGCGCTTCACGCGGCCGATTCTTTGGGACGGGATCGGATTTCTGCTTCCGGCGGGGAGCAAGGTTTTGCGGGCGCGGCAGTTGAGCGGGAGGAAGATCTGTTTTCTAGCAGAAACGCATGTGGAGGAGAGCGTGCGCGCATGGTTCAGCCGCGAGCATCTTGATTTTGTGCCTTTTCCGTTTCAGGAGGAGGGGGAGATGCAGGCGGCGTTTGCGACCGGTAACTGCGGCGCTCTGGCGGGTGAGCGAACGCGGCTGGCTGAAACGCGCGTGGAGTTGGAACGGCGCGGGCATCCGGCGCGGCTGCTGGCGGAGCGCATCTCCGCCGACCCGCTGGCGGCGGCGGAGCGCGACGACGATCCGCAGTGGGCGTCGATTGTGGCGTGGGTGACGGAAGCGCTGGTGGCGGCCGAGGAGAACGGCGTGACGCGGGCCAATGTGGAGGCGATGCGCGGACGGGCGGAGGGCGATCCGGCGCTGCGGTTTCTGCTGGGCGGTTCGCGGGAGGTTGGCTCGGCGCTGGGTCTGGATAACGATTGGGTGGTGCGCGTGATTGCGGCGACGGGCAACTATGGCGAGATATACAAGCGCGATTTGGGCAGCGGCTCGGCGATGAAGCTGCCGCGCGGGGAGAATCATTTGCGCAGGCATGGCGGCGCGATGATGGCTCTTCCCATTAGATAACGTTAAAGTAGTAGAATTGTTCAGGCGAATTGACCGATCGCGGAGGGCGGATTTTTGCTCCGCGGCAACGAAACTGAGCCGAAGTGTTCAAGACCTGTTGGGAGCGTGTATTCGCCAAACTTTTCGGTGAATGTGGATGATTTGCGAGATCATTTCGCGAGTTAGCGCCCGCTTCGCGGGCATAGTGAGTTAGCAAGTTAGCGGCAGTTCCTGTTCGCCGCAGATTGCAACGAAAATCAGGCTTTTCTGAAAGAACTGCATGAGCGCGAGTATTAGCTTTCTGGCCGTGGATTTGGGCGCATCGAGCGGCCGCGTGATGGAGTGCGCCTGGGACGGGCGGCGTTTTTCGCTCGACGAGGCGCATCGCTTTTCCAATGGCGGGGTGCGCATTGGGGCCGATCTCTACTGGGACGCGCTACGCATCTGGAGCGAGATTCAGAACGGATTAAGACGATGCCGCGCGCGGCGCAATGAGCTTCCCGCAGGAATCGGCGTAGACTCCTGGGGCGTGGATTTTTGCCTGCTGGACGAGCGCGACCGGCTGCTGGGCAACCCGCATCATTACCGCGACGCGCGCACCAACGGCGTGCCCGCCGCGTTGCAAGCGAAGATGAGCGGACTCGATCTCTTCCGCGCGACCGGCGTGCAGACGATGGAGATCAATACTGTTTTTCAATTGGCTGCGATGGCGATGCAGCAGGATTGGCGGCTGCGGCAGGCCCGCTCACTGCTGATGATTCCGGATTTCTTTCAGTTTTTGCTCTGCGGCGAGAAGCGCGCGGAGTACACCGACGCTTCGACGACCGAGATTCTTGATCTGCGGGCGCGTTGCTGGTCGCGGGAGGTGCTTGAGCGGCTTGAACTTCCCGACGGCATCTTTCAGGAGATTGTGCAGCCGGGAACCGTGCTGGGCGAGCTGCAAAGCGGCGTGCAAGCGGAGTGCGGCTTTGCGGGGGGCGTGCCGTGCATCGCCGTCGCCTCGCACGATACGGCCAGTGCGGTGGCGGCGATTCCCGGCCTGGACGACGCCAGCGTCTTTTTGAGCAGCGGAACCTGGAGCCTGATGGGCGTGATTGTGAATGAGCCGAATCTGAGCGATGCGGCCTTCCAGGGCGGCTTTACCAATGAAGGCGCGGCGGACGGGCGGGTGCGGCTACTGAAGAACATGACCGGGCTATGGATTCTGCAGGAGTGCGTGCGTCTTTGGGAGGCCGCCGGCAGCTCGTGCGCGTGGGGCGAACTGGAAGCAGCGGCGGCGCGCGCGCCGGCCTTCCGCTCGTTCATTGATCCTTCAGCCAGCGCATTTCTGGCTCCGGCCGATATGTGCGCCGCAGTGGCGCGATTCTGCGCGGAGAGCGGGCAGCCGGTTCCGCAGACGAAAGGCGAGTTTGCCCGCTGCGTCTTCGAGAGCCTGAGCTTTGCCTATCGCGCGGTGCTGGAAGAGCTGGAGCGGATCACCGGGCGGGCGCTGAAGACGATTCGCGTGGTGGGCGGGGGCAGCCTCAATCATTTTCTCTGCCAGATGACCGCCGATGCCTGCGGGCGTGAGGTCGTTGCAGGGCCGGTGGAGGCTTCGGCGCTGGGCAACGCGATGATGCAGGCGTTGGCTACCGGGCACCTGAAGAACCTGTCTGAGGGGCAGGATGCGTTGCGGCGATCGATCGAGCTGCGAAGTTATGCGCCTGCGCAATCTGCAGCGGCGGAGCAGGCGTATAAGCGGTATAAATCTTTGTTGGCGCGGGGACGGAGTATCGAGTCCGCGCTCGATGAATCGTAGTAAGAGCAAGCGTGGACCGGGAGGTCGGCGCTACAAATTTGAGCCGGGAGGCCGGCGCTACAAATTTAAGCCCCGCTGACCGGTAACGGCGGTGGGGACTAAAAAGAGTTTGGGCAATAGCCCGGAAATGAGCGAGGATCAACAAAATGGCGGCATACGTAATTCCTGAAGTTTCCACCCCCACCCCGGTTGCGCCGAATGAGGTTCTGCTGGTGGCCAGCGGCGATCTGCGCCAATCGGCCAATGAAGTTTGCTGGGCCGCGCAGGCGGCGATGGAAGAGCAACTGGCGGCGGCCTTCCGCGAAGAGGGCATTACGCTGCGCCGCGCTCATCCGGTCGATCCGGCGCTGAAGCATGGCTTCATTCACTCGCAGCGGATGGGCATGAAGGTCTTCGAGCAGATCCATCCCGACGCGCCGATCGTGGTGGCCGAGTCGGTTTGGCAGTACAGCGCCCACGTGATGGCTGGGCTGCTCTCGCATCGCGGGCCGATCCTCACCGTGGCGAACTGGTCAGGCCAATGGCCGGGGCTGGTGGGAATGCTGAATCTGAATGGCTGCCTGCGCAAGGCCGGCGTGCCGTTCACCACGCTGTGGAGCAAGGAGTTCACCGATCCGCTCTTCAAGCGCGGCCTGCGCGAGTGGATCAAGAACAAGAGCTTTGCGCACGACACGACGCACGTTCATGCCTTCGATCCGGCGAAAGCCGGCAAGGCGGAGCAGGCGCTGGGCGTGGCGCTGGCCAATGAGTTGCGCGGCAAGAAGGCGCTGCTGGGCGTCTTCGATGAGGGCTGCATGGGCATGATGAATGCCATCATTGAAGATTCGCTGATGAATCCCGCGGGCATGTACAAGGAGCGGTTGAGCCAGTCCGCGCTCTATGCCGCGATGCGCGAAGTGAGCGACGCGGAGGCGCAGAAGGTGCGCGAGTGGTTGGACGGGCGCGGGATGCGCTTCAAGACAGGCAAGGACGAGGCGACGGAACTGACCGACGCGCAGATTCTTGGCCAGTGCAAGATGTATATCGCAGCCATGCGCATCAGTGATGAGTTCGGTTGCGACTCCATCGGCATTCAGTACCAGCAGGGCTTGAAGGATTTGGTGCCCGCCTCCGATCTGGCCGAGGGCCTCTTCAACAATGTGGACCGTCCGCCGGTCTTTGGGATCGATGGGCGCGAACTGTATGCAGGGCGTCCGCTGCCGCACTTCAACGAGGTGGACGAGTGCGTGGGCGTGGACGCTGTGGTGACCAACCGCGTGTGGACGGCGATGGGTTTGGACCCGGCGACGACGCTGCACGATGTGCGCTGGGGCGAGCGTTACACCGCCGACGGCTTCGATGAGTTTGTATGGCTCTTTCAAATCTCCGGCGCCGTGCCCGCCTCGCACCTGGTGGGCGGCTACAAGGGCGCGGTGAGCGAGCGCCAGCCGGCGATGTACTTCCGGCTGGGCGGCGGCACCATGAAAGGCGTCTGCAAACCGGGCGAGGTGGTCTGGAGCCGCGTTTTTGTTGAAAAAGGCAGCCTGAAGGTGGATTTGGGCCGCGCCACGGCGATCTCGCTGCCGGAGGCGGAGACCAACCGCCGCTGGGCTGAAGTGACGCCGCAGTGGCCGGTGATGCATGTGGTGCTGCATGGCGTGGATCAGAATCAGTTCATGGCGCGACATCCGTCGAATCACGTGAATGTCGCCTACGCCGGCTCCGCCGAAGAGGCCGACCGCGCGCTGGCGGCCAAGGCGGCGATGTTCCATGCGATGGGGCTGGAAGTGAGTCTCTGCGGCGTGGAGCTGTAGAGTTATATTCCTTTTCGTGAAGGGAACGGCGTGGACCGGGAGGTCCACGCGACAGCCGGCC
>CAYVGW010000253.1:0-5033 GCA_964450895.1 uncultured Occallatibacter sp. | reverse complement strand
CGCTGACCGAGGCCGGCTATGTGGGCGAGGATGTGGAGAATATCATCCTCAAGCTGCTGCAAGCCGCCGAGGGCGACGTGAACCGCGCCCAGCAGGGCATCATCTACATCGACGAGATCGACAAGATCGGCCGCAAGGATGAGAACCCTTCGATTACCCGCGACGTGAGCGGCGAGGGCGTGCAGCAGGCGCTGCTGAAGATTCTTGAAGGAACCGTCGCCAATGTGCCGCCCCAGGGCGGGCGCAAGCATCCGCATCAGGAGTTCACGGCCGTCGATACGACCAACATCCTCTTCATCTGCGGCGGGGCCTTTGTCGGCCTGGAGCGGGTGGTGGGCCGGCGCGTGGGCAAGAAGGCGCTGGGCTTCAAGACCATCGATTCAATCGAGGGCGATGCCGCCACCAGCCGTTCCCACCGCGACACCGAGCTGCTGCGCAAGACCGAGCCGCAGGATCTGATCAAGTACGGGCTGATTCCGGAGTTTGTCGGACGCCTGCCGGTGATGGGCATTCTGGACGAGCTGGACGAGGCCGCGCTGACCGAGATTCTCACCAAGCCGCGCAATGCCGTCCTCAAGCAGTACCAGCGCCTCTTCGAGTACGAGAATGTTCGCCTGCACTTCACCCAGGAGGCCATCGGCGCGGTAGCCCGCGAGGCTCTCAACCGCAAGGTGGGCGCGCGCGGATTGCGCATGATCCTGGAAGAGCTGATGCTCGACCTGATGTACCACCTGCCCAACAGCAAGCGCGTCCGCGACATCGAGATCACCAAGGATATGGTCGAGCGGCGCGATCTCTCGCTCTGCCTGCTGGAGAAGGCCGGCTGAACCTCGCTCGGATGCGTATGAATTTGAAAGCCCCCGGTCTCGTTCTTGAGATTAGGGGCTTTTGATTTTGGATGGCCTTTGCGGTCTCCAGTCAAAGAGACAGGGATTCATGGAATAATAGGCGCATCCTTATGCTTGACTCTGCTCAGCCGCACATCATTGATCTGATCCGCAAGAAGCGCGACGGCGGCGCTCTGGAAGCGCGCGAGATCGCGTTTCTGGCCGCCGGGGCGGCGGATGGGTCGATCCCCGCCGAGCAGCTCTCCGCTTGGCTGATGGCCGCGTATCTGCGCGGGCTTTCCATTGACGAGACGCGCGCTCTGACCGTGGCCATGCGCGACTCCGGGGAGAGGTTTTCCCCGGCGCGGCTGGGCAAAACCGCCGTGGACAAGCACTCCACCGGCGGCGTGGGCGACAAGACCAGCTTCCTGGTTGCGCCCATCGCCGCGGCCTGCGGGCTGGCCGTGCCGATGATCAGCGGGCGGGCGCTGGGCCACACCGGCGGAACGCTGGACAAGCTGGAGGCCATCCCCGGCTTCCGCACGGCGCTGACGCTCTCCGAATTCGAGACAGTTCTCAGCCGCTGCGGCGCCTCCATCGTCAGCCAGACCCCGGCGCTGGTTCCTGCCGACCGTGCCCTCTACGCGCTGCGCGACCGCACCGGGACGGTGGAATGCGCGGGGCTGATCTGCGCTTCGATCCTGAGCAAGAAGCTGGCGGCGGGCCTGGATGCGCTGGTGCTGGACGTGAAGACCGGCTCGGGAGCCTTCCTGCGCAAGCGCGAGGATGCGGAGTACCTGGCCGCGCTGATGGTGGCCACGGCCGAGGCCGCCGACACGCGCACCGTGGCCCTGCTGACCGATATGAGCAAGCCGCTGGGGCGCATGGCGGGCAACTGGATTGAAATCAAAGAAGCCGTGGAAGTTCTCAACGGTGACGATCCTGAAGGTTCTGAAGATCTGAAGAAACTATCGCTCATTCTCGCCGGATGGATGATTTATCTTGGCGGCAAGGCGCCAACACCAGAAGCAGGCTACTCACTTGCCGAGGGCACCATTTATGACGGCACTGGGATAAATGCGTTCTTGGAGATGATTGAGGCTCAAGGTGGAGATATTTCGATCTTTGAGTCGGGACGCGCCTTTGAATCTTTTCATAAACCCGGCGCAACGCTGGTGCTGACCGCGTGGGAGAGCGGTTACATCACCGAAATGGACACAACCAAGATCGGCTGGGCTGTGCAGCGGACGGGCGCGGGGCGGGAGAAGGCGGGCGAACCGGTCGATCCTCATGCGGGGATCGAGTTTCATGCAAGGCGCGGGACGCTGGTAGGGGAAGGGCAGCCCATCGTCACGCTTTATGCGACGGATGCGGAGATGCTGGCCGAACCGGCGGAGCTTTTGCGGGAGGCGATTCGGTTTTCGGTGACGCCACCGCCGCCGGTGCCGCAGGTGAGCCGGATTTTTACGCGGGAATCGGCGGAGGCCTTCCTGAATGACACCATTTAGCTGTTAGCCTTATTAAGATCAAGCTGCGCCGTCCCTACGGGACTCCGGAGGGTTTGTTGGGTACGCCCACCCAGCGCTGAAGCGCTGGGCTAATGAACATTGCGCCTACGGCGCGATGGGATGCGGTCGAAGCCGAATCCTGATACCAAATAGTTTTCATATTTTGTTTTGAAGCTAGTAATGAAGAGCTAGAAGCTAACAGCTAATAGCTAAAAGCTGAACTTCAAGGAGCATCATCTTGGTTCGATTTACGGGAGTGCTGGGAATTATAGCCGTTCTTCTCGCCGCCTACTTAGGCTCGACCGATCGCAAGCGCATCCGCTGGCGCACGGTGGCCTGGGGTCTGGGGCTGCAACTGCTCTTCGCCTTTTGCGTGCTGCGCTTCACCTACGGCCAGCAGGCGCTGGAGTGGGCCGGCGGCGTAGTCAAAGCGATGCTGGCCACCACCTACGCCGGGACCGCGGTCTTGTTTGGGCCGCTGGGGGTTCCCACCGGCACGATGGGCTCCATCTTCGCCTTCCAGGTGCTGCCGACGATCATCTTCATCTCCGCGTTTTTCGCGGTGCTTTA
Organism: uncultured Occallatibacter sp.; assembly: GCA_964450895.1. Taxonomy (GTDB): domain Bacteria; phylum Acidobacteriota; class Terriglobia; order Terriglobales; family Acidobacteriaceae; genus Telmatobacter. The sequence goes on along the minus strand of CAYVGW010000253.1, from coordinate 2,128 downwards.
TCACATCGGCGTGATGCAGATTGTGATTCGCGCGCTGGCCTGGGTGATGCTGAAGACCATGCGCATCAGCGGCGCGGAGAGCATGAACGTGGCAGCCAGCATCTTCATGGGCCAGACCGAAGCGCCGCTGACCATCCGGCCCTTTCTCAAAGGCGCCACGCGCAGCGAGCTGATGACCATCATGACCAGCGGCATGGCCCACGTCTCCGGCGGCATCATGGCTATGTACATTGCGCAAGGCGTGGCCCCGGAGCATCTGCTAGCCGCCGTCATCATGACCTCGCCGGGTACGATTCTGATCGCCAAGATGCTGGTTCCGGAGACCGGCACGCCGGCCACCGAGGGACGCGTCGTGATTCCCAAGGACGAACTGCACAAAGAGGAAAATCTTGTCGGCGCCATCGCCCGCGGCACCATCGACGGCGGCAAGCTGGCCTTCAATGTGGCCATCATGCTGGTCAGCTTTCTGGCGCTGGTGGCGCTGCTGGATGGCCTCTTGGGCTGGGCGCACGGGATGAGTTATCTGCACTGGCTTCCGGCCAGCCTGGGGCAGATTCTGGGATTTTTCTTTGCGCCGGTGGCCTGGCTGATCGGCGTTCCCTGGCATGATTGCGGGGCGATCGGCGACCTGCTGGGCACGCGCATGGCGCTCAATGAGGTGATTGCGTACATTCATCTGGGCGCGCAGAAGGCCGCGCTGGCCCCGCGCTCGTTCATCATCGCCACCTTTGCGCTCTGCGGCTTTGCCAATCTCGGCTCGATCGGAATGCAGATCGGCGGCATCGGCGCGCTGATCCCCGAGCGGCGCAACGAACTGGCCCAGCTAGGCGTGCGCGCCATGCTCGCCGGGACCATGGCCAACCTGATCTCCGCTTCCATTGCCGGGATGTTTTTGGGGTAGGTATTCGCATTTAACCAATGTGGTTGGGTGCCCCACCCTCGCCGCGTTCTTGTTTTTGCGGCTAGGGTGGGCTGCCACGAACTCTCAACCGCCTGCCTTAGTTTTGCTCAACACCTTCAAACCTATCGGATGGCTTAATTTTCGCTCGCTGCTCTGCCGCCTCCGCAACTCTTCCATTCTTTTCCAAAAAACGAGCATAAAACTCATAAGCGCCTGACATTTCCGGAGATAATTCAATCGCGCGCAAGTAGAGTTCTTCTGCTTCCGTATTTTGTTTTCGCACCTCCAAAAAACCGGCAAGATAAAGGAGGTTCCAATATTCGTCTGGTTTGAATTCCAGGCACTTGCGATAATGAAATTCAGCACGATCCAGATCTTTCAGCCTTATGAATACACGGCCTAACATATGGTGGGCAAGTGCGTATTCTGGATCGATCTGAATTGCCCGTTCCAGCAACTCGCGGGCTTTCTGTGGGTTGGCTTTTCCTTCAATAACGGCAAGGTTATACATCGCTTCATCATCATTAGGATCTATCTTGATAGCCTCTTCAAATGCTTCTCTTGCTGCCGTGCCATCACGAAGACGGGCACATACTGCTCCAAAAAGTATAAGGCAAGGCGCACTTCTTTCCGTCCCTAGCGCGTTTTGGAACCACTCCTTGGAGGTCCGTAAAGACTTGATTCTGTCTTTGTCAGTCCGTTTAGACCATAATTCTCCCATGAGTATCTTGACTATGGGTGAACCGGCAAATTTAGATAAAGTGGAGTGTGGTTGAAGGCGAAGAGCCTCGGTATAAGCTTTTTCTGCTTCCTCCCAATTCCCCAGTTCTTGAGCTATTCTTCCAGATTTAAGAAAGGCAATTCCGTCTTCATCACTCTTTGAACGCTCTTTCCATAACTCAAGAGCCAAAGGAAGATCACCCGCCTCTTCTGCTTCGTTAGCACGTTTTTGCAAATCGTCCATCGCAAAATGCTCCGATCTTATCTGAAAGACCTTCCGGCTATTCCCAGTTCCCTGCTTTTCTACATCTCCCTAGCCCGCTCAATGGCGCGAATCACCGCCGAGGCCTTGTTGATGGCCTCCTGATGCTCCAGCTCAGGGACGGAGTCGGCGACGATGCCCGCGCCGGCTTGCACGTAGCCCTTGCCGCCCACGGCCAGCATCGAGCGAATCGCGATGCAGGAGTCGAGATTGCCGCTGAAGTCGGCGTAGAGCACCGCGCCGCC
>CAYVGW010000252.1:0-5070 GCA_964450895.1 uncultured Occallatibacter sp. | reverse complement strand
GAGCATCCCGTGGAAGAGATTCGCGAGCTGCTGGATTGCGTGGCCACCGGCGCTTCCGCAGTTTCGGCCGGAGGCGAATGGAAGTATCTGCCCTTCGCCATGACCGTCGAGCGCGCCTCCATCAGGAAAATCAAGCAGACCGTCCAGACCATCAAGGAGCATCTGGAGCAGCAGGGCGCTTTGGGCGCCGAGCCGCTCATTATTCCGCTGATGGATATTCCGCGCGTCAATGGCTGGCACAAGCGCGGCGACTTGGAGGAGTTGGAGGCCTGGTCCAAAGAGGCCGCCGAGCATCTGCGCGGAGAAAAACTGAGCGTGGACCTCTTCCCGGAGCGCTATCTCGACACTAAAAACTCCCGCGCGCTGGAGATTCTGAATGCCGAAGAGAAGCACATCAAGGCAGGCAAGGTTCATGTGCGCAGAATCTTCCTGGGAGCGCCCAACGCGCTCGGCGAGCCGCTCAAGACGGTCATCCGCGAGCATCAAAGCAAAGGCGTCGAGGTGCGCGTGCTGGACATCCGCAGCGCGGACAAGTATCTGCGCCGCATCGAAGACGGCCTCTATGTCGATTTCTCGCTCTACGCCGCGCAGGATCTCGGCATCGTCGAACTAGCCGTGCAAGAGAGCGATGGCCGCATGAGAACCGGCGACCGCGGCTATCAGGTCTATGGCAGCGCCGAGCTGGAGGGCTACTCCCGCATCTTCGCCGCGCTGTGGGCCTTCGCCGAGACGCCGAGTCTGTAATCTCAATCGGCAGGCATCCCAAGTCCGAAAATCCGGACTTGGGGCACCCGGCTGTTTCGGATGCTCATAAGTCACGGTTTTTGTGGTCGAGGCTTGGTGGTGTTTGCACTACTATACTCAAAAAATAGGTCTAATTTCCCATTATCAATTCGCTTGGCTACATCGGAGAGAGATTCATTCGTCATGATGCAACCACTCATCCCTGCAACTTTCTCGGAAGATTTGCTGGCTAAAACCAGAATTTCTTTGAATTTTCCCGGACTAAGCTTCCTGATTCCAAAAAGTGCATAGGCTTTTCCTTGTGGGTTGCCTGTTGCATATAGCTTCTCAAACATTTGCAAGGCGACCTGTGGCGGCTGAGACAGAACCATCCGAAAATCAATCTCGCCTTTCGAGATTTCCCCTGCAAAACCAATGCCACCGAAGGCGAATATATCAACTTTCGATAGTCGTTCGATTGCCGCTCCAACTGTATCTTCCGCATGAATTGGGAACACGCACAGCAATATTACTAAAGCAGCCAATCGCTTCATCGCGCAAACAAATCTCCCGCTTCGCATATCTCCAGCCCCTGAAATTCGTACCGCCAAGTACCCAGAACTGGATTTCCAAACCTGGAAAACTGATCACTGCTAATCGACCTCGTAGCATCTCCAAACTTTACTGAGATCGAGCGAGAAACCCTGAACCGGCCCATCCCCATCCAGTTGCAGCGCGGAGGATTCGCGCGGCGGTTGGCCTTGCTGGTAGACGGTGACAATCCGCCGGTAAGGATCAACGAGCCAGCCGAGTTGCGCGCCGTTGGCGATCCAGTTCTCCATCTTCTTGCCGGTTTTCGTGAGGCTATCCGTGGCGGAAAGCAACTCGACGACAAAAGCAGGGCAGAGCCGAGGGAACCCTGTGAGCTGCTCTCGTTTCAGGCCCTTCAATTGTTCTGGAAGCACGTATGCGGCATCGGGACTCAGCATCGATCCGTCGGGGAGAAAAAAGCCCGTATTGTTGTCGGAGACGCGGCCCCGCTGGTGCTTGTCCCACCATCTGTAAAGCTGATAAGAGATTTCGGCATTGCCGTGGCCGGTCAACATGCCTGTGGGAGGATTCATGCGGATCGCTCCTTCGCTCGTGCGCTCGTACTGAAGATCGTCGTTTTGCAGGCACATCGCCTCGAACTCCGCGTCCGTCAAAGGTGGTTCGACGGTCAGGACGCGGAGCACCGGGCTTAATTCAAAACGAGGGAGCGTACTCATACGCCAATTTTACACCGGATTTCGTTGCGGCACTTATCCCTGCGGCGCTGCCATACCGGCCTTGCTCCAGAGCTTTTCCATCTGCTCCAGCGTGCGGCCCTTGGTCTCCGGTACGAACTTCCACATGAACAAGGCGGCCAGAACACTCATTCCGCCGTAGATCCAATAGGCGAAGCCATGCTTGAAATGCTCCACCAGGTAGGGATTCTTATCGAGAATGGGAAAGGTCTGACTGACTACGAAATTGGCGATCCACTGCATCGCCACGGCCACGGCCATGGCCTTGCCGCGAATCTGATTGGGGAAGATTTCGCTCAGCAGCACCCAGGTCACCGGCCCCCAGGAGACCGCAAAGCCGGCGGTGTAGACCAGCATCGCCACCAGCGCGACGATGCCCTTGCCGCCCACACAGAGGCTCGTGCCCAGGGCAATCATGGCCACCGCCATCACCAGCGCTCCAATAATCTGCAGCGGCTTGCGGCCGAAGTGATCGACGGTAAAGATGGCCACCGTGGTGAAGATCAGGTTCACCGCGCCCACAATGATGGTTTGCATCAGCGAGGCGTTGGTACTCATGCCCATGCCCTTGAAGATGTCCGTCGCGTAATACAGCACCACGTTGATGCCGACGAATTGCTGGAAGACCGAGAGCGCAATGCCGATGAAGATCAGCATGGCACCGAAGGAAAGCATCTTGCCGGAGTGATGCTCGCTGAGCGATGCGCGAATCTCGGAGAGCTCATTTTCCTGTTCTTCCGGGGTCACCAGCTTGGCCAGCACGGCGCGAGCGCCGGCCTCATTGCCCTTGAGCATCAGGAAGCGCGGCGTCTCCGGCACAAAAAACAGCAGCAGCAGAAAGAGCGCAGCGGGAATGACGCCGGAGAGGAACATATAGCGCCAGCCGATGGAGTTCAGCCATGCGTCGCCGCTGCCCGTCTTGGAGATGCCGAAGTTGACAAAGTAGATCACCAACATGCCGAAGATGATGGCGAACTGGTTCCAGGCCACCAGATTGCCGCGCACCTTGGGAGGCGCAATCTCGGCGATGTACATCGGTGAGAGCATGGAGGCCAGACCCACGCCAATGCCGCCCAGGATGCGATAGATGATAAAGCCAACCATGAAACCAGGTCCGCCGTGGCCGATGGGAGCAAAGGGAAACTCCGGCGCGGCCGCGCCCAGCGCAGAGAGCAGGAAGAGCACGGCGGCGATGACCAAGCCGCGCTTGCGCCCGATGCGCGTGCTCACCCAGCCGCCCATCAGGCCGCCGATGATGCAGCCGATCAGCGCGCTGGATGTGACAAAGCCGAGCAAGGTATTCGCCGCGTTGATCTGTGCGGGGTTGGTCAGATCCGTAAAGCGCGGATCGATGAAATAAGCCTTCAGGCTATCCACCGCGCCGTTGATGACGGCCGTGTCATAGCCAAAAAGCAATCCGCCCAGCGTAGCGATGAGCGTCAGCAAAACAACGTAGGGATTCAAGCGGGACATAGGTTTCCTAAGAGTTGCGAGTGGATTGAAGTGAGATTTGCTGAAAAGGCGAATCACACAAATCATACCCTATCCGATCTACACTCAGACAGCCTTCGCCCGCGGCACTCTGGTAGTCTTTTAGAATCCTGATGTTGCGCGAGGTGACAGGGTGATCTCTCGAAAAGCAAGTATTGTTCTGCTGTTGCTGCTCACCGTGGCTGTCGTCGTGGCCTGCCTGCTGCTGCCGCGCATTCCGCAGCCGCTCAGTTATCACCAATTCGCCGACCGGCGCAGCCTTCTCGGCATTCCCAACTTCGGCGATGTCGCATCCAATCTGCCCTTCGCCGTGGTTGGAATCTGGGGCCTGATCTTCCTGCTGCGCTCCAGTTCCAGCCAGTTGGCCGAGCGCTTCCTTGACCGCCGCGAGCAGTGGCCCTATTTCTTTGTCTTTGCAGGAATGCTGCTGACGGCCTTCGGCTCCTCCTGGTATCACCTCAATCCCAACAACACGACCTTGGTCTGGGATCGCCTGCCGATGACTATCACCTTCATGGCGATGGTCGCGGCGGTCATCGTGGAGCGCATCAGCTTGCGTCTCGGCCTCTGGCTGCTGCCGATCCTGCTGTGCATCGGCCTGGGCAGCGTCCTGCAATGGCATTGGAGCGAGCAGCAGGGCGCGGGCGACCTGCGTTTCTACGCCGCCGTACAGGCCTATTCAGCGCTGGTGATTCTGCTCTCGCTGCTCTTTCCCGCGCGCTACACGCGCAGGTATGACTTGGGGCTGGTCGCCGGCTTTTACGTCCTCGCCAAGGTGCTGGAGTCCTGCGACAAGCCGATCTTCGCCGCGCTCGGCGTGGTCAGCGGCCACACCCTCAAGCACCTGGCCGCCGCCGCCGCCGGTTCCTGCATCCTGCGCATGGTGCAAAAGCGGCAGATTGCCGCAGAGTAGGCTTTACTTCAGCAAAGGGAATAAATCTCAGCCAGATGAGCCTCTTGAAAATAGCTTTCGAAATGCTGAATAGCCACGCTTTGACGGCTACTCATGAACAAGACCAGTAAAAGATGGTATATGGAACAAAATCAGCAAGTTAGTCCCCCACCGGTGTAGCAGGCCCGCGGGCCATGAAACAGGTGTGGGCGAGGACGCCCACACTACAGCCGGTCTGGAGACCGGCGCTACAGGTTGTTTCCTTGTAGCTTCCGCTTCGCGGAAATGGCGAGTCAGCGGGTTGGCGGCAGATCATCTGGCGGGTTAACTTACTAATTAACAGCAGCAATTTTTTTGATTTTTTTGGGGTGGAACGAATCTTTATATCGGTTTCTTATCATGCGGTACGGATTTGCCGATTTCTCGTATTGGCATATCAATTTATAAAACAGCGTTTTATCCAATAATGACGCGCCTATTCTTTCCTATTTCGGTTTGATTGCCGGATGAACGTTGAAATAATCGGCAAGAAAAACGGCTCAGAAAAAAATATAGGAGGGGGGGGGAGGGGGGCGAAAAACAGGGAGTAGGGAATAGGGGACTCGCGGCGCTGGAGGTTGTTCATGCCTCCATTGTGCTCTTCGGCGCGGTAATTTTCTGCAAGCGCTGTCGGAATTT
>CAYVGW010000251.1:0-5124 GCA_964450895.1 uncultured Occallatibacter sp. | reverse complement strand
GTTTCGCCCTCTTCCAAACGGCGGACGAGGATGCGGTCATGAAGCGGTGTAAACGAGGTTGCTGCTGCCATTGCTGCGCTTCTCCTTCACAGGCGGACGGGGTTGATCCCCGCCGCGAGATTGGTTGTTTCAGTTGATAAAGACTTTGGATTCTGCGGGTTGCTCTTCATGCGTCGTTATCCATTGAACCTTGTGTATCATCTTTGCCTTTCACTTGCTTGCCGCGGTAGATGATGAGCACCTGGTCGATGTCGTCAGCCTTTGCCGCGAGGCTGGCCGCCAGATCCAAAATGCGATCAAACTTTTCCGATTTCATGCCGCCTTCTTTCCATGATGCGACCCCAGTTTCGGTCCAGGACGGCGCGCGGTCATCACCTTGACCCGGTCCAGTATCTCCGCCATGCTGGGCTTGTTGATGACATTCATGACCAACACCGGGAACGTGCTGTCGATCTTGTTCACGCGCTCCAAGAATGGCTCCAGTGGAGTGACCGGCAACTGGACCAGCATCATGTCGAACGAGCCATCCGCCAGCAGGTTGAACACTTCGTCCGCGCTGTTGGCCGTGGTGACCATGTAGTTCGACGCATTGCTACTCTGCGATGAGTTGCGCAACGCAAACCTCAACGGCGCCATCGCGGCATCGTTCTCGCTGACAAGTAGGATATGCTTCGGACGATTCATGCAGCCTTCTTGTGCAGCGGGTAATCAGCCGGGAATCCGCAGTGGCCGCAGTTCGGGCAGCACGGCTTGCGCATCGAAACAAACTCGTGAGCGCCATCAGGAGGCGGCGTGCGCCATCCGCTGAAGACTAAGATCGGTTTCGTGTTTTGCATGGCTACCTCCAAAATCATTATTCAACGGATTTGCGGAAATTGCAAGCGTTATTTGTTGTGGAGATTTTCGACCTGTTGGATGCGCTCGCCAATCCAACGAACGACGTTTATGCAGAAGCCGTTGCCGAGGAGCTTGTATTTTGGTCCATCGGCGAGGGGTTTGCCGCGATAGAGGATGTCCAGGTGGTCATCGGGGACGGCCTGGAGGCGCGCGCACTCGGTTGGCGTAAGTCGGCGAACCTGCATGCCCGTCATTACGCCGTCATGCCGGCCACCTTGGCCACCTTGGCCACCTTGGCCACCTTGGCCACCTCTTGATATTGTCCCTGCACATTCTTCCTGCGCTGTCAACTCTTCGCTCCAGCCGATTGCGACGGCTCCGACTCCGACTCCGGCGCGGCCACCGTTAGGCGTCAGGATTGCGTTGCTTATCCCGTCTTCTCTAACTTCGAGTGATGGTGATCCTTCTCTGCCTCGGATGGCCAGGGTCATCACCGTCGGCACGCCCGCGCCTCCGCCGTCCGTGCAGGCGATAGGCGGGCAGATGCCGGACGGAGTGAATCCGTCTTGTCCCGCTGCGCGGAAGGCGACCAGCACTAAAGGCGTACCCCGGCCCGTCCCGTCCTCACTCGCATCAAAGCCCTCGGCGCGCAGCGAGTGCGTGACCAGGCCGTACTCTTCCGCGCCGCGGTCAGCGTAAGGGCGGCAGGAAACCGGAGCGGTAACCAGCATCCCAGATTCAGCATCTTGTTGAGTGGCGCTTCCGGCCGCTTTGCCGGAGTTCATCAGCGGGCCGGTCAGCACGGCTTGAAACCGGCGCTTCTCCGGCATTGCCTGTTGCTTGGACGCATTGGACGCATTGGACGCATTGGACGCATCCAGAGTATCGGCTATATCAGATCCATCCCAGTACGGTCCAGGCTTATCCGACGGGCAGGAAGGCTCCGCTTCGGTCGAGGTCGTTACTCCACCCGCGCTGCCCCCCCCTCCGAGACAGCCAGCAACGCCAGACGCAATGCTTCCGGCAGAGCCTTGCCCCGTCTCTCTGCGCGGCGCAGAATGCCCCGACAGGCAGTGCCAGTCAAAAAGTACCGCCGCGGGACCGCGCCAGTCTCCAAGATGTCCGACAACGAAGACGCGGCGGCGCTGTTGCGGAACTCCGAAGTGTTGAGCGTCAAGAGTCCCATAGGCATACTCGTACCCGAGTTCTGAAAGTCCGGCCAGGAAGCAGGCGAACGCATGGTTTTCGTCTGCGTCGTATTCGTCCTCGACCACGACTTCTGTCCCGTCTCCGGGTCCGTTGTCACCGTCCAGGTTGATTTTCGGCGGACATGGATCGGGAGCGATGTGGGAAGTTGAGGAAAATACGCCGGGGACGTTCTCCCAGAGAATCCATCGGGGCCGCGTCCGGTCAGCAAGCCTAAGAAATTCGAGGGTGAGGTTGCCACGGTCTCCATCCACTCCGGCTCTGAGACCTGCGACTGAGAAATCTTGACAAGGTGTTCCTCCGACCAGAAGGTCGATTGCTCCGACATCTTCAACTCCAATCTTCGTAAAATCCCCAAAGTTCTTCACGCCCGGCCAGTGATGCGCCAGCACCGCGCAAGCCGCCGGGTCAATCTCCGCAACCCCGGCGCATTCCCAACCGAGACCAGCAAACGCCAGCTCCGCGCCGCCCAGTCCAGAGCAAACCGACAGGAACCTCATTCCGCCTCCTTCGCCACATACTCCACCGCGCGCTTAAACTCCTCCACCGTCGGAATCGGCGTTGTCACTACCACCGCGTTCTTCCGCATCCGCGTCGGGCAGTAACTCTGCAGCGCCATCACCACCACTTGCGCCCGGCTGCGATTTTCTACCTGAGCAATGCGATCCGCCCAATCCAAAAGATCATTCGGTACTCGCAACGAAATCAATTTTGTATCACTCATGATTACAATGTACCACACATCTCCACGCTATTGCAGAATTTATTTTATGCATGATTGTGGAAATCGTTCCGCATCTCAGCAGAATTGAAGATGGCCAACCGAGAAAGTTGCATGGGAACGGTTGGTCGTGGGTCGTGGGCGTGCGGTCGAGGCCACCCCTTTGATCCGCGTCGGGCGGGGAGGGCGTGCGCGGGCCGGGTGAGCGCGAGGCGCGAGCGGGCCGGGTGAGCGCACGAAGCAGGGGCCGGCAGGGGCAGGCAGGGGCGCGAGCGTGCCGTTTTACTCCTTTTATGTTGTTCTCGCCGGTTTGCACTCTATCTATATTGTAATCAACGCGATACGCTCGTCAGACGCACGCCATGTGTTGAGGCTATACACAAGGGGCGCGGAGCATCCTTATATATGGTGGTGAAACGGGAACGGATGCAGGCACACTAGCGGCGCGGCGGGTTGCACTCTGGGCAGCCGAGCCAGTTGGCGTAATCGTGCGGGCAGCGCGCGCCGAACGCGTGGGGCGTGCTGAGCGCCTTGACGACCTGGGCGAAGCGAGACGGCTCGCCTGCACCATCGGACGGCTGCACGACCGATTGATCGGGGCGAACACACGAGACCTGAGCGTCGACGGGCGACGACACCGGCGGCAGGCTGGCGGCTGACTGCACATGATCTGCCGGGTTGAGCACTGGCTCCGCGGCCGCCTTGGGAGACCTCGCAGCTTTGCCGCGACGTGGGAAGCTCGACCGACCAGAGCGCGCCGTGGGGGGTGAGCTTTCCTCTACCTGGCGCGGCTCGATGATCTTGGGACCGGCTTGCACAGGGACCACGCGCGCTGATGCGTTCCACTTCCGAGACCGGCATTTCTGCGAAGCGCAATTGTCCGGCAGCTCCTCGCCTTGCTTGAGCCAGGCGAACTCGCAGACTTCGCACACTAGGCAACGACGCCACTCAATCATGTGAGTAGTGTACGCGCCTCTGTGAGTAGTACGCAAACAGCAAATCAGCCATGCCGTAGTACGTCCGAGGCTCTGCCGACGCGTCCTAGAGGCTCCTACGAGGCCGAAACAGACGAGAAACAGGGTGAAAAATAGGTGCGGGTGGAATTAGCCATCCTCCTCCCTCTCCGCCTTAATCCGTCTTTTAGCCGCCCATCGAGTAAAGTATACTTGTCTCCGTCGGACGGGTGCATAGCCAAAAGAGTGCAGAATTTTGCATATATTTCCAAAAATGGCCTTTCTGCGTCCATAGATATAGGTTGTGGAAAACTCCAAATAGGTGCGTAATCATTGATTAAAATAAATATGTTGCAATCATCGCTTGCTGTGATATAAGAGATCTAGCAGTACAAACGGTGCCGCCCGCCGGAGCGTATCCGGCACAGCGCATGGAGGCGCAAGAACATGAAACTTTATTATCACAAGACGGACGGCGGGGCAGAATATCTGTGCTCTTCGTGCGTTCCGGGAACCGATGAGGGGAGCATTCAACTTTCGCAGTACATCATCCGCATCGATGGCGATATTCGTAAGGATGCAGTACTTTTTGTGCGCGAAAACGCACTGTAGCCTAACCGCCAGCCGGAGCGCATCCAGCACATCAACTGCAACTGTTTTAACCAGATGACCCGGTTTACCAAACCGGGAGGAGCTAAGACAATGGGCAATCAATTAGAGATCGGCGCAAATATCCTCAAGCGTTCCATTGAACACGTGAGCGCTGGACCGTTCGACGGGGCGCAAGAAGAAGCGCTGGAATATCTCAATCAAGCGTTAGAAGAATGTTTTGCTGAGGAAACCACGCCGGAGTGGACCGGCTCGCCTTGCCCGAATGAATCCGATAACCTTTGGATCGACGACGAGACCGGCAAGCTGGTAAACGCCTACACTGGAGAGCGCGGCCTGATAAGCAGCGTTGACTTGCTGGAGAAGCATGGCAACGAGGAGGCCGCCCGGCTGGTACTCATGCAAGCCGCTGACCACCTTTACCGGCAGGTAGACGACACAGACGGCGTGCTTGCTGCCGTGGACCTACTCGACAGCATCCGCGACGGCTGCTTTCCGTCTTTCATCTAGTCCACCGCGAGGGCAGCGCGCAACCTGCCCATTTCATAAGCGACCGGCGCGCGGCAGAGTTCGCAGCCCGCGAATTCATCACCGAACAGCACCGGGCGAATCACGAAGAGAGGCGGGCAGCATGACCAGCCACACTTTCAAGCCTATGCAGTACGACCAACACCATTGCCGCATCTGCAAGATGCTTGTCGGCCATCCTAGCCACACGATGACCCTGGCCGGCATGGAGACAGCCGACGCCGACCGGGAGGCAGCGCGCCAGCTCGCACAGGCGGAAGAACTCACAGC
>CAYVGW010000250.1:0-5231 GCA_964450895.1 uncultured Occallatibacter sp. | reverse complement strand
AAAATTGCAAATTTCCCCTCCAAAGTGCCCCGATTTGACAGGAAAATTGTCCATCCAAAAAGTGAATCGCATACGCCTTATATTCGCCTATCCGCGGCTTCAATCCCGGCTGCTTCTTGCAGGCGTCAGGGATTTTTGTAAGAGGCTCTTTCGCGTGCTACTTTTCTTGCGCGAGAAGGGCAAGCTTTTGGGCGACAATCGCTTCTGCGGCTTTCAAAACCTCATCCAGCGTCAGGTGCGTGGAATCCAGCAGAACCGCGTCGGGAGCGGGCTTGAGCGGCGAATCGGCGCGGTTGCGGTCGCGCTCGTCGCGGGTGCGCAGGTCGCGGATCACCTCATCCGGCTGGACTTCGGAAGCCGGGCCAAGTTGGTCGTACCGGCGCAAGCCTCGCACTTCAGGAGCGGCATCCAGAAAGATCTTCACCTGGGCCTGGGGGAAGACGACGGTGCCAATGTCGCGGCCTTCCATAACCACGCCGCCCGCCGCGCCCATCTGCTGTTGCAAGCGCACCAGCCAGGCGCGAATGGGAGGCCAAACGCTGACGCGCGAGGCGGCGTCAGTGACGGTTTGATTGCGGAGCAGCGCGGTTACATCCTCGCCGTCGAGCAGGACGCGGTTGCCCTCCGAGCCTGCTTCCAGTTGGATGCGGGTCTGGGCGGCAAGTGTTTCCAGTGCTTCGCTGTCGTCCAGCGAGGCGTCCGCGCGCTGCGCTTTGAGGGCAAAGGCGCGGTACATGGCGCCCGTCTCCAGATTCAGCAGGCCGAAGCGCTGGGCCAGATGGCGGGCGATGGTGCTTTTTCCTGCTCCCGCAGGGCCGTCAATCGCGACAACGATCTTGCGGGAGAGGTCAGGGGCGGTGAGGAAGCTCTGATCTGCGCTCATCCGCGTTTCTTGGCAACGGGCTTGGGCCGGGCGGCAAAGCCAAAGCGCTTGGCGCCACCCGCCTTTGCGCCGACGCCCACCAATGGCTTGCGGCCATTGCGCGAGGCGCTGGCGGGGCGCGCCGAAGTGCTGGCGCTGCGCGAGGTTGTGGAGGACTTGCTGGCGGTTTGTGTGCTGCTGGCGTGGCCGGACGGCTTGCGTGCGCCCCAGGAGGGCGTAGAGGAGTTGCTGGAGCGCGGCTCTGGCCGTCCGTTGCTCTTTGCGCCATTGCCATTGCCGCGGTTGCCGTTGTTGGCGGAGGCGCCGGCGTGCGCGCCGTTGCGCTTTCCGTTGGAATCGGCGGCTGCTTTGGGAGTCCAGCGCGCGGCAGAGGCGGAGCGTCCGCTGCTGGTTGCACGCGCATCGGCTGGCCGGGAGTCGGAGGCGCCGCGCCGCGCAGGACGGCTTGCGGAAGAGGCCTGCGCCGGTTTGCGGTCACGGGAATGAGCGGCGGGGCGGCTGAAATGCGGCCGCGCCGAGCTGGATTTTGGACTGGGAGCCGGCTTGCGAAGGGCCGGGGTTCTGGGCGCGCGCGCTTCAACGGCCGGTTGCGGGACAGCGGCAATGGGAGGCTCCGGAAGACTCTCCGCAACAGCGGCTATCTCCTCCAATTCCTCTTCATATTCGCTGCCGCGCATGAAATAGGCCGAAGCGGGCATGGAGGAACTGGCATACAGCGTGGGCGCAACAGCAAACTCAGGCAGCGTGCCGGCTACATAGAAGAGCGGCGCATGCCCCATGGAGAGCGTGTGGACCTGGCGGGTGGCCACCAGGCCGCGGAGAACTTCGCGCACCTTGCTGCGGGCGGTGAGCGGGGCCAAGAAGATTTCGACCTCTTCCATGCCGGCGGCAATGACCGCCTGGAGATAGATGGAGGCAAGCACCGAGATGGCCGTTACCTGGGAGGTAGAGGCGCCTTCGGCGATGGCCTTTTGGAAGCGTGTGCGCAGGAGCTGAAACTGAGCCGGCTGACCGGGAGCGGCGACAACGGGAATGATGCGCAACTGCTGCCAAAGCTCAGTGATGGCGCGCAGAACGGCTGCTTCGGTGACCTCCCGGCCCAGCGAATGCGTTAGTTTGGTCAGAGTTGTGTCGCCGGCCTCCAGCAGCTTATAGGCTTCAATAGCCAACTGCGAAACCTGGCGGGAGCCGGTGAGCTGCGGGGTGCGACGCCAGTCACGGTCGCCGCGCAGGGCGTAGACATAGGGCAGTACCCAACTGGCCACCACGAAATCCGGCGCTTCGCCGGGAAGTCCCAGCAGATTCAGGCGCACTGCCACACCGTCAAGCTCCAGACGGACCAGCAAATCTTCCGCCAGCGCAATGTGTTCCTGGGTGGTGTCGCGCTTGCCGGCGACTGCCTCAACGAACGACGGAGCGACTGCGGAAGAAAACTGCCGTTTGGGCTGGAAGAGACACAATCCGGTCTCCTCGATCCAGGTCCGGGCATCCTCGAGCGTGAGAACCCCACGTCCGTCCAAGCGCATCCTTTCGGAGCGCGATGCTTCCAATTGTTCCGATGTCAAAGAAAAACCTCATTTCCAGGCTGGCGTTGGCGCCGGGTGACCCCGTCCCCTAAGAGGAGGATCACCACCTTCCACCCATTTCAAATTCGATGGAAGGCCCGCTGGATCTCCTTCCAAGAATACAGCAAAGCTATTGGACGTCCATGGGGGCAATTGGTTGGGTGGCTGGTTTTTGCTAGTTCCGATAGTAACCACTCCATACGTGCCGTGTCAAGCTGCGTATTGACCTTGATCGCAGAGTGACAGGCAATGGAGGCGGCAATGCGCGTACGAATTTCCGTAAGGTCATGATTATGGGTGTCTTCCTGAAATTCTTCGCTGCTTTGTTCGATCACCTCGGCCAACATGCGTTCCAGCGCCGCTCCTTCCAGTCCAATGGGCGAGGATTTCACCGCAAGTGTTTGAGGCCCAAAGGGTTCAACCTCGAAACCATTGAGTTCAAGCTCCTCAGCGATCTTAGCAAAGGTAATCATCTGTTCTGCCTTTAGTTCCACAAGAAGCGGCATCAGTAATCTTTGACGCATTACTTTTTCAACCTGGCGATCCCTTAAAATTTTTTCAAAAAGAATGCGTTCGTGTGCCACATGCTGGTCAATAATCCACAATCCCTCCTCGCCGGTGGCCAGAATGAACGACTCGCGCAATTGCCCCAGGGGACGCAGCGCGCCCAGGTGGTTCAAATTGGAGGCGGCGCGCTCGGCCTCCACCAAGGCCGTCTCCGCTGCGGTATCCGTACCGTCGGCAGCGCCAATGTGGGGAGAGCAATCGCCGGCGGGGGGCAGACTGGCTGGCTGGAAGAGCGCGGCAGCCGCCTCGCCCCACGCCTGACGGTCCTCCCAACCGCGCCGAGGCGCGGTTTGAGGGGCAAAATCCAGCCTGCCTGGAATTGGCGAAGGCAGGCGCGGCGTGAGCTGAAAAGGCTCCGCATCGGCTCGTGCCGTCTGGAAGGCGGCGGGATCGGAGTCTGGCAGAGGAGCGCTCTGCGGCGCGCCGGGAAGCGGCGATGTGGAAGAAGGCATCAGGGACGAGCTGGCCTCCGGCGCGGATTCCAGAGCCGCCAGAAAAGCAGCGGCGGGGCGGGCCTTGATGAGCGCTGTGCGCAGGCTGTCGCGGACAAAATCGTGGATCACGCTCTGCTGGCGGAAGCGCACCTCGGTCTTGGCCGGATGAACGTTCACGTCCACTTCCTCGGGCGGCATCTCCAGAAAGAGCAGCACCACCGGAAAGCTGGTGGGCGGAATCACGTTGCGATAGGCCTCGGTGATGGCGTGCAGCAGCAGCCGGTCGCGGATCAGGCGATGGTTGATGAAGATATAGATCGAATTGCGATTAAGCTTTTGCAACTCCGGCTTGGAGTAAAAGCCCGTGAGGCGCAGAACGCCCGGAGCACGCTGGGGATCGTCCGGGTTCCTCTTCCATGGCGGCGGCTCAGGCAGCCCGGCGCGCTCCAGCGGAAGTTCAGCGGCCACGGGCAGCAGCGAAGCCAGCGTCTCCTTGCCGAAGATCTGGTAGATGCGCTCGGCCGTCCGCGCCACCGGCGGCGCATTGACGAGGGTGTGCGTGGCTGACAGCAGTTCGAAGTGCTTCTCCGGGTGGGCCAGCGCATAATGCGTAACCAGCGCCGTCACGTGGGCCAGCTCTGTCGATTCGGCGCGCAGGAATTTGCGCCGGGCCGGTGTGTTGAAGAAAAGGTCAGCGACGGCCAGCGTCGTGCCTCGCGGCAGAGCGGCGTCGTCCACGTGAAGAATCTTTCCACCGGCAATTTCGACGCGCGTCCCGGCGCTCTCCTCGCCGGTAGCAGTCTCCAGGGTGACGCGGGCCACGGAGGCGATTGAGGGCAGCGCCTCGCCGCGAAAGCCCAGCGTGGCAATCGCCAGCAGATCGTCGGCGGTGCGCAGCTTGGAGGTGGCGTGGCGCTCAAAGGCCAAGAGAGCGTCGTCGCGGTTCATGCCGCAGCCATCGTCGGTGATGCGGATGAGCTTGCGTCCGCCGGCCTCCACCTCGACACGGATGCGGTTGGCGCCGGCGTCCAACGCGTTCTCCAGCAGTTCCTTCACCACCGAGGCAGGCCGGTCCACCACCTCGCCAGCGGCGATCTGGTTGGCGACCTGGTCGGAGAGTACGCGAATACGGCCCATCTTGTAAGGGTAACGCAGGGGACAAGGAACAGGCTGCCGGTGAACCTGACGAGAAGAGAATGAATGAGTATCAATAGAGTATATTGCACTCATAGAACACTCATGCGATTCTGAATGCAGATTCGATGTGGCTGCTAATATCCCATCGGATTTGCTGAGGAGAGGAATGGAGGAAATGAATGGGAGTGAACTTGAAAATCACCCATAGGAGCGAGCTTCTTGCAAAATTACATTCGGAGTGACGAGAGTTGGAACGCTGGCCGCTCAGGAAATCAGCCGAAGCTCACAGTTTCACAGTTTCACATGAAAAAAAGGGGGGGGGGGGGTGTTCGGCGCATTTTTCAACCATGCGCGTCCGAATTCACTTTTCTTTTCAATGAGATAGGTAAACTGACTCGCAGAAAAAGTGTGTATAAAACGCGGATTTTTGTCATTTTTCGGGCCATTTCCGGCGATTTCCGCCTGTTTTTTGGCTGTTTTTGATGAATTTTGCGTATGAGTCCGGCTCGGATGCTCTCGTGCATCTGGATTTCTCGGCTCATGGTTCCATTGTGCTCTTTGGGGCATAAATATACTGCAAGGCGCGGCAGGGAATTTGGTGAGTAGGCCCAAGGGATTTCACTCTGAGCCTCTCGCAGAACCGTG
>CAYVGW010000249.1:0-5245 GCA_964450895.1 uncultured Occallatibacter sp. | reverse complement strand
CTAAAGTCGTGCCCTTATTACAAAACCTGCCTGAATTGAGTTTTCCGCAGTCTCTGAAGTCATGCCATGGTTACAAAACCTGCCTGAATTGAGTTTTTCCGCAGTCTTTGAAGCCGTGCCCTTTCAAAACAGGAGTTTTACCACGGGCTGCTAGGTTGGAAATTCCGCAAGCCGGGCGCGGGAGGCAGCGATGCTTCTCGCGGTGATTGCGAGGATGATTGCGATATAGATGTTCTGGATATAGAAGGCGGCACGCAAGGGAACGCAGAAATCCGCGGCTTCCATTCCGCAGGCAAAGCACAGGACGAGCAACACCAGGGAGCAGCGCAGCGCATGGTTGGTGAGGCGTTCAGAAGCAGTGGAGAAAATGGCGCGCCGCCGCGCATACCGCATTCCCAGCGCAACGACTTTGAGCAGCAAGAAGAGAAAGACGGCCAGGGCGGGCCATCCGGCGTCGGCAAGAACGTCAACGAATGCGTTATGGGCGTTTCCGATATGAGAGACTTCGAGTTGCATGCCGAGCGCGAAGTACTCCTTGAATATCTTTCTAAAACCGGCGATATACCCCATTCCGAGCGGATGGGTCATGCAGTAATTGAAGACAAACTTCCAGATATCGGTTCTTCCGCTGGCGCTTTCAATGCCTTGAAGGTTTTGGCCTTTGTTGAAAAAGTTCCAAACGCGGCCCCCTCCCACCACGGCCAGGGCCGCGCCGCCCAGCAAAATGGCGGCGAAGGATGTGGCGATGAAGAGATACGAGCTTCGCTTGCCGGTTTCCGCCCAGATAAATCCAAGCAGCAACAGAGCCAGCAGGAGGGAAAGTTCGGCGCCTCTTGATTGCCCAATCAAAGTGCCGGCGACGCCGACGGCGAAGAAGAAGACGGAACGCGCTTTTGATTCCAGCGAAAACAGGAAGGCATAGCCGGAAATCACGGCCATCATGGGGCAGATGATGGTGAGCGGAGCTACGGTGCCGCCGCCCAGCCGGAGTCCAACCCCCGATTCCACGCCCATGACGATCTCCGGATTGAAGGGGATGGTGAAGAGCACCAGGAGATACAGCAGAAAAAACATCGTTCTGAGATGCATCAGGCATTGCATCCAATCCGGCGGATACTTATAGGCATCGACCACAAATTCAGCCATACAGACGGCGGTGAGGAAATAGAGGACCGCGTACGCCGCCGACACGGAGCGGCTGGGAGAGTATTCCGCCGAAGCCAGGAAGAGCAATCCGAGGAAGAAGACCAATCTCAGGATGGAACGAGTCTGCTTGGGAAGCAGGATGGTGTGGGCGGAGGCTAGGCGCATCAAGGCTCGAATCGCAATCAAGCTGATCCAGCCGACCTGAAAGAAGGCCCAGAAATCGATGACGCCCTTGGTTGCGTCGATGCCCGCGTTCGGCCTGAAGATCGGCGGTCCCAGGGCAAGAAGAAAGATGGGATAGCGGAAGAGAAAGCGCGTCAGCGTGAGCTTTCCGGAGGAGCGGATTCCGGGATTTACGAAATGATGATTTTTAGGAGCGAATGGTTTCATGTGTTGGTTGCATCCTCTTGCAGGCCCTTCAACTTTTGACGTTGAATCGGCGCAAAACAAGCCTCAAGCCCTGTTCTGAACGGCTCTCTCAGAGATCATTCTATCTCTCCAGCTCGAGCGACCCGCGCGGTCAAGCCGGCCCAGGAAAGTTCCTTTGCCCTGGCTCTGGCGCCGCTGGAAAGGCGCTGCCACTCGGAATCCGGCATGGCGCCCAGGCTGATCATGGCATGGGCAATGCGCGTGACAACCAAGTCCTCATCAGCGTCGATGACGGGAAGAGCGAATCCGCAGGAGGCATTGACCATCATGCCCGGACCGCCAAGATCGAGGCAAATCACGGGCGTTCCTTCCTGGAGCGCCTCCAAAACGGTGAATCCGCCGGAGTCATGGAGGCTTGGATAGACAAATGCGGTGTAACCGGAGAGCGAGCCGATAAACTTTTGGCGGGGAAGCTGGCCGGCAAAATCGATGGCCTCGGAGAGGCCCAATCGCTTCGTCCTCTCTCGCAGCCACGGCTCCCCCGGTCCGCTTCCGACAAAGGTCAGGGTTGCCGTTGGCATCACCTTTCTGACCTCGGCCAGCGCAGGAATGGCGAAATGCGCGCCCTTCCAATGAAGCAGGCGCCCGGCAAAGACAAAGCGGGGCGCGGCGGGCGCGGTGCGTTTCTCAGGATGAAGCGCGCTGCCATTCGAGGCGATGGCCAGATGCACGGAAGACTTGGCGCGGCAATGGCGCGGGAGCAGTTTGCGGCTCTGCGCCGAGGTGACAAAAATGTGTTCCGCCGCCTCGAATGCCGGGCGCGCCAGCGGGCTGCAGCGCTGAACGATCATTCCCAGATCGCGCAGCAACTCGCTCGCCTGGCAAGGCAGCGGCATGGAGCGGCGCAAGCGGAAGGGGGCGCGTTCGCCGCCGGCAATCGGCCCGATCACAAAGGGAATTCCCAGCCGGCCCATGAAGGAACCGGCCTGCATACCGGCGAAGGTGACGTGGTAGACGCGATCGAAGGGGCGTTCGCGGTGACGCCGGGCGGCCAGCCGGTAAGCGCCCCATTGCCACAGGATGAAATAGAAAAGCCGGAAGCAGGAGCGTCGCTTGAGTTTGAGCGCCCAGGCAGGAAGGTCATAGTAAAGGAAGTGCAAACCGGGCGCACGGCTCATCGGCTCCGCATCAATGGCCGGGCGGTTGTTGGAGCGGGTCAGCACATGGACTTCATCGGCGTAGGCCAGCATATGCAGCGCCCGCTGCCAGCCGACCTCCGGCTCGGAGCCTTTCCCCGGCTCGCAGGCATAGGCCGAAAGCAGCACCCTCATGCCTTCTCCACCTTCTCCATGTTGCGCTGATAGCCCAGCGAGTAGCAACCGGTGAAGAGCCGCCACAGAATGCGGATTCCCATGGCAATTTTGTGAAGCAGGAAGTAGCTGCTGGGCGGCTGGTGGTTCTTCCAGTAGCGGGAGCGGATGGCCCTATCGTCGCGGTCACTCTGCTCGCGCAGGCGCCGGTTGGCCTGATCCGGATAGAAGCGCATCTGCGACCACTGGCGCGCCACGTGCCTGATCCGGGCGCCGGCGTGGCTGAAGCGAATCCAAAGGTCGGCATCGAAGGAGAGGCGATAGGTATTCGTCACTCCGCCTACCTTGTCGTAAATGCCCCGCCGCCAAAAGGTAGACATGCCGGGAATGTAGTTATAGGTGTAGGTCCAGAGGAAGCGGTTGAAGGGGATCTCCTTGTGTACGCGCAGAGGCTTTCCGCTGGCGTCGATCCAGGTGGTATCTCCGTAGACCATATCCACCTCGGGATGCTGGGCAAAGTACGCGCCGACCTCGCGCAGGGTATTTGGCTCGAAGAGGTCATCGCTGTTGAGAAAGCAGAGGATCTCTCCGGTGGCGTGGCTGAAGCCCTTGATCAGCCCCTCGGGATGGCCGCCATCCGGCTCGCTGCACCAGAATTTCATCTGCTGCTGGTATTTGCGGATGATCTCCGGGCTTTCGTCCTTGGAGCCGCCGTCAATGACAATCAGCTCAAGATTGGGGTACTGCTGATCGAGGATGGAGCGCAGGGTGAGTTCGAGGTACTTGGCCTGATTGAAGGAGGGCAAGACGACGCTGATTTTGGGCAGAGGGTTCATGGTGTTTCAACTTCCCAGGAATAAGTTTGGTGACAGTTTGATCGTGAGAAAGTGAGCCGCTTGCAAAATTGCCTTCAGAGAGCTGATAAGCGTCAGGGCACGACTTCAGTCGTGCCGCAAATGGCCCATCATGATTCCGGCTTTAGAGCGTTTTCAGCTCATCTGCATACGATCTGGACATCAGCGGTTTCCCACCCTAGCCGCAAAAACAAAGACGCGGCGAGGGTGGGGCACCCAAATTTGTGTTAACACTTGAATCGAAAACGCTCTAGCCGCTGCGGAATTGCAAATAAATGAAAACAAATTTACGCAGGGGCTAAAGCCCATCCTTTATTATCAACGTTTTGCGGCCCGACTAAAGTCGTGCCCTTGTTACAAAACCCGCCTGAATTGAGTTTTTCCGCAGCCTGTGAAGTCGTGCCCTGGTTACAAAACCTGCCTGAATTGAGTTTTTTCGCAGCCTCTGAAGTCGCGCCCTGGTTACAAAACATGCCAAGATCGAGTTTTTCCGCAGCCTCTGAAGTCGCGCCCTGACGCTTCTTGCAATCTCCATTGAATTTTGCAAGCGGCTTAAGTGAGTGAATGAGTAAAGGAAGAATAACGCATTTTTCACTCATTCACACACCGGCTCAATAGGTGGTCGGGTCGAGTTCGCGGACGACGCCCTCGGCGCCGCTCTCGCGCAATTGATACTGATCGAGAATCCAGGCGTAGGTCTTTTCCAGGCCGTGGCGCAGGGTGATGCTAGGCTCCCAGCCGAGCAACTGATGAATCAGGGTATTGTCGCTGTTGCGGCCGTTGACGCCCTTGGGCGCGCTCAGGTCGTAGTTGCGCTTCAGCTTGATGCCCGCGATGTCCTCGACGATATCCACCAGTTGATTGATGCTGACCGCCTCGCTGGAGCCGAGGTTGAGCGGCTCGAGGATCTCGGAGTCGAGGATCAGATTGATGCCTTTGATGCAATCGTCGATGTACATGAAGGAGCGGGTCTGGTGGCCGTTGCCCCAGATTTCGATCTCATGCTTGCCTTTGAGCTTGGCTTCAATCACCTTGCGGCAGATGGCCGCCGGGGCCTTTTCGCGTCCGCCGAACCAGGTTCCCCAGGGTCCGTAGACGTTGTGGAAGCGGGCCACGCGGGTGCGCAGGCCGAAATCCTCGCGGAAGTGGCGGCACATGCGCTCGCTGAAGAGCTTCTCCCAGCCATAGCCGTCTTCGGCCAGCGCGGGATAGGCGTCCGCTTCCTTGAGGGCCGGCGGAACAAAGCGGTCGCCGTCATCCGAGGTGTGCTGCAAGTCGCCGTTGTAGACGCAGGCCGAGGAGGAGTAAAAGAAGTGCTCGACGCCGTACTTGCGCGCCGCCATCAGCATGTGCGTGTTGATCAGCACAGAGAGCATGCAGAGGGCTTTATTCTTCTCGATGAAGCCCATGCCGCCCATATTGGCGGCCAGGTTGTAGATCTTCCACGCGCCTTTGGCCGCGGTCTCGCAGTTCTCTTTGTCATTCAGATCCAGCGTGAGGTTCTCCACGCCGTCGAACTTCTGGTACCAATGCTCCAGCGGTTTAATATCCACGGCACGGATATTC
>CAYVGW010000248.1:0-5273 GCA_964450895.1 uncultured Occallatibacter sp. | reverse complement strand
GTAAATTCAGGGGCATAAATGCCCCTGCTCCCTCCAGATGATTTCAAATGCGATTTCACTAGGTTTAAACTGCTAATGAGCAGTAATTCGGCGGCACGCGCCGCAAAGCCTGCTCACGGAGGAATCTTCTTTGACTCGCGCAACGCATTGTTTGCTTTTCGGGATGGCGGGATTTTTCGCTGCTGTACTCACGCTGACTGCACAGACGCCAGTGAAGCCGCTCACCGTGGAGGCGATTTACGCGCATGGGCCTCTGATTGGGACTCCGCCGGATGATCTGGCCTGGTCGCCGGATGGGAAGCACCTGACGTACATGGCGTCCGATGAGCTGACGGAGATGGAGCCGGGGTCGAACGAAGCGTATGTGATTGTGAATCGCGGGAAGTTTGCGGCGATGGCGGGAGGGGAGGACTCGGAGACGGATCGGGATCATCGCTCGCGCTACGGGATGGCCAGCTATCAGTGGTCGCCGGATGGGGCGCATCTGCTTTTCGACGCGAATGGACGGCTGTGGCTCTATGACCTTCACAAGGGGGCGAGTGAGTTGGTTGGGGAGGCGGGTCAGGCTTCGGGCGACGATCCGAAGTTCTCGCCGGATGGCCGGTCGGTCTCGTTTGTCCGCGCGCATGGGCTGGCGGTGGTGCGGCTGGATGAGCCGGGCAGGCCGATGAAGAGCTTGGCGCCAGCGCCGGATGCGGCCACGCTGAACGGCGAGGTGGACTGGATTTATCTGGAAGAACTGGAGGCGCGCAGCAATTATTTTTGGTCGCCGGACTCGAAGCAGATTGCCTATTTGCAGATGCAGGAGACCGCGGTGCCGGAATATCCGATCACCGACTGGATTCCGGCACATGCGACGGTGGAGGAGCAGCGCTATCCGCAGGCGGGGGATGCGAATCCGGCGGTGCGCGTGGGGGTGATCAGCGCGGAGGGCGGCAAGACCGTGTGGGTAACTCTGCCGCTTCGCGCGGGGCAGGATTATCTTCCGCGTTTCGGCTGGGTGGATGCAAAGACGCTGTGGATCGAGACGCTGACCCGCGATCAGAAACATCGCGCCATCTATTTTGCCGACGCCGCCACGGGCGAGGCGCGTGCGGTGCTGCAACTGACCGACGGCAAGTTCTTCGACGACAAGTACGATGTTACGGTCAACGATGGGGCGATTGTACTGACCAACTGGGCCGATGGGCATATGCACTTATATCTCTATAGTTATGATCCAGGCGATACGGCGCACACGACGGCCAAGCTGGAACGGCAACTGACCAAGGGAGACTTTGAAGTTAGCGAGGTCTATCGCGTAGATACGGCGGGCAAGCTGGTTGACTACGCCTCGAATGAAGGCAGCGGGCAAGATCAGCAGATTTGGCAGGTGAGTTTTAACGGCGAACGGCGGCAGCTAACTTCCGGCGCGGGCTATCATGCGGGCAGCTTTGCGCCGGTTGGCCCGGCGTTTGTGGACAAGCAATCGTCGCGCATGGAGGCGCCCACGGTCAGTTTGTGCGCGGAGGCCGGCAAGTGCGGCGTGATTTGGGCGACGCGCGCGCTGGAGGCTTATCATCTGCGCGCGCCGGCGCAGTTGACGGTGAAGGCGCACGACGGGACGAGTTTGTATGCCACGCTGTTGCTTCCGGAGGGCGCGGCGGCGGCTTCTGTTCCGCTGATTGTGAATCCTTATGGAGGGCCCGGGTCGCCGTCGGTTGTGAATAAGTGGGCCGACGCGCTTCTTTTTGACGAGTTATTCACGCAGCATGGCTTTGCGGTGCTGCATACGGATAATCGCGGGATGGGCGGGCGGGGACGGGCCTTTGCCCAGGCTGCTTATCATAACTTTGGCCCGCTGCAGCTAGAGGATCAACTGACCGTGGTGGACGCGGCGCTGGCCCAGTATCCGCAACTGGACGGGAAGCGGCTGGGCTGGTGGGGATGGAGTTGGGGCGGGACGTTTACGCTGTATGCGATGACGCACTCGGATCGCTTCAAGGCCGGGGTAGCCGTGGCGCCGGTGACGGATTGGCGCGATTATGACTCAATTTACACCGAGCGCTATATGAGCCAGCCGGCGGAGTTTGCCGCGGGCTACAAGGATTTCTCCGTGGTGAATTCGGCGGATCACTTGAAGGGGCGGTTGCTCTTGGCGCACGGAACCGGGGATGACAACGTACACATGGAGAACACGGTGCAATTTGCGCAGAAGCTGATTGAGGCGGAGATTCCATATGACTTGCAGATTTACCCGCGCAAGACGCATTCAATCACCGGACCGGATGTGCGCACACATCTGTTCAACCGGATTCTGGCGCACTTTGAGGAGAATCTAAAATCGCGTTAAGCCCCGGTAGCGCCGGCCTCCTGGACGGCAGTTGCAGGGAGCTCCCGGTCCACGCAACTGCAATGAGAGGAAAAATGCTCTAGCTCTAAACATTCTTGTGGCGGAAGATATCGTCGTCCTTGCGGTCCCGGCAGCTTGAACACTCCACGCAACAGACGAGCAGCAGCGCAATGCCGATGGTCACCAGAGCGGCAAGCAGGTTTTCAATCGCGGCGAATCCATGCAGGAAGCTGAACATATTCACCAACTGTAATGATTAGACGCAAAAACTGCGTCGAAGTCTATGCATCCAGTTCTTTTTTCACAATACACCGTAAAGGCCGTTGGGCGCTACGAGAGATTCATGGGCGGTCTTTCGTGGTGTTCCAAAAATAGACAAGCGTGGACCGGGAGGTCTACGCCACAGCAGGCCGAAGGCCGGCGCTACAGTTTGATTGCCCGCGTAATGGCGATGGGACGGGCAGCGATTTTTCTCTTGATAAAAAGCGAATACAAGGCGAATATAGAGAGGAGATGGTTTTACTCTCCAATCGCGCGCCGGTCATTGCTCCCGAAGAGCCGCCGCCACGCGACCCGTTCGCGCCGGAGAACGGCCCGCTGCTGAATTGGCTTTTTGTGGACATGAACTCCTATTTTGCCTCGGTGGAGCAGGATGCCCGGCCTGAGCTGCGTGGCCGCCCGGTCGCCGTTGTGCCTATGATGGCCGACACAACTGTATGTATTGCAGCCAGTTACGAGGCAAAAGCCCGTGGCGTGAAGACCGGAACCGTGGTTGCCGACGCCAAGCGGTTGTGTCCCGGAATCATGCTGGTGGAGGCGCGGCATGAGGTTTACGTCGCGTACCACCACCGTATCGTTGAGGCTGTGGAGAGCTGTGTGCCGGTGACAGCGGTTCTGTCCATCGATGAGATGGCTTGCCGCCTGATGGGACGCGAGAGGCCGCTGCTGGCGGCGATGGCGCTGGGCCGGCAGGTAAAGGCGCGCATCCGGGAGCGGGTTGGCCCGATGATCCGCAGTTCGGTCGGTCTTGCAACCAACCGCTATCTGGCCAAGGTGGCCAGCGACATGGAGAAGCCCGACGGCCTGGTGGCGCTTCCTCCTGACCTTTTACCCGAAGCGCTCCGTCAGCTTCAATTACGCGACCTGCCGGGGATCGGCCCGCGCATGGAAAAGCGGCTGAACGCCAAGGGCATCACCACGATGGAGGAACTGCTGGCGCTGGACGGCCAGCGATCCGGCGAGGTGTGGGGGTCGGTACTGGGCGAGCGGCTTTGGCACTGGCTGCAGGGCGAGGACTTCGAGATGGACGAGGCCGAGCAGCCCAAGTCGTTGAGCCATCAGCACGTGCTGGGGCCGGAGATGCGCACGCCGGAGAAGGCCTGGGCGGTGGCGCACAAGCTCTTGCACAAGGCGGCGATGCGGCTGCGCGCCGGCGGCTTGTGGGCCGGGAGCATCGGGCTGGCCATTGGCTTTTCCGGGCCGCGTGGTGAAAAGAGGCCGGTAAGCAATTTCGGCGTGCCCACCCGCGGCTGGAAGGCCGAGCTGCGGCTGAGCGAGTGCCAGGACAATTTGACGTTGATTGCCGCACTGAGCCAGTTGTGGGCCTCGCGGCCGACCGGTCCAGAGCATGATCGCCCCTATTTTATCGGCGTGCATCTGAATGGCCTGGTGCCGGACCGGCTGCACTCGCTGAATCTTTTTGAGGGGTCGGAGGAGGAGCAGAGCCGGGCGCGCCTGGTGGCGGCGATGGACGCGCTGAACAATAAGTACGGAATGAGCACGCTGGCGCCGGCCTCCATGCTGACCGCCTTCAAGGCCGCGCCCACGCGCATCGCCTTCCATACGATTCCGGAACTCTTCTGAACCCCGCCTATCCACCGGGAACAAAACCTCTTGCCGCGGCTTGCCATGCGGGTGAATGCCTTCACTCATCCAATGCCTCTGAATTCTCTTTGCGTTCCCGGATGGTAGCGTTATCATAATGAAAGCCGGGGATTCACGCCGATGAAGGGACGCTTGTGTGCGAGTTGTCCTGGGAAAGCAGGCTGGGCAATGGCTGCAAATAGATGAATTTTGGAGCATCGGTATGACGGATTGGAAGCGGCGGACGGCGTTCTGTATCGGAATCGGAGTAAGCCTGTGGATGACGGCTTGCGGTGGCGGCGGGAGTACGGTGAGTACCCAAACTTACACACTGACGGTGAGTTCAACGAATCCGGCCAGCGGCGTGGCGATCACTGTCTCTCCCGCGGACAACAACAGCGCGGCCAACGGCAGCACCAGCTTTACGCGTACCTATGATGCGGGCACATCCGTTACGCTCACCGCGCCGGCCGCATCGGGCAGCGATACCTTTACCTCGTGGACGGGATGCACCAGTACCAGCGGCGAAACCTGTACGGTGATGATGAGCGCCAATACAGCCGTCACGGCCAACTATGCCGTACCGGTGACGACGTACACACTAACAGTGAACTCGACGAATCCGGCCAGCGGCGTGACTATCGACTATAACAATCCGCTGAATAATGTAATCATTCCGGGCACTACGAGTTTTACGGCGAGTGAAACGGCCGGCACGATCCTGAATCTGACTGCACCGGCCAGCGTCGGAAGCAACAGCTTTTCCTCGTGGACGGGATGCACCAGCACCAGCGGCACAGGTGGCGCAGTCTGTTCCGTGACACTGAACGCCAATGCCACCGTCACGGCCAATTACACGATTGTGAAGACCACGCCCACGGTGACAGTCACGCCGGGCTCATCGAGCATCGCCACCACGCAGCCGCTGACGGTGACGGTCGCGGTGAGCGGGAGCGGTGCGACACCCACCGGCTCGGTGACGCTAACCGGCGGCGGCTACGCTTCTACGGCGACGGCGCTCAGCGGCGGCAGTGCGCAGATCGATATTCCTGCCAGCTCGCTAACGGCGGGATCGGAT
>CAYVGW010000247.1:0-5291 GCA_964450895.1 uncultured Occallatibacter sp. | reverse complement strand
TCCAAGACACGCTGGTTCTCGCTGCGCATCAGGGTCACGCCGATCCTGAATTTCAGTTGCGCCTCGGCCAAATTCAGGCCCTCGCGGTCCATCGAGACGTTGTTGCCGTCGGGGCGCGCAATCAGCCCCTCCTCGGCCTTGAGGCTCACCGGCCGAGCCGCCTTCCCCTCTTCAACCTGAGTCATCGCCGACCGCATCTCGGCCTCGAAGTCCATGCCCATCGCCCGGTAGCCGGGGGTATCGATATTGGCCATATTCGCCGCCGTCAGCTTGGCCGCGCTGGTCGCCAGGTCCAGATAACGGCCAATCTGGTCACTGAGTTGGGTTTCGATCTGCATCGGCTTGCCCTCCCAAAAGCTATCAGCTCTCAGCTTTCAGCTATCAGCCTCTGGCCGGGAACTGAAGGCTGAGAGCTGATTCACTAGTTCATCGCCAGCCCAAAGTCGATCTCCCGCGCCGTCAGCACGGCCTCCTCGCCGGCCAGAATCGCGCCCCGCTCCAGCACATGCTCCAGCTCACGAACATTCCCCGGCCAATCGTGCGCGGCCAGCTTGGCCAACGCGCTCGCCTCAACCCGCTTGATCGGCGCCTCGCGCCCCATCTGTGCCAGAAAATGGTTGACCAGCAGCGGCAGATCCTCGGTATGCTCGGCCAAAGACGGCGTGCGAATCAAAAAGACCGCCAGCCGATAATAGAGATCCGAGCGGAAGTTGCCCGACTGCGTCTGCTGCGCCAGCGCCTGGTGAGTGGCGGCAATAATCCGTACATCCACCTTGACGGTCTCGTTGTCGCCCACCCGCTGCAGTTCGCCGCACTCGACAAAGCGCAGCAGCTTGGATTGCAGTCCCAACGGCATCTCGCCAATCTCATCCAGAAAGAGCGTGCCCCCGTCCGCCGCTTCGATCCGCCCCACGCGCCCTTGCACCGCGCCGGTAAAAGCACCGCGCGTATGGCCGAAAAGCTCGGCTTCAAGTAATGCTTCAGGAATTGCCGCGCAATTGATTGCCACAAAAGGTTTTCTGCTGCGTGTGGAGAGCCTGTGAAGCGCCTCTGCCACCAGTTCCTTGCCCGAGCCTGTCGGCCCTTCGATCAGCACCGGCGTCGAACGCGGCGCCACCAGCCGAACCCGCCGGCTAACCTCCAACATGCAGGGGGCAAGGCCGATCAGCTCCGGCAGCCGCTCACTGCTGGCAGCCTCCCCTCCAGTCGCGGGATGTGCGGCCCCATTGGGCGCGAGGCGGGTTGGGGCGGATTGCGGATGAATCGCCGCCGCGGTCACGCTCTGCGGCGGAAAGGCCGGAGGCGCCGAGTTGGTGGAGGCCCCCGCCGCCCAAACCTGAGCGAAGGCCGGATCCAGCGGAGGATTCGCCTTGTTCAGCGCCGGCGCCGTATTCCAGATCGCCGTATCATTGTCTTGCGAGCGGCGCAGTGCGTAGAGCAACTCCTGGCGGTAGGGACCGCGTGGGCTTTCTTGCGCAATCGAGCCGCCCGCGGTAACCAGATCCACATCCGGGAATTGACTGCGGAAATCTTTGAGAAACTCGGCCAGGTCCAGATCGGGCAGCCAACTGTCGACGATGATGGCCTCTGGCAGCGCGGACTCCGCCTCTGCCCAGGCTTGCGCGCCGCCCTCGGCCTCCCGCACCTGCCAGCGCAGGCCGGTCAATGTCTCGGTGAGCCGCTGGCGGAAGCTGCGGTCCGCGCTCGCCACCAGAGCCGTGCGCGGGCGGATGCGGCTGGTGGCCATAGGAAGAGTGGAAACAGGAACAACGGATGCCATGAAGATTCTCCTGAAGGGCGATCGGTTAAGTTGCAATCAAACTCAGTGCGCTTCAAAGATCGGAGCAGCCACGGTGGGCAGAATCGCCGGCACGGCGAGCGTGGGCATCACGGCCAGCGTCAGATCGGCCTCCGGCGGCACCATGTAGCCCTGCCCGCGCACCGTGCGGATCAAGGCGCCGGGGGGCGGATCTTTCAGCTTGCGGCGCAGGTAGTTGACGTACACGTCCACGATATTGGTGGTCTGGGCGGGCTCCAGATTCCAGACCGAATCCAGCAGCTCCACCCGCGAGACGCACTGGCCGCGATTGAGCATCAGGTGCTCCAAGAGGGCGAATTCCTTGTTGGTCAGCAGAATCGACTGCCCGGCGCGGCGCGCGGTGTGCTCCAGCCGGTCCAATTCCAGGTCGCCGGCGCGCAGCAAGAGGCGGGCCTCGCGCTTGCGCCTCAACAGAGCCCGGCAGCGGGCCCGCAGTTCATGCAGACTGAAGGGCTTGATCATCAGGTCGTCGGCCCCCCGGTCCAGACAGCGAATCCGCGTGTCTACCTCCTGGCGCGCCGT
Organism: uncultured Occallatibacter sp.; assembly: GCA_964450895.1. Classification (GTDB taxonomy): domain Bacteria; phylum Acidobacteriota; class Terriglobia; order Terriglobales; family Acidobacteriaceae; genus Telmatobacter. The sequence goes on along the minus strand of CAYVGW010000247.1, from coordinate 2,950 downwards.
CAGCACCAGCACCGGCAAATCTGAATCCATCGCCCGCACCTCATCCAGCACCTGCTCGCCGTCTTTGATGGGCATATTCAGGTCGAGAATGGTCAGGTCGGGCAACTCCTGGCGAAATGCCTCCACCGCGGCCGCCCCATCACTGGCCAGCCGGACGCGATGTCCGTCAGCCTCCAAACCGCGACTCAAAAATAGTCCCAGCGCCTTGTCGTCTTCGGCAATCAATAACCTCATGGCAGCCTTTCTCCCTGTGAGCAGCGTCCTCAACCCGCAACGCCCCTCGGCTCCGCATTCCCTCCGCCCGGCTTAGCGCGCGCTAACGGTCGGCACCTTCTAACCTTCCCGCGTTAGAGAAAGGAACTCAATAGGGGATGTGAAGAAAGAAGAGAAAGCCATTCCAGGAACGGCACAGGTCCGCGCCAAGTTCCCAAAATGACGAGATACAAAGAAACGCCTACCAGACAGGATCAATTCGATCAATTTTTTGAAGCGTTTCAGAATCAGGATGGCAACTTCATGAATCCTTTAGCGTTCATAGAATCAGGCACAAGAAGGATTCCCGCGAATCCATCCATTCACCCGGTGGGGTTGTTCTTGCCGCCGCGCGCGGCAGCCTTCTCGCGGTACATCTCGGCATCAGCACGGTCAATCAATTCCTTCATCGTCTCGCCTGGCTGCCGCTCCGCCAGGCCGATGGAGGCTTGCAGGCGCAGCTTGACGGGAGCATTGTTGCCCTCCAGCGTGTACTTGACGCAGACCCACTCGCGTATGCGGTCGATCTGCGCACGGGCCTCTTGCAGACGGCAGTGCAGTAGAAGGACGAATTCATCGCCGCCCCAGCGGCCGATGGCGTCCGTCACCCGGCAGACCGAGCGCATCTTGGCGGCGAACTGCTTCAGCAACTCATCGCCGATCAGATGGCCATGCTCATCATTCACCTGTTTGAATTTGTCAATGTCCAGAATGGCGACGCAGAAGGGCGCCGGCTTCAGCATCGCCTGTTCGATCTGGCCTTCCACCCAAGGGCGGCTGCGGACCCCGGTCAGCGCATCGCGCGAGGCCATCGTCTCCGCCTCTTCCAGCCGCGCCTGATAGTGCGTGACTTCGGAGCGAAGCTGATCGATTGCCGCCTTCCCTTCCGCGCTCATGCGGTCTATCGAAATCTTCAGATCCGAGGCGCTTTTCTTGATTGACTCCCGAATCTCGGTCAGATCCTCCAGGTTGGCGATGCCCTTCAGGCGCACCGTCACGGCATTCAACTGCTGCGCGCAACGCTGGTCCCGCTCGCCCACGGACTCTGCCGTCCGCGCCATCACCAGCAGGATCTCCTTCACTTCATTGGTCTTCTGGCGATAGTGCTGGGCCGCGCGCCGGCCCCATCCGCGCAGATGCTCGCGCACACCCGTCTCGGTATGCTCGACCCGTTCGCCCGTGACCTCCGCGCAGAGTCCCGCTTCCAGCTTTCCCAGCCCTTGCTTCAGCTCCTCACCCAGAGCGGGACAGGCATCCTGTCCGCAGTTGCCCATCTCGGCCAATGCAGAACGATAGGCCGCCAAAGTCACCGGTAAAATCTCCCCCTGCTCTTGCAGAATTGGCACATAGGACGCTGTTGGCGGCAACTCAACAGGCTCTGTTTTCGTCTGTTCAAGGTATTCTTTGATGGAGATCATCTTGCCTCGCGCGAGGTTGGCCGCGCACAGGATTGCGGCGCGTAGGCACCCTTTTGCGGTTATCGGTTGCGCGCGGGTTTCCTTTAATGCATTTCTGCTAAGACTTCAGGTTGTTGATTTCATAGGAACAAGATTCTTTGAAGGATTTCGCGCCGTCCCCGCGGGACTTCAAATGTGTAGCCGAACCTTCAGCAGCCAGGATTGACGCCGCGGATAGGCGAAGATAAGGCGTACGCGATTCACTTTTTGGATGGGCACTTTTTCTGTCAAATCGGGGCACTTTGGAGGGGGAAATATGCTGTTTTTCGGGAATAATTGAGTAGTTTTGGACACAAAATGCGAGAAAACCGGTGGTTTTCAGTTACTAGATAATTAACTGCAATTAGATGCATGTTGTTGTTATCATGGATGTTAATTAAACAAGAGCGGCAAAAATGGGGCTGGATCAGGCAGAGAGGGGGGGGGAGAGTAACTTATCGGTAAATAATTTAACGATTTTTTTGTTTGCAAATAAGTAAACATGGCAGCGCTCTTTTCATTTCACCTGGATTGAGGATGCGCCTTTGGAAGATAATGATCGGCAACCCCGTGAAGACAATTTTGCAAGAGGCTTAAAAAAAGTTGTTGCAGTTCGCCGTTTATTCGCTATAATGCGTGCATGGCTGTCACCCGTAGGCAAAAAGAGATACTCGACTTCCTGGAGACCTTCACCACGCGCAACGGTTATTCCCCGTCTTTTGAGGAGATTGCGCGCGGCATGGAACTCAAGAGTTTGGCCACCGTGCATAAGCACATTACCAACCTGGAAAAGAAGGGGTTGCTGGACCGCGTACATAACCGCAGCCGCTCGATTGATGTGCTGCCGCCGGGAACGCGCTCGCGCTCCAGCGACCGTCTGCCTTTGGCCGGGCGGATCGCCGCGGGAATGCCGGTCGAGGCGATGGAGACCGAGGAGAGCATCTCGCTGCACGATGTGGTGGGCAACCGCGATGTCTTCGCCCTGGAAGTGCGCGGCGACTCGATGCGCGACGAGCACATCATCAGCGGCGACTATGTGTTGGTGGAGCGCTCCCACACGGCCCGCCAGGGAGAGATCGTTGTAGCCCTGGTGCGCGGCTCCGAGACCACGCTCAAGCGCTTTTATCCCGAGGGTTCTCAGGTCCGCTTGCAGCCGTCCAACATTGAGATGGGGCCGATCTACGTCAAAGCCACCGATGTGGCCATCCAGGGCCGCGTGCTGGGCGTGCTGCGCAAGTACAGGTAAGATATGCCCGAATCAT
>CAYVGW010000246.1:0-5292 GCA_964450895.1 uncultured Occallatibacter sp. | reverse complement strand
GAGCGAGGCATCCGATAAAGCGTATGTGGAACAAAAGCAGCGAGTCAGCTTCCGCCCTTCGACTACGCTCAGGGCAGGCTTTCGCGGAAATCGCGAGTTCGCGAGTTGGCGGCAGTTCATCGTATTTGCAAGTGAACGAGGCGAGCAGGGCTGCTCCCAACTGCCGTTTATAGGTTGATCCGGTAATCCTCCTACCGGAGAGAAAGGCGCAGGGCATGAGCGCCGTCCCTAACGGGACTCCGGATGTATCTTTGGTTTCGCTCACCCCGCGTTGAAACGCGGGGCTAATAACCATAGCGCCTACGGCGCAGGCGAAAGATGCTCTAAAAGCTGACCTTGCGCTCCGGGAACCAGGTGAGCTGAATGGTCGTGGCCGTCACCGTCTGCTGGCCGCCCACCTGGGTGTAGATCGGCGCCTTCCACTTTTCCCAGGTGAAGCTGCCGTTGACCTCGAACTCCCGGGCGAAGCGCTTGACCACCTGGAAGTTGAAGTCGTTCAACGTCGTCCCGCCAGGAGCAAGACAGGCCTTTGTGCCGGGGCATCCGGGAGTTCCGGCGGCGATGGTCACGGTGGTTGAGCCGGGAATGAAATAGTCTGTAGCCTTCTGGTTGCGATAGCTCGCCTGTATCCATTCATTGCCGCTCAGGTGATAGGTCACCCAAGCCTGTCCGCCTTTGTCCTCGCGTCCAATCCAGTCGCCAAAGAGCTGTCCCTGGTTGGTATAGCCCTGCTTCTGAATGCCCTCGTAGTACATGAATTGTCCGTAGTGGCTGGGGAAGGATTTCTTGGCGGGACTGTCCGAACTGGATGGATCGGTCGAGGCGGCTTCCACGCGCAGGTCCAGTTTGGGGACGCCGGGCACGTGGGAGAGATAGAGGCCGGGCCGGTAGGAGGCGCGGCGCGGCGCATCGGCGGGCGAGACATCGTCATGCACCTCGGAGTCGGTGTAGAGCGTGAGCCATTTGCGGACGAAGGGCAGGCGGTAGCTGAAGTCGAAGGCGCCGAAGCGCGCGCCGGGATCGCGGGAGTCGTTTTTATCCGCGCCGCTGGGCGAAGTCAGACTGAAAAAGCTGCGCAGGAAGCTGCCGGCGTTGACGGCGCCGTGGCCTTTTCCGGCCCAGATCACAGTGCGCTCAAAGCCGAATTCCAGATTCTCCGTGGGGCGGAAGCTGATCTTCTCGACGTGAACCCACGGGTCGCCGGGAGCGATCACATTCGCAAGATTCGCCGTGGGATCGGCAATATGCGCAGGGTTGGGAATGTAGTTATGGCCGCGCAGCCCGCCCACCAGAAAATCGTAGCGGAAGGGGCCGGTGAGCCGGCTCAGCCCGGGAATGTGCAATGGCTCGATGCGATTGATGCGGAAGGAGTAGATATTCGCCGCGTTGTTGGAGTAGGCCATGCCGCCGCCCACGCCCGGCCCAAGCCAGTTATCCTGCCGGCCAAAGGAAATCTCGTGGTTGAGAAGGTGCACGGAGGCATAAGCCTCAATCAGCCGCACATCGGCCGTGGCGGCAATCGGCCCCTCGGGGATGGTGGCCTGCGGCAGATAATAATTCGTCAATTGTGTCGTGGGGTCGGTATACGTCGTCGCGTCCACCGTGGCCAGCGCCTGGGCCAGCGCCAGGGAGTAGCCGCCGGCCGAGGGCGCGGCGTCCATCTCGGCGCGCGCATAGAGCACAAAGCGCCCCGCCGAGGCATAGCCGCTGGCGCCGGTGTAGTTATTGAAGCCGCTCTCGTAGGGGCGGCCATAATCATTGATAATCGTCGAACCAAGATGATAGCTGTCGCGCAACGGAGTGCCGCTGATCCCCCGGCCCACCGTGTACACCGACTCCACGCGCGAGCTGCCCTTGAGCGCCAGGCACGGCCCCTGCGTATCGTTGCGCAACTCGTGCAGCAGCGCGTTGTAGATGCCCTGCGCCTCGTCGCTGGCCGCGCTGGCCTCCGCATCCTCGATGCGCGCCCCGGCCTGCTCCATCATGTGGCTCACGCTGGCGCGGGTCCACGGGCGCATGCCGAGGTAGACCGTATCCACATAGCCCAGCGAATAGAGCCGCAGCACCGCCGGATAGACCCAGCTATCCACCGGGATATACGGCGAACCGAGCATGGAGGGCGCGCAGGGCGTGGCTGTCTGCTGCGCCGCGAAAGGGCTGGCCATCATCAGGGAAAGCGCCGCCAGCCATGCTGCGCGGGGAAGAAAAGCGGCCATGGACTTCAGCTTGCTCAATCTCATATTCCTCACTCTATCACCGGCTTATGTGAGTTGGATGCAAAAAACCAAGCACAAAACCAGATCAGGAATGGCCGTTGCAACCCCAACAGCTAGGCAACTGCCTCTGCCGGCCGGTCAATGTGCAATGGATCGAGCAGCGCTCTGTTGAAGCGGTCCAGCAACAACGCGGCCTCGCTCAGAGAGAATCCTGTCCGGGTTGAGAACTCTTCCTGGCCAAGGCCGAGCATCACCACTTCGACCGCATTGCGCAGGGCGCGAATTTGAGGAAGCGAAAACGGGCAGTCCAAGGCCGCTACAGGCAGGCCGTTCGCATCCGTCGCCTGCGCTCGAATCCAGGCATTCAACGAATTGAAGATCTCTTTCAACTCCGGTTTGCTCAGGCCCACCTGGGAATAAACCTGGACGCCCCGCATCCCGTGCAGGAGTTCATTCAACGTCTGATGAATGAGCAGCGCCTGTGAGCCGGCAAGCGGAAAGGTCACAGCCTCAGACGGAGCAGGGAACGGCCCCGCCTTCTTGACTGCCTCCGGACTAGAACAGGTTCTCAAATTCATTTCGCCCCTCTGATGGCCAGTACGCAGTGCCCAAATCGGGATCAATTGGGTTATAGATCACCAAAAGCCCCTCGGCTGCATTCCAAAATGCGGTTCGATTCCGTCGAAGCTGCTTGAATTTCTCCGCATCAAGAATCGTTTGCACAACAAGCTGCTCGAAGCTGCTTTGAGTCATCCGTTCGCCAAACTCATTTGCATCCGCAACGTGCTTCCAATAAGCATGGCCGAATGCAATGGCATGGGCAATCTTCCGTGCGTCTTCACCGGTCAAGCTCATGCTTACCTCAAGGCTAAACCGTTCGGGCCTCCAACGGGAGGGATACTCCGCGATTTCAGTTCCGCGTCGGTTCCTTGCAGCCATTGTTGCAGAAATGGAATGGCTACGCCTGAACCGCTTGAATGGCCGCATCCAACAACGGCATAAAGCGGGCCATTGCCTCCAGCTTCCACGGCTCGCGGAAGAGGCCCTTGCGGGTGAGGTAGGCTTCCATCTTTTGAATCGGGTCGAGGGCCTCCGAGAGGTCAAAGACGCACTCAATCAGCGTGGGGCCGTTGCCCTTGCGGGCGTGGGTGATCGACTCGGTGGCCACGCGATAGACGGCCACCACGTCCGCTCCGTCCACCGGAATGACAGGAACGCCATGGTCCGGCACGCCGAAGGCCTCGCCGAGGACGCTGCTCCGGCGGACAAAGAGGACCGGCAGCCGCTTGGCGCTGGCTTGCTGGAGATCCTTCTCGGAGAAGCCGGAATCGCCGTCCGGGAAGACCACCGCGATCTTGCCCTTTTTGGCGCGCTTGCTGGCCTGAGCCGCATGGAGGGCTAGTTTGAGCTGGCAGGCGAAATCCTGCTCGGCTTCGCGGGTCAGGAGTTGCTCCAGCGGCTTGCCTTGAAACTCGCTTTGGAAGAAGCGGACGAGGCGGTTGTCCGGGGCAGCGGCAACAGCATCCTCCGGCAGCAGGCCGGCCAGCACGCCCACCGCGGCCGCCTCATAGCCCGCAGCCGCATCGAGCTTCTCTTGGCCGCCCAGCATTCGCAGCCGTTCTGCCAGCAAGCGGCCCTTCACCATGGAAATGTAAAGCTGAAGCAGCTTTTCGTTGGAGATGATGGAGAAGCCCTGGTGTCCGTTGAGTTGCGCGGCGCTCTGTTCGATCGTCGTGGTTGTCATCCTTGCTCTTTCCATACCGTTTGCTGCGATTGTAAACGGGCGGGCGAATCCGGCGCACGGCGGAGGCACAAGCGGGAGTAAAATCCACTTGGCGGCAGAAAAAGGGGAGAATCCGATGCAATACCGCAACTTTGGCAAGCTGGATTGGAAGGCCTCGGCGCTGGGCTTCGGCTGCATGCGCTTTCCCACCACCGATGGCGAGCGCCTCAGCCCTAACATCCACGAGGCCGAGGCCATTCGCATGGTGCGCCGCGCCATTGACAGCGGCGTGAATTATCTGGACACCGCCTACCCCTATCATGGCGGCCAAAGCGAAATCGTCGTCGGCAAGGCGCTCCGCGACGGCTATCGCGAGCGGGTGCGTCTGGCCACCAAGCTGCCCGTCTGGCTGGTCGAGAGTCCGGCGGACTTTGACCGGCTGCTGAATGAGCAGTTAGTCAAGCTGCAAACAAGTTATATCGACTTCTATCTGCTGCACGCACTGAGCCATGAGCGCTGGAACGAGATTGTTCTGAAGCACAAGCTGCTGGAGCAGGCCGAGCGCGCGCTGGCCGACGGGCGCATCCGTCACCTGGGCTTCTCCTTTCACGATGAGTACCAGGCCTTCGCGGAGATCGTCAACGGCTCCGAGTTATGGAGCTTCTGCCAGATTCAATATAACTACATGGACACGGAAAACCAGGCCGGCGAGCGCGGATTGAAGCTGGCCGCGGAGAAAGGCCTGGCCGTCGTCGTCATGGAGCCGCTGATGGGCGGACGCCTGGCCGATCCGCCGAAAGATATTCGCGCCGCGATGGAGAGCTCTCCCGCGCATCGCTCGCCGGCCGGCTGGGCGCTGGAATGGCTGTGGAATCAGCCGGAAGTCTCGGTCGTGCTGAGCGGCATGACGACCATGGAGCAGTTGGAGGAGAATCTGATCGTGGCCGATCAATCGCGCGCCGGGAGTTTAACTCCCGCGGATCATGCGCTGATTGCCGCAGTGAGAGAAATCTACCGCCAGCGCACGGTGATTCCGTGCAGCAAGTGCGGCTACTGCATGCCCTGCCCCAACGGCGTTTCTATTCCGGCGAACTTCGAGTTTTATAACTACGCCCACTTGTTCGACGATCTGAACGCGGCGCGCTTCCGCTACGGTGTTTTTCTCAAAGAGGAGCAGCGCGCGGGGGCATGCGTCCAATGCGGCCTCTGCGAAGAGCTGTGCCCGCAGGGAATTCCCATCAGCGAATGGATGCCCACGGTCTCCGCGCTGCTGGGATGAGCGCGGAGGGTTACAGGGGAATCGCATTTGAAATCATTTGGAGGGAGCAGGGGCATTTATGCCCCTGAATATAC
>CAYVGW010000245.1:0-5300 GCA_964450895.1 uncultured Occallatibacter sp. | reverse complement strand
CCCCGGCCCTCTGCTCCCAAAGCAGATGCGCTACCAGGCTGCGCTACGCCCCGACTCTTTCTTGATTGTAGCGCGGTTTGGATCGCTATGGTAGCGAAGTCGACGGCTCTGCACCCATTCGGAAGCTGTGCCATAGTTCGGAGTTGGCAAAGCTCAGGGCCGTACGACTCACTTGCTCCTCGGAATGAAAAAACGCGGTGATTATGCGGTGGTCCCGCAAACAGCGCAATCGGATACGCCCAGGGAAATCGCATTTGAAATCATTTGGAGGGAGCAGGGGCATTTATTCCCCTGAATTTACGCCTGAAACCACATGGCTTCAGCCCCGGGCCTAAAGGCCAGACTGCCCAAGCCTCGCTTCAGGGGCATAAATGCCCCTGCTCCCTCCGATAAGCCGCCTGCATGAGTATCGCGACAAAGATGAGCGTTAGGCGAAGTTCAAATGCAATTGCCCGTGCGGATACGCCTGGATTGCAGTCAAGACTTCTGATTTGATGCTATAATTTGAAAACATGGCGGCTATAGTTCAGGGGCAGAACGCCTGTCTGTGGCACAGGATGTCGTGGGTTCGATCCCCACTAGCCGCCCCAATAGAAAACAAAGGACTTAGCTTAGATTTTTCCTTCCAGCGCGCAATAGCTCAAAAACGATAGCTCAAAAACGGAGGACAAGCCCCGCGCCCAAATGGAGGCTGTTCTGCACGTTGGTGGTGGCGTTAGGCATTTGTGTGCGCAGCCAGTTGGCCTCGAAGGCGCGCACGGCTAGATGACGCGACAGCACGATATTCATGCCGCCGCCTGGTTGCAGGGCCAGACTTTTGGCGTTGCTGGTGGCGCCGGTAGCAGCGGGAAAGAAGCTGTTCATTCCGTTGGCCTCTCCGATCAGAAATTGGCCAAAGAAAGCATAGCGCCGGCGCGCGGGCGACCATGTGTAGCGCGGCCCGAAAAGTTCCGAAATCAAATCCAGTCCGACGCCCGTGCTGCGCATGTTGACGGTGTGCAAACCCGAGACATCCGCCACCGCGCCCCAGCCGCGCCAGAACGGCGCGTGCATCTGCACACTGCCGCCTTGCATCCAGAAGCGATCACCGGGCACGATGTTAGCCTGCGCCGTGTTGTAGACGAAGGCCACTTCGAGCGCAGACTGCGGCGCTTGGCAGGTTGTGCAAACGACCTGCGCCGAGGCGCAGAGTGAGAAGATCATCGATGCTCCAACAAGGAGCGCCTTTCCGCGAGTCGAAATACGCATCTCAAGTTCTCCTTGTTACTGCACGGTTAGAGTTACGTTAGCGGAGCGCGACAGCGATCCCGTGGTGACGGTGATGGTGACGGTGTAAGTGGTTTGCGGTTGGGCAAAGAAACCATTGCCGGAGACGCATCCGTTCAACCCTGTCGTGAGAGGCGCGGCGCAGAGCAGCAACAGCAAGGCCGCGCGTCTTATGCGCTTGCCCGCACGGCGCAACCGATGGGCAAGCGGGAGCAGGAGAATTCCCCACAGAACAGGGGGCAGTTTGCGGGCGGGCGAAGCGGGCGGGCGGTTCCGCGCCGTCTGTCCAGGAACCTGGAAAGTGAGCGAAACCTCATTCAAAGTGGTGTAGGCCGGCAGTTGCCAGGAGGTGCTGGTCAGTTGCGTCCACGGCGTGGTGTTGAGGGTTGCGGTGGCTCCGGCGGGCAGGCCGGTCACGGTCAGCACGGCAGTGGAGGGGAAGATGGTTCCGGCGGTGGGCGTAATGGAGACGAGGTAGGTGGCCGAGCCCCCCGGCTCGACCGTCTGAGCGGTGCTTCCCCCGCTGGTGGCGGCTATCGCCGTGAAGTCGATGATCACCTGGGAAAGTGCTGCGCTGGAGGCGCCGGCAATGTTCGTGTCGCCGCTGTAGACGGCGGTAATGGAGTGGGTTCCGGCCGCGAGGGAGGCGGTCTGCAGCGAGGCTGTTCCGCCCGAGAGCGTGCCGGCGCCGAGCAGGGTGGCGCCGTCCAGGAAGTTCACGGTTCCGGCCGGCGTTCCACCCGCGGAGGTGACGGTGGCCGTAAAGGTGACCGTGCTGAGCAACAGCACCGGATTATTGTTGGAGAGCACGCTGACGGTGGAGGCAGCCTGGCTTGCCGTGCCGCTCTCTGGCAGGGAGGCCGAGATGCCGCCATCGGCGGTGATAATCAACTGGCCGGAGCGCAAGCCAAGCTGCGTGGGCTGGAAGTTGACGGTGATGGTGCAGGTGGCCTGCGCGGCCAGCGTGGCCGGGCAGTTGGTGGAGAAGGGGAAGTCCGCGGCATCGGTTTCGCTGAGGGTCAAGCCGGTCAACGGCAACTCGGTTCCGGTGTTTTTCAGGGTAATCGTCTGGCCGGTGCTGGGCGTGCCCACCGAAGTAAGTGCAAAGCTCAACGAAGGCGCCGAGAGGCCGATCCCTGGCGGGATGGCCGAAGCCGACAGAGCGACCACGCCCAGGTTGAAGCTCGAGGAGCCGCTGCCCGCGGCGTAAGGGTGCGGGGACAAGGCAGCGCTGTTGCTTACAACTGCGGCAAGGGCGCCGGTAACGGTGATGGTTCCCGTGATGGCTCCAGTGGTCACGGGCGTGACCGTGATGTCGAGGGTGCAACTGGTCAGATTAGCCAGCGAAGCGCCGCAGTTGTCGCTCTCGTTGTATTCGCCGCTGGCGGAGATGAGCAGATTGGTGATAGCCGCGCCGGTGTTGTTGGTCAGAGTGGCCGTTTGCGGCTGCGAGGTGACGCCCACGGTTTGCACGCCGAAGTTCAATACGGGCGGAATCAGGGTCAATCCGGCCGGGCTGCCGTCGCCCTGGAGCGAAACCAACTGCGTTCCGCTGCCGGCGTTGTCGGTGATGGTAAGCGTGCCGGTGCGATGTCCGAGCGCGGTGGGTACAAAGCTGACCGTAAGCGTACAGAACGAGTTGGCGGCGATGGAAGCGCCGCAATGATCGCTCTCGGTGAAATCCCCTTGCGTGGCAATGCCGCCCAGTTGCAGGGGGAGATTGCCGGTGTTGGTGAGCGTCACGCTGAGCGCCGTGCCGGCGGTGAGCGCAACCTGCGCGGAGGAGACGAAAGGCTGGCTGCCAAAGGCCAGGCTGGTGGGGAAAACGCTGATTCCGGCCTGCTGGCCCATGCCGCTGAGCGCGATCTGATGCATCCCGTCTGCGTTGTCGCTGAATTGGATGAAGCCGGTGCGCGTGCCGAGGGTGGTGGGCGTCATGGTGACGTTGAGGACGCAGTAACTGCCGGCTGGGATGGTTTGCGCGGCGCAGGTATCGGTTTCGGCAAAGTCGCCCGTGCCGCTGACCGCGCCGATGGTGAGCGGCGCGCTCCCGGTATTGGCGACGGTGACGGTTTGCGCCTGACTGGTTGTTCCCACCGCGAGGCTGCCGAAGGAAAGCGTCGCGGGCGAGACAGCGATGCCGGGTAGCGTTCCCTGGCCGCTGACGGCGACCAGCGTGTCCACCACTCCGCTTGCATCGCTGATCAGCAGCGCGCCGGAGACGGCGCCGGTCGACGCCGGAGCGAAGCTGACGCTGATCAGGCACGAGGCGCCCACGGCCAGAACCGCCGGGCACTGATCGGATTCGATGAAGTTGCTGGAGACGGTGATGGGATTGAGCGTCAGCGGCGCCGTGCCGGTATTGGTGGCCGTAACGGTTTGCGCCAGGCTGGTGGAACCCACTACTTGCGCGCCAAAGAGGGCAAAGGATGGCGCGACGGAGATCCCTGGGCTGATGCCCTGTCCCTGCGCGGTAAAGGACTGCGTGCCCGCGCTGTCGCTGACGGTGACCGTGCCGCTGAGCGGGCCGGTGCTGGCGGGGGTGAAGATGACGTTGATGCTGCAACTGGCGCCGGCGGCAATCGATCCGGAGCAGTTGGTGGTGTCGGTGAAGTTGCTGGCCGGGGTCACGGACTGGATGGTGACCGGGCCTGTTCCCGAGTTGGTGAAGATCACGGTTTGCGCCAGCGAAGAGGTGTTCACCATTTGTCCGCCGAAGATCAGTTGCGCGGCGCTCAGCGAGGCTCCCGGCGTCAGGCCTGTGCCGGCCAGCGCAACTGTCTGCGTGCCCAGGTTGTCGGTGACGGTGAGTGTGCCGGACTCCGCGCCGGGGATGGTCGGCGCATAGACGAGGCTGACGGTGCAGGTGGCGGCTGGAGCCAGCGTCGCCGAACAGGTATTGGTCTGGGTGAAGTCGCCCAGAATCGACACGCCGATGCCTGTCAGCGAAGCCGAACCGGTATTGGCGAGCGTGACGTTCAACGCAAAGCTGGTTGCGCCAATCAGCGTGGCGGGGAAGGTTTGCACGCTGGGCGTCAGCGTGGCGCCGGCCTGCGTTCCGATGCCGGAGAGGTTGATGATCTGGTTCTGGCTGCCGCCGCCGGAGTTGTCAGTCAGCGTGAGGACGCCCGTGCGCGCGCCGGTGGCCGTCGGAGTGAAGGTTGCCGTGAGGCTGCAACTGCTGCCCGCCGGAACATTGGCGCAGTCGCCGGTGGTAGCGAAGTCTCCGCTGGTGTCCACGTTGGAGATCGCCAGGTTGGCGCTGCCGGTATTTTGAATGGTGATGGTCTGGCCGGCGCTGGTTGTTTCAACAATCTGACTGCCGAAGTTGAGCGAGACAGGCGTGATCTGAATGCTGGCTTCCGTGCCGATGCCGGTCAACGAAACCGTCTGGGCGTTATTGGTCTGCGCGTCGCCCAGGGTCAGCGTGCCGCTGCGCGCGCCGGTGGCGCTGGGCGTGAAGGTGACGTTGACGCTGCAACTGGCGTAGGCGGCAAGGACCGGGCAATTGCTGGTGGCGCTGAAGTCGCCGCTGGCAACAAAGCTGGTGTTGCTGAGGGCGAAACCGTTGCCGTTGGTGACGATCAGCGTCTGCGCGGGGCTGGTCACGCCAACGGGCTCGCTCTCAAATGCGAGGGCGGCGGCGTTGAGGTTGAGCGTGGCTGCGACTACCGTGAAGCTCTGCGCCGTGCCGGATGCGCTGGCGTAGTCAGTTCCCGCCGTGGCGCTGGGGGTCAGCGAACAGGAGCCGACGCCGACGAAGCTGACCGTGTAGCTGGTGCTCGAGTTCTTGGTGACCGCGCAGACGCCCGATGTGCCGCTGACCGAGGGCGTTCCGTCGCCGTTGTAGGAGAGCGTGAGCGCGTAGCTGCCGTTGTAGACCGGCGTCGAGGGCGCGGTGCTGGTGATGCTCAGCGTGGGCGTCGCTTGGCCGACGGTAAAGCTCTGCGCTGTGCCGGATGCGCTGGCGTAGTCAGTGCCCGCCGTGGCGCTGGGGGTCAGCGAACAGGAGCCGACGCCGACGAAGCTGACCG
>CAYVGW010000244.1:0-5343 GCA_964450895.1 uncultured Occallatibacter sp. | reverse complement strand
GCAGCGCACCATCACCGAGGTCCACACGTCAATGTCTTCCTGCGTGTAGGCCACGACGATGGGCTTGCCGGTGGTCCCGCTGGAGGCGTGCAGGCGGACGACGTCTTTCATCGGGCTGGCGAAGAGGCCGAAGGGGTAGGTGTCGCGCAGGTCGCTTTTTACCGTAAAAGGCAGCTTGGCGATGTCGTCCAGCGAGCGAATATCGCCGGGGACAAGGCCCAGCTCATCCATGCGCGCACGGAAGAGGTTGACGTGTTCCCAAGAGCGCGCGACCACGGCTTGCAAGCGTTGTAACTCGAGCGTGCGCAGTTCTTCCAGCGGAAGATAATCCGGCACGCTCGCCGGATGGCAGTTAGACGCGCTGGTTTCCAACGGTATCGGATGGGAATTCAAGACAATTTCCTATGAATTTGAGTGTTGACGGTAGTGTACACCTCGCAGGAATCCATCGTCTCTCAGTCCCTTACCCCTCAGGGCAATCGCATTTGAAATCATCCGGAGGGAGCAGGGGCATTTATGCCCCTGAATTCATCTCTGAAACGACAGGGCTTTAGCCCCGGGCCTAAAGGCCAGACTGCCCAAGCCTCGCTTCAGGGGCATAAATGCCCCTGCTCCCTCCGAAAAGCCGCCCGCATGAGTATCGCGAGAATGATGGGTGTTTGGCGAAGTTCAAATGCGATTACCCTGCCTTACCCCTGCTTTTAGCAGCCTGTCTCGGATCGCCGCGCCGATGCCCTCGGCGGGCGGCACCGGGCAGAGAATCACCGTGCAGCCAGCGTCGTCCAGGGCGCGCAATCCGGCGTAGAGCCGTTGCGCCAGCTCCTCTGGCACCGCCCAGCGTCCCCAGGCAAAGGCCGCCTCGGCCCCCTCCGGCGCAACCACCCCAGCGGGCAGCATCACGCCGACTTGCTCTTCGGGAAGGTCCAACACCAGCCCAGCCAGCCGCGCTTCCAATTCATTCAGCGCACCTTCCAGCAGCACCAGCCGCGCACGGGGCGCGTAGTGGCGCAGGCCAACTCCAGGGGAGGGAAGCGCCTCACGCGGCTTGGCGTGCAGCGCGCCGTCCTCGCGGTACAGCTCGACCGCTCCGGCTGCATCTTGAATTTGACTGCGCGTCACCGCTCCAGGTCGATAGATCATCATTGGCGTCTGGCAGGGATCGAGGACGGTGGACTCGACGCCATGCTCGGTCGGCCCAGCATCGACCACAGCATCGATGCGGCCATCCAGATCGGCCAGCACGTGCGCGGCGGTGGTGGGGCTGATGTGGCTGAAGAGATTAGCGCTGGGCGCTGCCACAGGAACTCCGGCGCGGCGAATCAGCGCGAGGGCCACGGGATGCGCAGGCATCCGCACGCCGACCAGAGGCCGGCCAGCCGTGACCGCATCCGGCACGGCAGCCGAGCGCGGCAGCAGCAACGTCAGCGGTCCAGGCCAGTACGCCTTCATCAGCCTGCGCGCCGCCTCCGGAACCCGCTCCACCAGGCCGTCCAGCATCGCTTCATCGGCGATATGCACGATGACCGGATCCCACGACGGCCGCTGCTTGGCGGCAAAGATGCGCTCCACCGCGGCGGCGTCCAGCGCATTCGCACCCAGGCCGTAGACCGTCTCGGTCGGCAGCGCCACCAGGCCGCCCGCGCGCAAAATCGCCGCCGCCTGCTCCAAGGCCTCCTGAGCTTCCGCCGTATTAAGTTGCGTCGGATCGACCGACAATCGCAGAGTCTTCATCTCTTCTATTGTCGCTTGTTGCGGGCAAGCTCTGCGCCCCATCGGTCAATGAAGAAGGCTTTTCAGTTAGGGCAATCGCATTTGAACATCGCCAAACTGCTCATATTTGTCGTGATACTCATGCAGGCGGCTTTTCGGAGGGAGCAGGGGCATTTATGCCCCTGAAGAGAGGCCAGGGCAGGCCGGCCTTTAGGCCCGGGGCTAAAGCCCTGTCGTTTCAGACGTTAATTTAGGGGCATCAATGCCCCTGCTCCCTCCTGATGATTTCAAATTCGATTGCCCTGCTTTTCCGTACTCTTGCGTGGCGGTTTTCTCTTCCTGCTTGCTATACTGCTTGACAAGATGCCAGACGCTGAATTTCCACAATGGTTGGACAAAACTGAAGAGAGCTATACCGGCGTCCTCACGCTCGACAATGGCGAGAAGATCACCGCGCAGATCATCAACTTCGATGAGGAGAGCGGCGAAGTTGTTTATGAGGTCATCTCTCCGAATCATTCCCATCTGAATGACGGTGAAAAGCGTCAGATCATCCTCGCCAGCAGCGTTGTCGATTTCGATCCCCAATCACCTACAGCGCAACTGTGGCCCTACTCCGATCCCTGCCGGAATATGAAATTCTCACTCCCACGTTTTGCCTTAATGTCAACGATCTTCCTCAGTATGACTCTGGGCAGCATACCTCTTTTCATCATCCTGACGAAAAGGCCCTATGGCATACAGGAAGCATCGGCGATCGCCTATTCCCTTTTCGAGGTGTTTTTCACATTCGCCGCGACTCGAGGCTTCCGCCCTTTCACGTTCACGTGTCCCGCTGTCCATCCTCAGATTCCGCGCCTGCTTGTGTGTCATTTCGGCTTTCTTATAGGGCTTTTCGTTCTCGAAACTGCGACGTTGGCGGTCGGTCCGAACTTGCCCGATTGGTGGAATACCCCGGACAGGAAGGGGACAACCCCATTCGTTTTTGTCCTGATGCTCTTGTGCTTGGGCCTCGGATACGCTCAGGTTTATACCAACCGATCCCTTCTTGACCGCGCGCATCGGGAGTTCTCGGCGTAAATCTCTCGGAAGAGCGTTGTTCCTATTTGTGAAAAATAAGCGAACGTGGGCCCGGAGGCCCACGTTACAGCCGGCCAGGAGGCCGGCGCTACATTGCACATTGCTTACTTCTTTTCCGCTTCCAGCTTGGGCGGAATCGTCACGTTCATCTTGTTGAGCAGGGTCATCAGCTCCATGGGCAGCGGGAAGACGATGGTGGTGTTCTTCTCGACGCCGATTTCGGTGAGGGTTTGCAGGTAGCGCAGTTGCAGGGTCATCGGTTCGGTGGCCAGCAGATGCGCGGCGTCCACCAGCTTCTGCGCGGCATCGAACTCGCCCGTGGCGTGAATGATCTTCGACCGCTTTTCGCGCTCCGCCTCGGCCTGCTTGGCCATGGCGCGCTGCATCTGGTCGGGCAGGTCCACCTGCTTGACTTCGACCGAAATTACCTTGACGCCGAAAGGCTCCGTCCGCTGGTCCATGATCGACTGGATGCGCACATTCAGCTTGTCGCGATGGCTGAGCAACTCGTCCAGCTCCACCTCGCCCAGCACCGTGCGCAGCGTGGTCTGCGCCAACTGCGAGGTCTGATAAACGTAGTTGGCCACTTTGATGGCCGCGTCGTTGGGACTGACCACGTAGAGCGTGACCACCGCGTTCACCTTGATGGTGACGTTGTCGCGGGTGATCACGTCCTGCGCCGGAACCTCCAGCACATCCTGGCGCAGGCTGATGCGCACCATCTGTTGAAAGGGCCGGAAGACAAAGATGATGCCGGGGCCGTAGGGCTGCGGCGAAACGCGTCCCAGGGTGAAGATCACCCCGCGCTCGTACTCGCGCAGAATCTTGATGCAGTTAAGAACATACAGGACAAGGATGGCGACGAAGATCAAAGCCGGAGTCAACAGAGTATCCATGGGCATTTCCTCACTCAGGAGGGATTGTACTCCAGTTGCGCGGGCGCGGGGAATAAAATTGTCCGTGCGCATTCTGCTGCCCGATTGACGGCGGCGCGCCCGCTTTGAGAGGCTTGTGGATATGGAATACAAAGGGAAAGTGGAGTATGCGCAGGAGCGGAAGCTGCGTACCCGCAATACGCGCATCTATCGCTCGTTGCATTGGCCAATCTGGATTTGGGTCTTTTTCCTGGCGCCAGGACCGCTGACCTTCTCGCTTTTTGCACACGGCTTCAGCCTGGGCAACTCGCTCTGGCTGGCGGTGGTGCTGGCCGGCACGGGCGTGGCCGCCGTGCGCGGCAAACTGCCGGGAGCCGAGCCGGGGCCGTACATCCTGCGCTTTGACGAGGATCGCCCCAATCCTCTCTACCGCCGGGTTTGCTACAGCTTTGCCTGGACCGCGGCGCTCACCTACGCGACGCTGAATCTGGAGGGGCTGATCATCACCGTGGTGGGCGGCGGTTGGCAGATGAAGTCCATTTACAGCTATGGCTACCCGCCTCTGGCCGCGGTGATCCTGCTGATTGGTCTGACCGGCAACCTGCCCCGCGTAGGCCCGTCCACACGCGGCGAAGGCCACGAGCGCCGCTACTTTTACGGCACGGTCTGGTCAGTCACCGTGGCGCAGACGCTGCTGCTGATTCTGTGGAAGACGCTGCCCATCAACCCCGCGACCAGTTGGGTGAAGCTGGGGGCGTATGTGGCTGCGCTGGTCTTCATGGGCTGGCTGGCGTATCAGGGCGTGCTGCCGCGGACAAGGCCGATTTTGCCCGGAGAGAGCATGGTGGCGGACTGATTGCAGCTTTCAGCTATCAGCCATCAGCCATCAGCCTTCAGCCAAGCTGATAGCTGAAAGCTGAAAGCTGTAAGCTGTTCCTATGGGCTACGCGGTCAAGGAAATCTTCTACACGCTGCAGGGCGAAGGGGCGCAGACGGGCCGCGCGGCGGTCTTTTGCCGCTTTGCCGGCTGCAACCTCTGGTCGGGCCGCGAGAACGACCGCGCCGCCGCCGTCTGCCGCTTCTGCGACACGGATTTTGTTGGCATGGATGGGCCTGGAGGCGGGCGATTCGAGAACGCCGAAGAACTGGCGGCGGCTATTGAACGCGTATGGCCAGCGGATTCCCCGCTCGCGCGGCGTTACGTCGTCTGCACCGGCGGCGAGCCGCTGCTGCAATTGGACGCCGCGCTGATCGCCGCGCTGCACGATCGCCGCTTTGAAATCGCCGTCGAAACCAACGGAACCGTCGCCGCGCCGGACGGCGTGGACTGGCTCTGCGTCAGTCCCAAACTCGGCTCCGAACTGCTCCAGCGCAGCGGCGACGAACTGAAGCTGGTCTATCCGCAGACTGGCTCGGACCCCGCCGGCTTCGAACTGCTCAGCTTCCGCCACTTCTTCCTGCAGCCCATGGACGGACCCAACCGCGCCGCCAACACTGAACAGGCCCTGCGCTATTGCTTGGAGCATCCGCAGTGGCGGCTCAGCTTGCAGACGCACAAGCTCCTCGGCATTCCATAAAACAGCATTCCATAAAACAGCATTCCATAAAACAGCATTCCATAACACTGTAGCGCCGTGTATGACAGCGTCGGCTTTGTCAAGGCTCTTTTTCAGGCTTT
>CAYVGW010000243.1:0-5390 GCA_964450895.1 uncultured Occallatibacter sp. | reverse complement strand
ATCTCCCATAAGTGACCTTTTTGTTCCTCGTGGAACACTTCCAAGTCACTTATCGCGGTTTGACAGCGTGGGCACCAGTTCACAATATAGGCGCCGCGATAAATTAGATTTTGCTCATGCAGGCGGACGAAGGCCTCGCGCACCGCAACCGATAAGTGCTCGTCCATCGTGAAGTATTCGCGATCCCAATCCACCGACGCGCCCAGGCGCTTCATCTGGTCGAGAATCGCGCCGCCGTAGTGGCGCTTCCACTCCCAAACGCGCTCGACAAATGCCTCGCGGCCTAGTTGCTGGCGGCTCGTCCCTTCGGCGGTGAGTTGGCGCTCAACCATCATCTGCGTGGCGATGCCGGCGTGGTCGGTTCCCGGAAGCCACAGCGCCTTGCGGCCGCTCATGCGGCGCCAGCGAGAGAGAATGTCCATCTCGGTCTGGTTGAGCATATGGCCCATGTGCAGACGGCCCGTGACGTTGGGCGGCGGCAGCAGGATGGTAAAGGGGGTCCGGTCGCCGGACTGGCCGTCCCGGTGTTGGATTTCGGCGTTCGTGGGCGTTACGACAGGCGTCGGCTGCGCAAAGAGCTTTTCGCGCACCCAGGTTTCGGCCCAGTGATCCTCCAGGCCGGCGGGGTCGTACGCTTTGGGTAAATCATGAGGCATAAGGGTGGTCTTCAATTTCCGGATGATTTGCGCAAAGTTCTCTTGCAAGTGTATTTTGCGCTTTGTGGCTACCACAACTTTAACAGAAGTGGAGTGCTGCCAAGCCTGGAAACCGGGAGCATATTTTCGGCAGGGGAACGCAGAAACCTGCCTACTGAAGGCCCGGCCAGCCTTGGCGAGCAGGGTTGCCGCGCATCTGCCGGAGATTCCCATAGGAGACGGGCCTTGGGATTTTTCCAAAAACGGCTGAAACGATCTCTCACGGAATCGCACTATCCCTTGTTGGGTGAGGCTGATTCGTTTCTCGGGGGGCGGGATGGCGATTCAATACGGCAGAGGCACGAGCGCCTGGGAGTTCAGCATTGCGCAGAATTGCTTGCGGGGCCGTGGCGAATTTTCGTGGAGAAAGCCGGCTAGCGTGGCCGGAGCGGCAGTGACCGCTGATTCACTCATGCAGGCTCCACATCCGCTTTCACCCGCCGAGTTGCACGCTCTCTACGCGGGAACGACGGTCCCTCCCCATCGTTACCTGGCCCCCGCGCTGATTACCGCACTCCATTCTTCGTCGATTGCGCTGGACCCGGCAAAGTGGTTTACCGATATAGAGGATGTTGATCTGTCCAGCGTGACCGGAGCCTGGCTGAGAACCAATAGCGATACCACCTTCGAGCAGTTGAAATGTGTTGGCCTTGATGCGCGCGCCGGCCAGTTGACGGCTATTCTGTCGATCAAGCGGGGGCGGGGTTACGCGGGCGGGACCTCCACAACCGGCAGCCAGGAGTTCGTCGCCTTTTGGGTCGACTGGGGTTCTGGTTTTCAATATGAGGGGACCGCGTCGGTGGCGGTGCATGACTTCGGCGAGCTTCCTGCGGAAGGCGTCGATCTGCTCGTCAGCTTGCCGGTTGATCTTTCTCAGCACGCGCGGGCACAGGTTTCGGCCGCTACAACGATCAAAGTGCGGGCGGTACTCTCCTGGGATACACCGCCTTCGATCACCCATCCTTACGCGCAAGTGGTGTGGGGAAACAGCTTGGACCTTCGCATAGTGATCTCTTCACAGCCAGCCATCTACTCAAGCCAAGAGGCTGGCTGGCCTAAAACTGAAAGAACGATAGGCTTCCCCCAGATGCAGACGGGACTCGCTTCTTGAAGCAGGTTCCGTCTGTAGCCACAAATGCCGGATCTGCCGGGGAATCCCAGCGATCAAGGCCTCCCGCCCCAGGAGAGTCACCCATGCTTTGGCCCACCACGCAACGAATAGAAAACCACTGGAGCGGCAGGCAAGGGAACGGCTCCACTTCGCGTCATTCCGCGGCCGCGGAGAATCGCGCATGGCCAAACCAGGGCGAGGCTCCGCGGCGGATTGTGGAGCCGGCGATGCCATCTGGTTGCATAGAAGAAGCGCAAGCTCCTCAGGATAGCGGGCTGCTCCGAAGCTCCCGCTAAGCCTGCGCTTCCATGGCAGCGCTGCATCTTGCGCCTTGCCGGAGTACGCGGCTTTCATGCATCCAGGGCCTCAGCGATGTTATACTTGGCTCCACTCGGCAAGGCGGAGTCTTCGTTGCAATTCTGTTCATTTGACGCCAGTTACGTCGGTAATCTCTGTGCGGGTAACCCCCAGACGCAGACGCATTTTGTCGCTTATTTTTCAGAACTTTTGCAAATCAAGCTACGCGGACGCCTGCAATGTCCGCAGGCCATCGAGGATGTGCGCCAGGAGACTTTTGTGCGTGTTTTTTCTGTTTTGCGCAAGGATGGCCTGCGCCAGCCGGAGCGCCTGGGAGCCTTCGTGAATATGGTCTGCAACCATGTGCTCAGCGAGCATTACCGCTCCTCCATCGGGAGCGAGTCGCTGGATGCGGAGGGCCGTGTCGATCTGCCCGACAAGGCCGCCAGCGCGCTGGATTTGGTGGCCGCACAGCAGATGAAAGAGAAGGTCCGCTCCATTTTGACGGATCTGGCGCCGCGCGACAGCTCCCTGCTGAATGCCGTCTTTCTGGACGAGCGCGACCGCGACGAGGTTTGCCGGGAGTTTGGGGTGGATCGCGACTATCTACGTGTGCTGCTGCATCGCGCCAAGCAGGAATTCAAGACGGAATTCGTAAAACAAATCGGAAATCAATCGCCACTGGGCGCTAATTGATTGAAAATTGATACGTTTGACCGGCTGCCTGCACTATCTACTGTTGGACCGCATTGAGGATTGAAAAAATGAACCACGATGAAGCATTGCAACAGATGGTTGCCGAACGGTATCTCTTGAATGAGCTGGCATCCGATGCGCGAGAAGCCTTTGAAGAGCATCTCTTCGATTGTCCCGAATGCGCCCTTGATCTTCGCGCCGGAGTTGCGTTTGTAGACGAAGCCAAAGTCCAGTTGCCCAAGCTGGCGCCCCCTGCGCCGCAGCCGATTCCGGTCCAGGGCCTTCCGGCCAAAGTCAAGCGTGCGGGTTGGCTCAATTGGTTTCAGCCGGTTTTTGCCGCGCCCGCGTTTGCCGCCCTACTGCTGCTCATCGGCTATCAGAATCTAGTGGTTCTTCCCGGATTGCGCGCCACGGCCAGCCAGCCACAGTTGCTTGCCTGGGCGCCCCTGCATGGCAGCACGCGCGGCGCTCCGCTGCGCATCACCGCCGACCGCAAGCATGGCGTCGCGCTGCCTATCGATCTTCCCCCGCAGCCCAGCCCCGGCGCTTATGCCTCTTATTCTTTTGGCCTCATTGATTCGCAAGGGAAAACCGTCTGGACCGGCTCCGTAGCCGCTCCGAGCGACGAGGCCAGCCAAGAACAGCGGATCTCCCTGATGATCCCCGGCGTCCTGCTGCGCAGCGGCGCGTATACGGTGACAGTCTCCGGCGTTACGCCGCAAGGAGAACACACCGTCATCGACAAATACGCTTTCGTGCTTCAATTGACGGATTGACACGTCTACCTAGACGGCCTAGAATTCCCCCGACTCCCAAATCCAGAAAGGGTACTGCGTCCATGCCTGCCACGACAAAAAGAACCCACACCTACAACGCGGAAGCAACCGTCCTCTCGGGAAAGCTGACGCTTCCGGTTATGCAACCGATTGAACCCCAGGCTCACTCGAAGCTCGACCCCAAGGGCGGCTACTTCAACCAGCGCTCGGACGGCTACAAGCTGGAATCCATCGTATCTTTCAACAGCGCCTACTCGCACGTTGCGGGCAACAAGAGCACCAAATCCGGCGAGGGGTGGCACACGCTGACCACCACCGTCGTTGAAGGCCTCAACGTGATGGAAGTGGTCACCGCCGACCGCATTGTCGGCCAGACTATCACCCACCACCCCCTCAAAGGCTATATGCCGTCGATCTCCTTCCTGGGCACGCGTTTTGAGAATCTGCGCATTGCCGGCATCCCGGTCGAGATCGAGTGGGACCAGGAGATCTTCGCCTCCACTCCGGCCGACGACCTGCCCTACGCCCTCGATCCGGGGATCGTCAATTGCGTCGGACGCCAGTACGACCGTATTCTTGGCAACAAGAACCTTTCCCCCAAGCTCCAGGAACATTACAATCGTCTTTCCGGTACTCTCGGAAAGTCGGAGACGATTGAATGCTCACTGGTCAGCCGGGCGGCCGGGCTCTTCCCTGGGACAATCGCCGGGAACACGATCACCGTCCCCGGCTTCGGGACGATCACGCTGGGCAAGGTGACCGTGAAGCACGAGGATCCAGTCGGCAAGACCCACAAGAAGACCACCGTAACGCTGACCATGATCGACCTCAAGCTGGGCTGCGTCATTGAAGGGGATTTGCTGATTGGTAGCGGGCCAAACAACGGTAGTAGTGAACCATAGAAAGGGCCATTTTTCGTATTCACTGGAAACAGGTGTCCGGAAACGATACAAAGTGAGGCAAGTGGCCCAGTCATCAGCCCCGAAGGATCACTGTAAACCATGAGAAGCTGTGCCCCCTGTATCACAGCGCCGGCTTTGTCAAAGCTCTTTTTCAGGCCTTCCCAAACCCACCATCGGAGCAGGAAGGAATATCAGACGTTATTTCTGAGATTCCTTCCCGTTTGAAAAAGATCCGTCATTCGGCATCAACGACCCAAGCTCGCGTGTTGAACCAATCATCCTAAAGGGTGAGGAGATCCCCCAGCTCTACCGGGGTGACAGTAGTAGTTTGACATTTACGGGAGTCGTCCCCGGTTTGTGTTTTTCTCATTTGCCCCTCGAAATACGGCCTCAGCACAAATTTGAGGCACCGTCCCTACGGGACTCCGGCGACATGCTTGCTGTTCCTTTCCCACCGTTGAAACGGTGGGCTAACCACCACTGCGCCTACGGCGCGGATGAGCTGGCGTTGTCCGCGCTGTAGCTTGAGCAATGCACTTATGTTGGCCCCTTTGAGGGGCCACAAACAGTAAAGCTCCCGACTCTGCCGGGGGTTATTTACAAAACGGCTCCTTTTCGTGAAAAATTGCCCCTTTCTGGCGAAATCAAGGAGTTTTCGCACGCTAGAATCCTCTGCCGCGCAAGGGGCAGGGCAATTGCATTTGAACTTCGCCTAACGCTCATCTTTGTCGCGATACTCATGCAGGCGGCTTATCGGAGGGAGCAGGGGCATTTATGCCCCTGAAGCGAGGCTTGGGCAGTCTGGCCTTTAGGCCCGGGGCTGAAGCCATGTGGTTTCAGGCGTAAATTCAGGGGCACAAACGCCCCTGCTCCCTCCAAATGATTTCAAATGCGATTTCCCTGCGCACAAGGG
>CAYVGW010000242.1:0-5402 GCA_964450895.1 uncultured Occallatibacter sp. | reverse complement strand
CGGCATCGCCCAGCGCCGCGCCGCCCCGCTCCTTGCCGGCCATCGGATGACCGGGCAGAAAGGCCGCCCGCTTCGGCGTATTGAAGAGGCGGCTCGCCGCTTTTGTGATTTGCCCCTTGGTACTTCCAACGTCAGTGACCAGATGCTCCGGGCCAAGCACAGCGGCCAGCTTCTCCATCAGGTCCAGCGTCGCGTAGATCGGCACCGCCAGCAGCACAACCTGGCTCTCCCGCGCCGCCTGCAACGGATCAGTGGTAATCGCGTCAATGGCGTGAGCCTCCAGCGCCAGCCGCGCCCCCTCCGCGCCCCGGTTCCAGCCGACGATGGAACCGCGATAGCCCGACGCCCGCAGCGCCAGACCGACTGATGTGCCGAGGAGACCTGTGCCGAGAATGGAGATGCGTGAGATCAATTTTTCCTCACTGCGACTTCTTGTAGCATTTTGAGTTTTGAAAGGGCACGACTTTAGTCGTGCCGACAGAGCAACACTTGACTGTTGGGCTTTAGCCCCTGCGGAAGCAAAAATGGGTTATCAACAATTCTTTGACACAACAACATTGTCCTTCATGATCTTGGATTTTTCATTCCAGTAATCCTTATAGGCCGCAACATGCTGAGGGAAAACCTCTTCATAAAGTGGACGATCAATTACAATGACGTAAATTTCTATGAAGTCTGGTCCGACTGCAAGACCATCTGACCCCAACTCAGCGGAGTAGTCAAATATTTTAACACCTTCACAAGAATTAAGCTCACGACCTTCATGATCACGGACTATCAGTTGTAAATGTGTTTGTGAAGCACATTCTCTTTGTTCAACGTGAGCAATAGTAAATGCTCGAATTAAATCATAAGCAGGCAAAGGAAGAAACTTCCCAAATGCAACACCCATAGGTGAATCGCCGGACTCGAGTTCAGAGTGACCAACAAGAGTTCCACCTGAATAAACTTCAAATCTTGGCATCGGTTACCCCACACATTCCTTATAAAACCATTTCCTCAGGGACTAAAGCCCGATCCTTATTGAGTGCACCTTGCGGCACGACTGAAGTCGTGCCCTTTCAAAACCTCGCAGTTGTTAACAACGCTAACTCCGCTCTTACAGCGTCCTACCTGCCGCCCCGGCAAACACCCTTAGCTCGCCCATCAACGCGCCTGACTCTCCATTGCCGTTGCCGCGGCCTGCGCCAGGAAGCCTGACCGGCTGATGTGCCGCGCCTCGGCGAACTCGTCGATGCGCGCCAACAGCGAACCAGGCAGCGAGATATTCACCCGCTGCGGCGAGGGATCGATCCGCGTAACATCGAGATCGACCAGCATCCACACTCCTCCCGCGTAGCGCGGATCGGAAGCCAGCTTTTCCAGCGGTGTCGGCTCCGGCAGTCTTCCGCTCTCGCCGACCATGTGGCATTCCACCGCCTCTTGCGCCATTCGGTTGATCTCGCGCCAATCGTCGGCGGCCGAAAAACAGCCGGGAAAATCCGGAAACTCGACCCCATGCGCGTGCTGGTCGTCCCCAATCTGAATATATGCCGGATAAAGCATTGTTACCTCCACTCCCAACCGGCCTGCCGATAAATGCTGCGCACTGTGCCGATGGGCAGATCCTTTTTCGGATGCGGCACGGTCACCGCAGTCGGCCTCTCCGGATGCTTGAGCTTGATGTGACTGCCCACCTGATGCACCCTCCGCCAACCCTCCGATTCCAGCCTGCGCAGGATCTCAGTGCTGTTCATGTGTGTAATTATACACAAAAATCATAGATGCTTACGCCGGACTCACCTTGAACGCCCACGCATACTCACACGGCTTTTGCGCGGGAAGGGCGATGCTCACGCCATCCGCATCGCGCTTCCATTTCAGCTCGCCCTTGTAGCCGAGCAGCTCCACCTTCCCAATCTGCTTGGGGTAATGCGGCGCGTTCGATCCCAGCGACTTCACCGTCAGCTTCCCATCGCCGGGCCAGGCCAGAGCGATGGCGTAAAGCACGTCGCCTTTTTGCGTAAAGCGAATGTCGCCCGCCGCGAAAGGACGCGAGAAGAGCGTATACGCCCCGTTCCCGCCGCTCTGCGTGGGGCCTTCGCCGAAGATCCGCCAGGGGCGCGTGCCGTGAATGGCCTCGCCGTTGATCGCATTCCACTGGGCCATCTCGTCCAGAAACTTCAACTCGTCATCGTCCGGCTGGCCGTCTCCGGGCAGCGGAACGCTCAACAGCAGATTGCCGTTCTTGCTGACAATATCGACCAGAACGGGCACCACTTGCGCCGCGGTCATATAACTGTGCTCATCGAAGATCGACCGCTTGTAATGCCAGTTGCCGATGCAGACCTCCGTCTGCCATGGCTTTTCTTGCAAGCCCCGCGCCGAATCCCCCTCGAAATCCCGCGTCATCGTGCCCCAAATCGGCTCCGGAACGGTCTTCAGATCAAGCACGCCCTCCAGCTTTCCTCCGTGCCTGCGCATATTGGCGTTGTAATAATAGGCCATAATCACCGGCGCCAGATCCGGTATGCCCAGCCAAACCTTCAGGTCCAGAACAGGCCCGCCGTCATCGAAATCGAAGACCGGGTTGTCGTCGAAGGTGAAGGTGTCGGGATCGTACTTATCAATAACATCCTGCACGCGTAGCATGAATTGCTTCACGAACTCCGGGCAGGGCGAGTTCTTCCGGTGGGGCGCGCCGTTCAGCATTTGCGGGTCCATGCCCTCCCACCATTTGCCTTTGCCGTCGGCCTTGGTCATCACGCCGTCGTAGGGAACGCCTGCCAGAGGCCCGGTTTTGTCGCTCTGATAGCGGACCGGCAGAAACTCATCCCACGTTCTATGCGGCGTGCCATGATAACTGACGCCGAAACGCAGCCCATGCGCGCGCGCCGCCTTCGCCCATCCGCCCACGATGTCCCGCTTGGGACCGACATTGACAGCATTCCATGGCTGATACTTGGAGTCCCAGCAATCGAAGTTGTCATGATGGTTGGCCAGCGCGACCATATATTTGGCCCCAGCCTTCTTGTAGAGCTGAATGAGCGCATCGGGATCCCATCGCTCCGCCTTCCACAGATGGCAGATGTCCTTGTAGCCAAAGACCGAGGGATGCCCATATTTCTTGACGTGGTACTCGTACTGGGGCTGCCCTTGGCAATACATCCCGCGCGCATACCAGTCCCCCTGCTCCGGTACGCACTGCGGATCCCAATGCGCCCAGATGCCAAACTTCGCATCGCGAAACCATTCGGGACACTGGTAGGCCTTCAAGGACTCCCAGTCCGGCCAAAACGGCCCGTCAGGGATGTTGCCTTTGAAAAAGCTGGGGCCGGATTGAGCGGCGCAGAGCTTTGCCAGCGCCAGAAGAGAAAGGCCACCGCCCAAAAAGGTTCTGCGATTGAAACTCATCTTCCCACCCTCCACACAACTCGTAGTCTTAGGAGCTTCTGAGCAAGCATATTGGTACGAAAAACCTTCCCGCAGAGGCTAAAGCCCGTCCTTGTTTTGTGGCGCTTGCGGCACGACTAAAGTCGTGCCCTGACACGGGCAGCATCAACTTTCAAGTATTTCCGCAGGCTGTAAAGCCCAACCTTTATGAATCCGGCGCAACGGTTCGGTCACGGACCGGCAGAGTCAGTTTATCGCATCCCGATGCTGGCCGGTAAAACGGCAAGAGCCGCGCCCCGGGTGAGAGGCGCGGCCCTTGCCGTCTGATTCTATGTAGGTTTAATACACTGTAGGCTTCATCCTATATACGCGCGATCGCTCTTAGAGGGTAATCATGGGGCGCGGCTGGCGCGTTTGGGCACGGTCCAGGAAGAGCCTCATACGGAGCGCCTCCGCGCGCTCGATGGCCACCAGACGCATCTGCCGGCGGATATGGTCGCCGTCAACCAGAAAGGCCACCTGCGCCTCGTCGAACTCGGCGTCTTTCTCCAGGCGGGCGATCCGCTCTTCGACGCTGCGGCGGAA
Organism: uncultured Occallatibacter sp.; assembly: GCA_964450895.1. Taxonomy (GTDB): domain Bacteria; phylum Acidobacteriota; class Terriglobia; order Terriglobales; family Acidobacteriaceae; genus Telmatobacter. The sequence goes on along the minus strand of CAYVGW010000242.1, from coordinate 1,445 downwards.
GCGGGGGCTGATCTCGAAATCTTCACCGACTGCACAGTTGGTCATCATGGCGCGCTCCTTGAAAAAGTTCAGAATAGGAGAAGTACTCCGGCTCCAAAAAGATTATTGGAAGAGCTAAAGTATTTTCGACCTGTGCCGATATTAGCGAGGAACCATAAGCTGCGCTAGATTACGGGCACTGATTCAAAGGTAATTTCACTGTCCTGGAACGAGACAAAACCGGCCTGTTTGCTTCTGTTTTTCCACAGACCGGGCTAAAACGCCTGCGATTGGTTGGCTTTTTCTGAATCTTTCTGCTGAATAAATCGTAATGATTCGAGTACTTTAGCCGCAGATTTGGTTTGATTTTTCCGCCTACCCGCTCTCCATTCGGGGCGTGCGGAGCATGAGCACCACCCCGGGAGGAATGGCACTGCTTGCTCCGAAATTCCTCCCATTTAGAACTGCTGTTCCGGACGCCCCCCATTGGACATCAATGGTTTTTAATGTTATACTTTGTGCAAATCCTGTTCAGAAGAGAATCGAGTCCTCCACGCAAGGCTGGTTGGGCTGCGATGTGATTTGATTTTTGATTGAATCAGGGGGTGGTTCGGCCTGTCGTTGCCGGCCATTGACTTCATCTTTATTATTTCGAGGAATTCTCCATGCGTAACAAATTGGTTGTCTCCTTGGGCTGCCTGGCGGCCGCTCTCGTCTTCTCCCCGGCCTTGCGCGCCAGCAGCAGCATTTGCGACGGCATCTCCGGCAACCTCGTTGTCAACTGCGGCTTCGAAGCCGGCTTTATTACCGGCGTCATCTCCGCAACGGGCAATGTCCCCAGCTGGACTCTCACCCGGGCAGCCGTGGGTTCTACCTTCAACCTTGATACGGATACCCCAAATTCGGGCAACTGGGATGTTCAATTTGGCGCGGTGGATAATGAATACGACACGCTCTCGCAGTCCATTGCGACCATCCACGGACAAAGCTACACGCTCTCGTTCTATTTGTATGATCTGCAAGGAGACGGCCCCGACTTCGATACGGACTTCCAGGCTCTCTGGGATGGAACCTCCCTCCTGGATCAGTACACGACCACCAGCGGCTATGTCGAGTATTCCTACACTGTGCTGGGAGGAGCCAGTGGAAGTTGCCGGGACGGGTGCAGCGACACGCTGACCTTCGAAGGGTATAATTATCCCGCCGCGTACGAGCTCGACGATGTTTCGCTGGTGCCCGGCGCGGTCGCGGCGACGCCGGAGCCTTCGAGCCTGCTGCTGATGGGGTCGGGGCTTGTGGGGCTGGCCGGAATGCTGCGCCGCCGCTTCGTCTAGCCCGCTCAGCTTCTTCCAAACGGCCCAGGGAGAAGGCTCTCCCTGGGCTATTTATTTTCTGCTTGAAGGGTGCGGAGAGCCAGGGCAATTGCATTTGAACTTCGCCTAACGCTCATCTTTGTCGCGATACTC
>CAYVGW010000241.1:1979-5447 GCA_964450895.1 uncultured Occallatibacter sp. | reverse complement strand
GTGCCGAGGAGCGCAATCAGCGTGGCGCGCCATTCGATGTGAAAGCCGACTTCCAGCTTGCGCAGCAGGACGCGGGTGAGGAGATTCGCAAAGACGACGCCGACCGAGCCGGCGAGCAGGCCCAAAACGCTGAACTCCACACTGAAGGTGCGAACGATGCGCATCCGGGTTGCGCCGAGGGTCTTCAGCACGACGGCCTCGCGCATCCGGCGGAAGCGGGTGCTGGCGATGCTGGAGGCTAGAATCATCAGCCCGGCGAAGATGGAGAAGCCGGCCAGGAAGCGCACTACGAAGGTGATCTGATCGACGACGCTCTCGATGCGCTCCAGAACATCAGCGATGTTGATGACCGAAACGGTGGGGTAGGCGGCGAAGAGCGCGCGCTCCATGGCGGCGACTTGCTTGGGTTCGACGTGCGCGCCGCCGTACCAGGTGGCGGGCTGGTCTTTGAGCAGGGCGGAGGGCAGGAGGAATTCGACGCGCGCGCCGAGGTGCTGGCCGTCAGGGCGGAAGATGGCTGAGACTTTCAGCGGATGAGCGACGCCGCCGATCTCCAGCGAGACCGCTGAACCAAGGCTCAGATGCAGCCGGTCCGCAACGCCTTGGCCGACGGCGATCTCCGCCGCGTCTGGAGCGTTCCACCACTTGCCTTGGGTGAGTTTGTCGCCGGCCGGCGGCGCATCGGCCCAGCTCAGGCTGGCGTTTTCCAGCATCCTGCGAGGAAAGTGCTGCTCTTTGAGTTGGTCGAGGGGCTGGCCGTTGAGGGAGAGGAAGCGCCCCTGGACAACCGGCATCAGTTCCAAGGCCTGGGTGACGCCGGGTTGGTGGGCGAAGAAGTCTTTGACGCCGGCGGCTTCGTCGCTGGTTACGTCGATGAGGAAGACGTTGGGCAGGTTGGGGGCGGCGGTGGTGCGCAGATCGCGCAGCAGCGTGGCCTGCATCAGATAGACGGTCAGGATCAACATCACACCGGTTCCCAGCGCAGCCATTACGGCGGCGGATTGATTGCCGGGGCGATAGAGGTTGGCTAGGCCGTGGCGCAGGAAGGACGGCAGATGCAGACGGACGCGGTTGAGCAGCATTCTCAGCGTCCAGAGTGTGACGGCCGCCATGATGAGCAGGACGACGAGGGCGATGGTGAAGAGGACGGCAAACCACGTGCCCACTTTGGCGGAGTCGGAGAGCGCCCAAGCGATGGCGCCCAGCGCGGCGACGACCAGGGCGGCGATGCCGAGTTGCAGGCGGCGCGCCCACCAAGCAGCCAGCCAGCCGCGCCAGCCAACCGGTCCCTGCTCGACCAGGCGGCGCAGCACCAGCACGGGGCGGATGGCGCGCACGTCCAGCAGCGGCGGCAGGCAGAAGAGCAGCGTGGTCAGCAGGCCGGTTCCCAGACCGGCGGCGACCGAGCGCCAGGGAAATTCAAGCTGCGCATGAACCGGGAGCAGATGGCCGAAGACCGCCGGCAGCGCGGCCATGACGCCTACACCCGCCGCCACGCCCACGAGACCGCCGGCAAGGCCCAAGCCAAGAGTTTGCAGCAGAAAGATGCGCAGCAGATCGGTGGAGCTGGCGCCGACGGCCTTGAGGATGGCCAGCATGTCCATGCGCTGCTCCAGGTGGGCATGCATGGCCATCGCCACGCCAATCGCGCCCAGCACCATGGCCACAAGACAGATCAGGCTGAGGATGGCGGTGGCGTTGTCGAGGCCTTGGCTCAGCGCCGGATTGCCCTCGCGGAAGTCCATGACCTGCGCGTCGGGCAGGGCGGCCTCGACCTGCTTGCGCAGAGCGACGGGATCGGCCTTGGGCGGCAGCTTCATCAGCAGGCGCTGGCTGGCGCGGCTGCCGGGAGCGATCAGGCCGGTGGTGGCGAGGGCCGCCTGCGCGATCATCACTCGCGGTCCCATCGCGGCCATCGAGGTCATGCGGTCCGGCTCCTGCTTGAGGACCGCCGTGATGCGGAAGTTGCGTCCGCCGAGGCGTAGCGTCTGGCCGACGCGGGCGTTGAGCCGGATGAGAAACTCCTCGGCCACGATGGCGGAGTCGCCGTTGAGGGCCTGCGGCAGGTTCATCGCCGGCTCTAGCTCGGCCTTGCCGTAGAAGGGATAATCGGCGGGATCGACGGCCTTCAGCGAGACCAGCAGCGGAACCGGATCGGGCGGGACGGAGGCCATGGAGACGGTCTCCGTGATCCAGGTGGCGCGCAGGCCGTTCTGCTGGGCGAGCGCGGCGATTTTGGCGCTCTCCGCGTCGGTTGGCAGGCGATAGATGCGGGCGCTCAGGTCGCCGGCCATCAGGGAGCGGGCTTCGGTTCCCAGGGTGCGCCGGAAGCTGTCGCTGAAGCCGCGCACGCCCACCAGGGCCGCCACGCCGACGGCCACCGAGAGCACCACGAAGGCGAATTTTCCCGGAGCGGAGCGCAGATCGCGCCAGCCGATGGCCCCGGCCCGCCGCCAACTCAATGCGCGCTTAGCCATGCTGTTCCTGCTCTGGTGCCGTCGATGGCAAAGTATCTTCCACGATCAGGCCATCGCGCAGCACAATCTTGCGATCGGCGCGGCTGGCGACTTCGGGGTCATGCGTGACGAGAACCAGCGTCGTCCCGGCGCGTTTGTTGCGCTCCAGCAGCAGGTCCAGCACCAGGCGACCGTTGGCGGAGTCCAGATTGCCGGTCGGCTCGTCGGCCATCACGATGGGCGGCTCGACGACAAAGGCGCGGGCCAGCGCCACGCGCTGCTGCTCGCCGCCGGAGAGCTGCACCGGATAATGATCCATGCGCTCCGCTAGGCCCACCTCGCCGAGCAGCCGCCGCGCCTGCGCGATCCCGCTGCCTTCCGCGTTCAATTCGTAGGGCAGTAGGACGTTTTCCAGAGCCGTCAGTGTGGCGATCAGTTGGTAGGACTGAAAGACGAAGCCGATCTTTGCGCCGCGCACCGCGGCCAGTTCGCTCTCCGCTAGATTGTGGATGGGCACGCCGTCGAGCCAAATCTCGCCGGAGCTGGGCGTGTCCAGGCCAGCCAGCAGGCCGAGCAGCGTACTTTTGCCGCTGCCGCTGGCGCCGACGATGGCGATGAACTGCCCGGCGGAAATGGTCAGCGTGATCCCTTTGAGAATCTCCACGCGCCGCGCGCCGTTCTGAATCCACTTCTTTGCGTCCCGAACCTCGATCAAGCTGCCTCCGTAATATTCGTTCATGGGCGAAAGAATCATTGCCAAAGACAGGTTTCAGTCGAAAAGCTAGAAAATGCCGCAGGGGCTAAAGCCCAGCGTCTTTCTATCTCGTCTGCGGCACGACTAAAGTCGTGCCCTGGTTACAAAACAGACAGTTATCGAGTTTTTCCGCAGCCTCTAAAGTCATGCCCTGACGCTTGCACGCTCACGGTAACATTTTTCGCAGACCGAATACTCTGATGGTTCAAAGCGGCAAATTTGCCCTGTCCCTGTCCCTGTCCCTGCCCTGATCCCTGA
>CAYVGW010000241.1:0-1879 GCA_964450895.1 uncultured Occallatibacter sp. | reverse complement strand
CCCTGATCCCTGACCTCTGACCCCTGAGTCCTGTCTTTCGCTACACTGTATCTGTGTACGTATTGCGCAGCCTGATTGTTTCGTTGGGAGTGATTCTGCCGGGCGCCTTTGGCTTGACCGCGCAGGAACGAGCCGCCAGCCGGCCGCTTGTTGTTTGCTACGGCGACAGCATCACTGCGGGTTATGGCTTGGCAAACGGCCAATCTTACCCGGACGCCTTGCAACGCGATCTGGAGGGGCGCGGCCTTCAAGCCAAGGTGGTCAACCGGGGAACCAGCGGCGCGACGAGCAAGGATGCGGTTGCCGGAGTGCGGGCGATTCTGGCGCTGCATCCGGCCGTGGTGATCGTCGAGTTTGGCGGCAACGACGGTTTGCGCGGCCTGCCGCTCACCGAGACCCGGCGCAACCTGGATGCCGTGCTGACGGCCTTTGACAATGCGCACATCAAGACCGTTCTGGCTGGAATCACGCTGCCGCCCAACTACGGCGCGGAGTACATTGCCGGCTTTGCGCAACTCTACCGTGAACTGGCGGCCAAGCATCATAGCGCATTCGTTCCCATGCTTTACAAAGAGCTGATCGGCCGACCAGATACGATTCAGGCGGACGGCATTCATCCGACGGCCAAAGGCTCGGAACTGATTGCGCGGACGCTGCTGGCGGCGGTAGCGCCGTTGCTGCGGTGAAAGTAAAAAAATTCTGAGAGCCGGCCTTCAGGCGCGGACCGGGAGGTCCACGCTACAGCCGGCCGGGAGGCCGGCGCTACCATTTCCTGCACTGCGTGCCGCCGGCGCTACCGCTTGATGCCCGGGAGGCGGCCATTGCGCGACTCTTTTGGCCGGTTCGCGTCTATACGAATGGAGTGGTACTCTCCCGGCCGCATCTGTAGCCCTCTGGATCGGGAACGATTTCGGCCTGCGGATGCAGCGAAAGAGCCAGCCAGCCGGGGTTGCCCGCCACTGGCTATACTGGAATTTGGCGTCCTCCACGCACGGAAGGCGCAGGATAAGCAAACAACCCAGCCGCGGGGCTGGCCACACGACGAGGTCAACGAATCCATGAATAAGTTCTTTGAACGGCTGCGCGCGCGCCGTCTTGCTTCCGTATTTGTATTGCTTGCCACGCTATCGGTGGCCATCGTGGGCGGTTCTTTTGCCGCACACGGGGTTCGCGGGCAAGAGCAGCAAAAATCCAGCGCCGACGCCACGCCACTGAAGGTGATCGATTCCGCCGTGGCGCCCAACGAATTTGTGAAGATTGCCAAGCTGGTGGGTCCGGCGGTAGTAAATATCAACACGCAGACGCTGCCCAAGCAGGCCAAGAGCCAGCGCAACCGCAGCCGTATGCAGCCCATGCCGCAGCAGCCGGGCGACGACGATCAGGATGAGGATCAGCAGGGGCAGCAGCAGGGCCAGGGTGATCTGCCGGATATGCTCAAACGCTTCTTCGGCGGGCAAGTCCCAGAGATGGGCGGCGGCGATGACGGCCAGGTCCGCGAATCCCTCGGCTCCGGCTTTATCGTCGATCCCAAGGGTTACATCATCACCAATAATCACGTGGTTGACAAGGCCGACAAGATTTTTGTCAAGCTGGCAAGCGATCCCGACAACCAGGATCTGGGCCGTCCAGCGCGGGTGATCGGCGTGGACAAATCCACCGATTTGGCGGTCATCAAGATCGAGACCGACAAGCCGCTGCCCACGGTCAAGCTGGGGAACTCGGACACGGCGCAGGTGGGCGACTGGGTGGAGGCCATCGGCAGTCCCTTCGCGCTGGCGCAGACTGTCACCGCGGGCATCATCTCGGCCAAGAACCGGACCATCGAGCCGGGCGCAAGCGGCCAGTTCCAGCACTTCATCCAGACCGACGCGGCCATCAA
>CAYVGW010000240.1:0-5495 GCA_964450895.1 uncultured Occallatibacter sp. | reverse complement strand
GTTTCACTCATGATTCCAGCATCATCCTTATCCGGGATTCCACTTCGCCCGCGCGCCGGCTATCCGCGCAGATCACCAGCACCGTATCGTCGCCCGCCAGCGTGCCCACAACCTCCGGCCAGCCTTCAAAATCCAGCGCCGCGGCCAGCGGTTGCGCCCCGCCCATCACTGTGCCGATGACCACCTGGTTCATCGCCTGCTTGACGCGCATCCCAAAGCTCTCAATCATCTCAGCGACCGAGGGCGGGCTGTTGTCTTCCGCCGCCGCGCCCGCGCCGTTGCCGCCAGATAAAGTGTATCCGCTGGGGCCTTTGGAGAGCTTCATTTCGTGAATGTCGCGGGAGAGCGTGGCCTGCGTCACGGCAAAGCCTCGTCGCCGCAGCTTGCGGCGCAGTTCGTCCTGGTTGGCCACCAATCCCTGGCCCACCAACTCGCGAATCGCATTATGCCGCAGTGTCTTCATCCATCAACCTCAGGCGCATTCCGGAACGCTTCCGCGCGCAGAAACCGTACCTGTATAAATATACATCCGCCGTGTATAAGTATGCAACGCTGGGATTGAAAAGTTCTTGATGATCGCATCGGGGCGGTGAAAATTTATCAGCGCGCGCCCGCAATCGGCTGGCTCTCGATCACCGCATGGCGCTTCTTCAACTTCAAAAACGGCGTCTCGATATAGCGGTAGGAGAGCGCCGCCAGCAGGACTGTCAATGCAAAGGTCAAGAGCATATTCAATAAGAAGATAGGACCGCTGAGCGATTTGATGAACGGATTCGTGTGCGCGGCAATGAAGCCGACAATGAACTGGTCCGTCAAGTTGATCGCGAATTGATGGAAAACGTAGAGGCCAAACGAAATGCGTCCCAGGTAGATGGCCCATTTCGGCAGCCGCTTTGGATCGGCTCCCAGAAACGCTACCAGCAGCGTGACGCAACTCAGCGTGGCCAACCCATACCCGCAGATCAGGCGCCAACTGCCGGGGTTCGCTTCTCCCGCATTGCCAAAGCGGGTGTGCAATCCATGGCAGGCGTAAAACATGCAGCATAAGCTAACCGAGATCAGCGCCAGCCGCTGCCACAATGCGAGCCGGGGCATCCTGCCGCGGAGAACAAGGCAGAGCAGAATGCCGCCGGCGAAGCATTCAAATTGAACGAAGGAGTTCCACCAGATACGGTGGTCGATGGCGGATTCCCGGCCCAGAAAATAGAGCCATGCGTTGGCCGTCAGCAGCAGCGCCGCGCAAAAGCCATAGAGCAATTTGCGGTTAAGGAGTTTTACCATCCAGGGCGCGAATATATAGAATTGCTCCTCGACGGAGATGCTCCACAGCACACTCGCGGGATTATTGAAGGAGTGCAACGTGGCGAGGCGCCAAGCGCCCATGAAGACAGCAAACCAGCCGATGCTGGCAATCTCCTCCGGATGGCCGCCCGACAGAAACAGGACGAGCAGCCCAAGCAGCAGGCCGAAATAATAAAGCGGCCATATCCGCAAGATGCGGCGAATATAAAACTGCTTGACGGAGACCTGGCCGGCGCTGGCGCGCTCCCGCAGCAGCAGTTCGCAGATGAGAAAGGCGCTGAGAGTAAAGAAGAGGCTGAGGCCGAATCCGCATGCATCGGTGAGCGAGTCCAGCGCCGGAGCGAACCCTTTCAGCAGGTGTATCACGCGCGGATCACTGCCCGAAGGAAGAGTGTGATGAACAAACACCAGCAGGAATGCCACAAAACGCAGAACATCCAGTTCCGGGCGATAATACCGGCCCGCTGAAGATTTTGCGCCTTCCGTCAATTGCTTGTCCCTTCATGCAAATTCTATTCGTGCAGGATACTTCTCTCTCCAACGCACACAAGGTTATATTGTTCTGCCCGGAGACGGCGATCAACTCGCGCCCGCAATCGGCTGGCTCTCAATTGCCGCATGGCGCTTCTTCATCTTGAGGAAGGGCGTCTCGAAATAGCGGTAGGAAAGCGCCGCCATCAGGATGGTCAATCCCAAAGAAAGAACTAGATTCAGCAAGAAAATAAGTCCTTTGTACGCATTGAGAGCTGGATCATTGAGAGCAGCTACACGCCGGATGATCAAATGATCCATCAGAGCAATCGCAAACAGGTGATAGACATAGAGGCCATAAGAGATGCGTCCAAGATAGATCACCCAATTGGGCAGCAGCGCAGCTTTCACACCCAGAAACGCGATAATCAGCAGAACGCAGCCCAGCGTAGCCAGCGCCCATCCAGCGATCAGCGGCCAACTGCCGGGATTGTGCCCTCCTGCGCTGCCGAAGAAGGCATGCAGTCCGTAGCAGGAGTAAAACCAGCAACAGAAGCAGCAGGCAAGCAAAGCCAATCGCTGCCACGCAGCCAGTCTGGGCAGCCGGCCGTGGAAGAAAAGGCATAACAGAATGCCTCCGGCAAAACACTCAAATTGAACGAAGGTGTTGCACCAGACACTGGTATGCGGAGCTCTCACGCTACCCAAATAATAAAGACAGAGATTGGCGACAAGGATGATAGCCAGACAAAAACCGTAGAGTGACTTGCGATTCAGATATTTAATCATCCACGGAGCAAAGAGGTAGAATTGCTCCTCGACAGAAACGCTCCAAAGCACATTTACGGGATTGTGCAACGCTCCGAATAGAACGCAATACCAGGCGCCCAGAAAGGCGGCAAACCAGCCCATCTTGAAGACTGAAGCAGAATCGCCGCCGGGCAGGTAAGCATAAAGTATTCCCAGTGTGATACCAAGGTAATAGAGCGGCCAGATGCGCAGGATGCGGCGAATATAAAACTGTTTCACCGCCACGGTGCCGACCGACGCACGCTCGCGCAGCAACAGTTCACAGATGAGAAAAGCGCTGAGGGTGAAGAAAAGGTTGAGGCCGAATCCGCAGGCATCGTTCATGGCGTCGAAAGCGGGGCCAAAGCCTTTCAGAAGATGCGCAATACGGGGATCACGAGTCGAGGGAAGAGTATGGACCAGAAACACAAGAAAAAACGCAATGAAGCGAACCACATCCAATTCCGGACGATAGTATCGGCCTACGCTATGACTTGAAACTTTCATGAAATTGGATCTCCTTGCTCTCGCTTCCTGGCAGGAAACGCAAAAGGCGGAAATGCTGGAATAGATAGATTCTACCATTTACTTTGCCGCATTGGGTTAAGGCTGAACCGGGACCCGGGCCGGGGTATTAATTGTTTGATAGCCTGCGGTCAAGTCTCGGCGGAAGTTGCGATGTTGACCGGAATTTATTTGTACGCGAATGTACCTCCGCGCTGATACACTCTCGAAATGACCGGTTGAGGACTCCCCGCCCGCCGGCCCGGCCCAAAATGACACAGATGACCCCGCTTTCCACCATCAACGACCTCTTTCGCCGCGTCGCCGCCGCCTCCAACCCTCGCGCCATCCTCTGGCAGGACGAGTTCGGCCTCTGGCAGCCCATCTCCTCCGATCAGATCTACCAGCGCGTCCGCGCCCTTGGCCAGGCCTTCCTCGCCTGGGGCGCGCAGAAAGGCGACCGCATCGCGCTAATCGCCGAAAACCGCTGGGAGTGGGCCGTCACCGACTTTGCCGCGCTGGCCATCGGCGCGGTCAACGTGCCCATCTACCCCACGCTCACCGGAGAGCAGATCGCCGTCCTGCTCTACGACGCCGGCTGCCGCATCGCCGTCGTCTCCACGCGGCAGCAATTCGACAAGCTCAACGCCGTGCGCGAGCAGACCAAGTTGGAGCGCATCCTGATGATGGACCCCGCCGCCCCCGAAGGCGCCATCGCCTTCAGCGAGGTGCTCGCCGGGGCCGATGCCCGCGGCGCGGAGCGCGATCCCGTCTTCGACGCGCTCACCCGCTCCGTCGAACCCAAGGATCTGGCCACGCTCATCTACACCTCCGGCACCACCGGCGAACCCAAGGGCGTCGCCCTCACCCACGGCAACATCGCCGCCAATCAGAACATCGCCGCGCTGGATTTCGATTTCGGCCCCACCGACGCCCTGATCTCCTTCCTGCCCCTCTCCCACGTCACCGCCCGCGCGCTCGATTACGTCATGTTCACCCATGGCGTGCAGGTGGCCTATTGCTCCAAATTCGACAAGCTGCCCCAGGCCATGCGCGAGATTCGCCCCACCGTCTTTGTCGGCGTGCCCCGCGTCTTTGAAAAAATCCGCGAGGAAATCATTCGCCGCACCTCGCTTTCGCCCGTCAAGAAGCGCCTCCTCGCCTGGGCCCTCGGCGTCGGCGCAAGCTATCGCGAGACGGTCTACACCGGTCGCCAGCCCGCTTCGACCGTCTGGAAGCTGGCCAGTTCGCTGGTTTATTCCAAGGTTCGCGAGGCCTTCGGCGGCCGCGTCCGCGTCTTCGTCTCCGGCGGCGCGCCGCTCGGCGTGGACACGATCCATTGGTTCGCCTCAGCCGGCATCGCTCTCTGGGAGGGCTATGGCCTCACCGAGACCTCGCCGCTGATTGCCCTCAACACGCCCCTCACCCAGCGCATCGGCGCGGCCGGCAAGCCCATGGACAATCTCGACCTCAAACTTGACAGCGACGGCGAGCTGCTTGTCCGCGGCCCCTCGGTCTTCACCGGCTACTGGCAGAAGCCGGAGGCCAACGCCGAGTGCTTCACCCCAGACGGTTTCTTCCGCACCGGCGACATCGCCCGCATCGACGCCGACGGATTCGTCTTCATCACCGACCGAAAAAAAGAGCTGCTGAAGACCTCCGGCGGAAAGCTCGTCGCCCCGCAGCCCATCGAAAACAAGCTTAAAAACAATCCGCTGGTCGCCCAGGCCGCGCTGGTCGGCGACAAGCACAAGTTCGTCTGTGTGCTTCTTGCGCCCAACTTCACCTCATTGGAAGAGTGGGCTAAACAGCACGGCGTCGCCTTCAGCAGCCGCGCCGAGCTGGTCGCCGACAGCCGCGTCCTGGCTCTCTACGCCGAGATTGTCCGCGAGGTCAACTGCACCCTGGCCAACTTTGAAAGCCTGAAACGCTTCCGCGTGGTGGCCGACGAGTGGACCCAGGACTCCGGCGAACTGACGCCCTCCATGAAGCTCAAGCGCCGCGCGATTACTCAGCGCTACGCCGCCCTGATCGCTTCACTTTACGAGGACGAAGCAACCGCGCGCGGCGAATAGGATAGCTCAGTCCGCGGCCCAGCTCCTTGCCAAAGGCCGCGCGCTTGCTCCAAATGCGGCCCAAGCCGCGGAAGAACGGCGCGCCCCATGCTCCCACCGCCAGCAGGCCGCCGAAGAGAATCACTGCGTCAATCGACAGCCGCCCGGAGCGCGACCAATAGGCGTCCGGCTCCAGGTCCAGCCAGATCGAGAACTCGTCCAGCGTCAACGCCGCCCCCACCCCGTAGCTGATCGACATCAGACGGCTCAGGAAGATCGCCAGCGGCGTGTGCGCCCGCCCCAGGTCCAGCAGCCAGCCGTAGCCCACCAGCAGCAGAATCAGAATCCCCCACACCAGGTGGTGAATATGCCGCC
>CAYVGW010000239.1:0-5525 GCA_964450895.1 uncultured Occallatibacter sp. | reverse complement strand
TTCGGCATCAAGCGCGGGACGGCGCACATCGTCTTTCACGCGCCGGTTGACCCCAAGGAGTACACCACGCGCGAGGAACTCTCCGCCGCCGTGCGCGCTTCCATTGCCTCCGGGCTGCCGGACTGGATGCGGGGGTAGGTCGTTAGGCATCCCACCCTGGCGACAAAAACGCCGCGAGTGTGGGGCGCCTACAAATTGAAGTTGGCCCCAAAGCAACTGGCTACGGCTGAACCACCGCGTTGTAGCCGTCATTGAGCAGCTTCTGGCGAATTGCGTTGGCTTCACTGAGGCTGGCGAAGGGGCCGACCCGCACATGGAACTGGCTGTCGGCGGCGTCCTGGCTGAGCGAAACCTCGTAGCCCCGCTTGTGCAGCGCGCTGACCAGCACGTCGGCATCCTCGTGATTGGAGACGGTGGCAATCTGGACCATCAGCGGCGTGAGGGGCACGCCGGCTGCCGGGGCGGACTGGGCGGAGTTCGAGGCGGGAGGCTGTGCGGCAGCCGGATTCGCATCTGGAGCTTCGGGCTGTGAGGGGGGCTCGGTCGTCGGAGCTGTGGAAATCTTCTGCGGGGCGGCTCCGGGCTTGGAGGCGGAGTTGGCTGCGTCACTGACCCCTGCGTTGACCGGCTGAGCGGCCTTCAGCACTCCGCTACTCCCGCGGCTGCCCATCGCGTAGCCCAGCCCGAAGCAAAGGCCGCAGAGCAGCAGCAAGCCGAAAACCAGGCCGGTCACCGTCATCGGTCCCAGCGTCACTTCCGTGTCACGCCTCCGGTTCAACTGCGAAAGATCTTCGTCCTCAAACACTTCCATCATTCAGATCTCCAGCCTGCATGGAACCGGAAGGAAGGCCATTCTGCCTGGATTGTGCCGCATCCTCCACATTCCACATTTGTATCTTCGCATTTTTCCAGAAAATTATGTGAAGAGTCTGTCATTCACAGGAAAATACGCATCTTTCTCGGTCCCCCATGCAACCTTTGCGACTGTAGCGCATCTATACAAATAACAAGCAGAGGCTTCCACGAAGAACTTCCCCACCAAGGCAAGGTATCCATTCCTTCTTGAAGGTCTGGTATAGACCTCTTCTCAAAGACACCCCCCCCCTGATTCCCTCCCTCAAATGCCTCTCGAGCGGGCCTACCGGAAGGTAGGCCCATTTGCTCTGCTGCGCTCCGGTAAAATGAAAGCCAGATGCGTGCCTCCTCCACCTCCGATCCTTTTCCCCAGCAGAACATTCAAGATATTGATGCGCTTTTCAAGCAGGCGGGTCTCACGCGCAACCTGCGCGGCAAGGCGGCAGGCGTCACCGCGCGGATGCGCTTTGAGCGCGCGGAGGCGCGGGAACTCACGCCCGCTGTGCCGGTTCCGCGTCTGGCGCCGAATGGCGTCGCGTGGCTGGTGGCTCCGGGCTGGGAGGAATTGGGCTGGCTGTGGCACGGCTTCAGCACGCGGCGGGGCGGATTGAGCCGGACGTATTGCGCCGAGGGTGCGCCGGGCGAGCTGAACCTGGGCTTTACCACCGAGGACGCGCGCGAGACGGTGGCCGGGAATCGCCGCCTGCTGGCCGAGGCGATCAGCGGCAATGCGGAAACTCCGCTGGTGGCTCTCAAACAGATCCACTCCAATCTGACCCGCATCGTGGGCGCTGCCGACGCGCGCCGGGAGTTGCCGTGGAAGGCGGACGGCATGATGACCGCCGAGCCGGGCCTGCTGCTGGCCATTCAGACTGCCGACTGCATCCCGGTGCTGGTGGCCGACCGCAAACGCCGCGCCGTGGCCGCCTTCCATGCCGGCTGGCGCGGGACGGTCCAGCGCATCGTCGAGAATGGGGTGGGCCGCATGAGGCTGGAGTTCGGCTCGCTGCCGGAGGATCTGATCGCCGCCATCGGTCCCGGCATCGGCCCCTGCTGCTACGCCGTGGGCGAGGAGATGCTCACGGAGTTCGAGTCGCAGTTCAGCTATGCGCGCGAGCTTTTCCGCGAGGTCTACGACGCCGACGAGGTGCGGACCAAGTACCCCATGCTGTTTTTGACGCAGCGCGCGCCGGGGCACTCGCCGATTGGGCCTGGCCTGCACCTGGATCTAGTTGAGGCCAACCGCCGCCAGTTGCTGGCCGCCGGACTCAAGCCGCGGGCGATTCATGCCGTGGGTGGATGCACGCAATGCCACCGCGAGCTGTTCTTCTCGCATCGCGGATCGCAGGGGCGCGCCGGACGCATGATGAGCGCGATCGGGATACGGCCGGAAAATGGAGCGGCCAAAAAGGCCCGTTCAGCTTCATAGTTTCCCGGATCCGAAAATCCGGACCGGGGGCGCCCAATCATTTTTGGCTGGCCAGACTATGGGAGATAGGAACCGCCTGACGCAGCCATCCACGTTACAATCTGCAATGTGACTACGAGCTTGTTTGATCTGTACAAGATTGGCGTGGGGCCTTCCAGCTCGCACACCATGGGGCCGATGCGGGCGGCTTGCGCATTTGCGCGCAGCCTTGCGGAGCGCGGCCTTTTGCCGCGTGTCTCTCGCGTCCAGGCCGATCTTTACGGTTCGCTGGCCCTCACCGGCTTGGGCCACGCCACCGACCGCGCCGTGCTGCTGGGACTGGCAGGCAACGAACCGGCGACGATCGATCCGGCGGCGATAGAGGCCACCGTGGCGGCGGCGCGGGCGGCCAAGACGATCCTGCTGGCCGGAGAGCGGGCGATCGCCTTCGACGCGACAAGTGATCTGCTCTTGCATCGCGACCTGCGCATCCCTCCCGGCGCGCGCCTCCAGCATCCCAATGGAATGCGGCTGACGGCCTTCGACGGGGCCGGCCAAATCCTCAGTCAGCGCACCTTCTTTTCCATCGGCGGCGGCTTCATCCGCGAAGATGGCGACGCATCCTCGGCCGGCGATGCGGCACGCCCAGCCCAGCGGCAAGCAGCGATTCCCTTTTCTTTTTCCAGCGCGGCTGAGTTGCTGGCCGTGGCGCAGGATAATGAACTTTCCATCAGCCAGTTGATGCTCGCCAACGAATGCGCGCTGGCGGCTTGTGGGCCGAGCCGGCAGGCTCCCGATGAAACGGTGCGGGCCGGCATCGAGCGCATCTGGAGCGTCATGCAGGGCTGCATGGCGCGGGGCATCGAGACTGAAGGCATCCTGCCGGGCGGCCTGCAAGTCCGGCGGCGCGCGCATGGGCTGGCCGAGCGCCTGCGCCGGAAGCAAGCCGGGGGCGTGCCCCTGGATGCCCTCGCTCCGCTGGACTGGATTATCGTCTATGCCATGGCCGTCAATGAAGAAAACGCTGCCGGAGGCCGGGTGGTGACCGCTCCCACCAATGGCGCGGCGGGCGTGGTTCCGGCGGTGGCGCAGTACTACCAGCGCTTCATTCCAAGTGCGGATGCGGAGGGAATCTTCCGCTTCTTCCTCGCTTCGGCGGCCATCGGCATCCTGTACGCGGAGAACGCCTCCATCAGCGGCGCCGAGGTGGGTTGCCAGGGCGAGGTGGGCGTGGCCTGCTCCATGGCCGCCGCCGGCCTGACTGCGGCCCTGGGCGGAAGCAATGGGCAAATCGAACACGCCGCTGAGATCGCCATGGAGCACAACCTGGGAATGACCTGCGACCCTATCGGCGGACTTGTCCAGATTCCCTGCATTGAGCGCAACGCCATGGGCGCTACCAAGGCCGTGCTGGCCGCGCGGATCGCCATGAGCGAGACAGAGGAGCACAAGGTATCGCTGGATCAGGTGATTCGGACGATGTATCTGACCGGCCTCGACATGCAGTCCCGCTACAAGGAGACGAGCCTGGCCGGACTGGCCCTGAATGTAATCGAATGCTGAGGGCGGGAAACGGACCCTAGCTGACCAACCATGAATCTGGGTGCCCCACATCTCGATGAGGAGATACGGGCCACCCGCCGTCCTCCTGATACCGGCCATGGAAAAAAGCCGGTCAGGGTGCTATGCAGTGGCTCCGGCTGGCACCAGCTTCTTCGACGCCTTCCATAGCTGCTTATTAATGAAATCCGGCGCGAGGCGACGCATGAACGCGAGCTGTTGAGATTGCCCCGGACGAATTTCCAGCGCGCCGGCTTTCAGGGATGCAATGGTGAACTTTACCAACTCATCGGTCGTGATCAAGGTGATCGTACCTTCAGGAAGCTCTGCCGTCAGTTCGGTCTTCACTCCGGGAGGCATGATCTCGATAACTTCCACACCCGCATCCTCCAATTGGAAGCGCAGCGACTGAGTGTAGGAGTGAATGGCCGCCTTGGTGGCGCAGTAGATCGGCGCTGACGGCATCGGCACAAAGGCAAGCGCAGAGGAGACGTTGATCACCGTGCCTTTGTTCGCCGTGAGAATGTCAATGAACGCGGAGTTCATGCGAATGACTCCGCCTACGTTGATCTCCATCTCCGCCATCAAACCGGCGAGGTCAGCCGCCGGAGCCTTCAGATTCTTGTTGAGCATGATGCCGGCGTTGTTCATCAGCACGTCGAGCTTGGGAAATTCCGCCTTCACACGAACTGCAAGAGCTGCAATCTGCTGTGGATCCGCAGCATTGCTCCGGATCGTGTGGAGCTTCGGGTGCTTTGCCTTCACTTCGTCGAGTACCGCCTGGCGGCGACCCGTTACGATGACCTCGTTGCCTAATTCGAGAAACTTGAGGGCAAAAGCAAGGCCGATGCCGGCGGAGCCGCCGGTGATGAGAATGGTGTGGCCTGTGAGTTTCATTTAAGTCCTTTCATACGTTGTTGTTGTGATCGTTGAACGCGTTTTGTCCCTGCGAGAACGGTTTATGATCGCGCACACGGTATTGGATGATAGCAATAATCCCATAGTTGCAAAAAAAATCAAAAGCTCCGCAACAGATAGTCTTGCACGCTCGACAATACAGCTTGTTTGTCGGCAGGGTCGATAAGCAAGCGGGCCGTGGATACAGCGCCCGCCATTGCGCTGAAGATGACAATGGAGTTCCGTTTGCGCTCTGTTGCGGTTGCGCCTGGCATCAATTCTGACAATCGTTCGCCCTGCATTTTCACCAGGTTTGAAATTCGTCTTCTCAGGGTAATTTTGGCGCGAGGAATATCGGTCGCCAACGCCGCAACCGGGCAACCGGTTTCAGGATGATCGCAGTGCTCGGCAGAGAGATACCACTTAACAATCTCTTTCCACCTGTCCTCGTGCGGAACCTCTTGCAGAGAGGAACTGAATCTCTCGTCAAACTCCGAGAAGCCCCGCGCTATTGCATTGGTGATAAGTTCATCTTTGCTCTGAAAGTGCTTGTAAAATCCGCCTACAGTCAGCCCCGACGCCTGCATGATACGGGCGACTCCAGCGCCGCTCAGTCCTTCGGCGCGGAACTTGCGAGCGGCGTTCCGCACAATGCGATCACGGGTTTGGGTCTTGTGCTCCGGTTCGTAGCGCATATTTGGTGTTGATTAGATAATATATGTAATCCAAGGATTCAAAATCCACCATCCGCCTAGTACTACAGTCGCAGATAAAAGGAACCGGAGGGAGCAGGGGCATTTATGCC
>CAYVGW010000238.1:0-5571 GCA_964450895.1 uncultured Occallatibacter sp. | reverse complement strand
AGGGCACGACTTTAGTCGGGCCGCAAGACGCTCATAATAGAGGAAAGGCTTCAGCCCCTGCGGGATGTTTTTCTAAGGTTTCACTCAAATTCAGCTTTAGAGGTTGCGGAAAAACTCAATTCAGGCAGGTTTTGTAACAGGGCACGACTTTAGATGTTGCGGAAAAACTCAATTCAGGCAGGTTTTGTAATAAGGGCACGACTTTAGTCGGGCCGCAAGACGCTCATAATAGAGGAAGGGCTTCAGCCCCTGCGGGATGTTTTTCTAGGGTTTCACTCAAATTCAGCCCTTATTCCGCAGCCTCTTGAGTCGTGCCGTAAGTAGCTAAAATTGCTGGCTTTAGCCCATGAGGGATGGGTTTTCGGCATCTCCGACTTTCATCACAGTCCCCCACCGGCGTTTCCGACCTGCCACGGATGAAACGGCCGCATAACCGGAGGGTTGTTTCTGATTAGGCCGTTAGGGGCCAGGAAAGAGCCGTGTTTGAGCAAATCAGCTCCAATTGCGTTTTCAAGAAGTTACTGCGTTTCCTGTGCCTGAACTAGAATGCCCACACTCTAATACAGTTCTGCTCCCTCAGTCCCTCAGTCCCCTGGTCCCCCTGGTCCCCTGGTCCCCCTGGTCCCTAAGAATTGCCTTTCCCGCCGTTTCCCCCTACAATGGAAGAGAAGAATTGCAGGAAAGGTCTGTCCAGAGCGATGCCCAAGGAAAAGATTCACCCCAATTACGCCGCAGTGAAGGTTTTATGCGCCTGCGGAAACCATTTTGAGACCCGTTCGACCCACAAGGGCGACGTCCACGTGGAAATCTGCTCGGTCTGCCACCCGTACTACACCGGCAAGCAGCGCCTGGTGGATACCGCCGGCCGCGTCGAGCGCTTCCGCCGCAAGTACGCCAAAAGCGACAGCGCCGTGGCCGCCGCCGCCGCCAAGTAACCGCGTCCCGGCAACCGCTTCGCACCCTATCGCACCACGAAGGCCTCCGCCCGTGCGGAGGCCTTTTCGTGCTGCTTTTGTGCGAGAATGGTGTTGCATGATCGAGGCAAGTTTCACTGTTTACCATCACCGGGCCAGACAGCTTGCAGGTGCAATGAAGCTCTGCCGGGACGGAATGTCTTCCTATGCGTCTGCTGCGGCGTTGCTGGCCGTGCATAGCGCCATTTCCTATAGCGATGCACTCTTGATAGGGCTTGGCGGCAAACGACCGAGAGGAGAAAACCATCGGGAGGCGATTACCGCTTTGAAGCGGGCTTGCACGGGAGCAAAAATCGATCCGCAAGGTATTTCTCACCTCCAGCGGTTGCTGAGTGCGAAAACAGATATCTCCTACGGCGAAGAGTTTGTGAGCGAGATTAGAATTTCGGCGCTTTGCGATGCCGCCATGCGATTTGAGACCTGGGCGGAACGAGTTCTGCTAAGGCAGAAGGGAAGGTTATCCTGATGATCTTGAAGGAAGAGCCGTTGGAATTGACGTTACGCCAGAGAGAGGGACGCGCAAAGAACGCGGTCGCAGAGTTGTTGCGCCGGAAACTCTCAGTGCCCAATATCTATCTGGAGCCGCCAGCCTCCCTGATCTCCGCGGATGTACTGGCAGTGGACCACGGCGGCGCCGGCGACCTGCATGCTGTCGAAATCAAACTGACGGGCGATCTCAACCCTTCCGAGGCACAATGGCGGAAGCCATCTAACTCAAAAGAGTTACAAGCAAACCTTGATTCGTGGTATCCGATGTATAGCGAGAAGCTGCGGGGGATTCATGAACAGGTAATGTCCATGCCAGCTCACTATCGATACTTAGCAATTCCGGCAGAGAGCTTCGACCTGGCATTTGGGGAACTTGGTCATTTTGGTCTATTTCCCGTTGATGGAATCGGGCGTCTCGGCATTATCACCATCAGAGAAACAGGCGACAAGTCTCCTATTGCCGAAATGGTTGTCGTCCCGGAACGTTTTCGCGTAGGGCCGGCAAAGTTAAAGGCTATCGAAACCAAGTTTTTGGCCAAATTCAGACCGGATATCGAAGTCCGGATTTAGGGATGGAAGTTTCGGGAGTAGCGTCTTATTCGCTCAAGATAGTCGCCGGAACAGCTTTGCCGATTATTTCCGGCGTCCTGCTACCCTGAACTCTGGACGGCCTCTTCCGACAGGCCGTCCCGAAATCAGCTAGGGGGTACCCCTCCCCCCCCCCCTATTTACTGTGAAACTGTGAGACTGTGAACGAATTCGCTTCTTTTCAAGAAATTTTCCTGACGATCAGGTGGTTTTCATGGCGGGCAAAGGCTTTACCGTAAAGAAGAACTGGGACAACCCAGCCGAGCACGCGATGCCCGCCGATGCGCGGGTGCCAGCCGAAATGCGCATTGGGCCAGTGGTGGTGACGCCGGCGACGGTTCTCGCGCCCATGGTCGGCGTCACGGACACCGTCTTCCGGCGCTTCATTCGCCATGCGAGCTTGTTCACCAGGGAACAGGGATCAGGGAACAGGGAACAGCCGGCCATCGACGCCACCGTCACCAACACGCAATCCGGCTGCGGCCTGCTCATGACCGAGTTCACCTCCGCCGACGGCCTGGCCCGGATGCGCGAGACCAAGCGCCAGCGCTATCTGACCTTTTATGAGGACGAGCATCCCATCGGCGCGCAGCTCTTCGGCGCCAATCCGCAGACGCTGGCCGAGGCGGCGCGCATCGTCGAGGAGACCGGCTTCGACCTGGTGGACCTGAATCTGGGCTGCCCGGCCAAGCGCGTCGTCGGCTCCAACGGCGGCTCCGGCCTGCTGCGCGACCTGCCCCGCATTGGCGAAATCTTCCGCGCCGTGCGCAAGGCCGTCACCATTCCCTTCACCGTCAAATTCCGCCTCGGCTGGAACGACGCCGACATCATCTGCCTGGAACTGGCGCGCATGGCCGAGGCCGAGGGGCTGAACGCCCTCGCGCTGCACGCCCGCACACGCGAACAGGGCTACAGCGGCCAGGCGCGCTGGGAGTGGATCGCCCGCGTCAAGCAGGCGGTCAGCATTCCGGTCATCGGCAATGGCGACATTCGCACGCCGGAAGACGCGGCGGCGATGGTGGCCCTCACCAACTGCGATGCCGTGATGATCGGCCGAGCCGCCCCGGCTAACCCTTGGATCTTTCGCCAAATTGCCCAGTACACCGCCACTGGCAGCTACGACCGGCCCTCGGTGGAAGACCGCTACCGCATGATCCGCGCCTATTTTCAGATGCTGCTGGACGAGGCCGAGGCCACCAAGGATCTGCCCCGCGCCGCGCGTCTGGGCGAGACCTCCGGCAAGATGAAGCAGTTCGCCACCTGGTTCACCCACGGCGTCGCCGGCGGCGCCAAACTGCGGGCCGCCATCTACCATGCGCGCACCGGGATTGAGGTGCTCGCGCAGGTGGACGCATTCTTCGCCGCACAGCTTGCCGCGGGCGCGGAACCCGGTGCGGCGGAAGAGCCTGAGATGGCCGAGTTTCCGGAAGATATGCTGCGTTGCAACTAATTTTTCCTGCTGGATCGAAACTTTTTTCCAAAGGCCGTGTTCATGGATGCAGGCGGTTCGTGTTTCGCTCCTGCGCCGATGCAAGATGTCGAGCCGCGTCCAGCTTGCCTTTAGTACTACAGTCGCAGATAAAGGGAACCGGAGGGAGCAGGGGCATTTATGCCCCTGAAAGAGCGCGAATTTGAAGGGCCTTTAGGCCCGGGCCTTTGTAAATTCATTCAAGTACAACTGTAGTATTAGAGCGGAACCAGAATTCCTGTACCCTGGAGCCTCTTTGGATTCGTGGCAGGTTGCCGCTCCCTGTTGGTCACGTCGACCTGTATGTCGCAGCTTCGAGGAATACCAATTCTGGTTCCGTCATAGAACCATGATCTTTCATCAGGTAGGTGTATGATTCTATCGGGGTTGAAGTTCACAATTATGCGGCTTGCTGCCCCTTCAGTTGCCTCCTGTCAACCGTGAATTTGAAAGGGTGAACCATGATTTGCTCCTCCACTCTCTTCCAGTGCACGCCGATTTCCTGTAGCTCCCGCCTGCTGTTGGCTCTGACCGCGGGGCTCTTCGCGGCCTTCACCGCGGGCTGCGGCGGAAGTTCGTCTTCCACTTCATCCGTCCCCGCGAACACCTCGGTGACGGTTCTGGCTACCAGCACCGCCAACAATCAGCTCACGCAATTCCCCCTCACGTTGAATAGCTTGACGCTGACCAACAAGGCGGGCAAAACGGTCACGGTCTTCTCCTCGCCGCTGAACGCCGAGTTCACGCACCTGAACGGCGCCGTGGAACCGCTCACCCTCGCGACCATCCCTCAAGACGTTTACACCTCTGCAACGGCAACCGTCAACGGTGGATTCCCTGTCTGTGTCGGTTTGCAAGCAGACGGCGGAATTCTCATCAATGGAGCCATTGGCGGCTATGCTTCCGGGGCCGGCGCTACCGTGAATCTGCCTGCGCCCATCACGGTAACGGGAACCGGCATGGGGCTCGCGCTGGATTTGCAGGTTACCCAGTCCATCTCTTCCTTCAGTTGCATCGCGACTCCGGGTTCAGCCACCATCACGCCAACCTTCAATCTGCTTCCTGTGACCCTTGCGGCCCAGCCCACCAACAGCGCCAACGGCTTGGCGACTGGCCTTCATGGTGTGATCGGCTCGGTCGCTGCCAGCGGTACCAGCTTCAGCGTCACCTCGGAGTTTGGTCCAACAGGGTATATCACCCCCGGCAGCATCACATGGCAGGTCAGCACCAGCAGCAGCACCGCATTCCAGGGAATTACAAGCGCCTCCCAGCTTGCCGCCGGACTGCCCGTGGATATGGACGTGGCGATTCAGAAGGACGGTTCACTGCAGGCGACCCGGGTTGCTGTCTATGACTCCAGCGCGTCCACTTTGACCGTGGCAAGAGGGATCCTGGATGAAGTGGTTAACTCGGAATCGGTGCTGAATGCCGCCATTGGTGAATATCAGGGGCCGATTTTATATGGCTTGAGCATGTCCAACCCTTTCAGCTACGGCAATGCCGTCTTTCAAACCTCCGGTCAGCTCACCAACCTGAAAAGCCTTCCCTTCGCACCCAGCTTCAATGCCGCCAATATGGTGAACGGCCAGAATGTGTTCATCACGACTCACGCGCCATCCGAATCTGAAAATCCCATCTACGTGCCGATCACCACCATGACGCTTCTGCCGCAAACCATCAATGGAACCGTCAGCGCGATCTCCAGCAGCGGCGGATTTACAACCTACACCGTGACGCTAGCCTCTTACGACTTGTTCACGGATCTCGCCGTACTCCCCGGTCAAACCACTCTGCTGACCAATCCCAACACCGTGGTCGTCTACACAGACAGCAACACCCAGCAGCTCAACACTGATCTCATCGCCGTGGGCAGCGTGCTGCGCTTCAACGGCCTGGTCTTCAACGACAACGGGACTCTGCGCATGGATTGCGCGCAGATCAACAACGGAGTCGCGGAGTAGCGGGATGCAATACGAGTACTTTTTCCCAAATGGTGTAATGTAGCGCCGTGTATGACAGCGTCGGCTTTGTCAAGGCTCTTTTTCAGGCTTT
>CAYVGW010000237.1:0-5580 GCA_964450895.1 uncultured Occallatibacter sp. | reverse complement strand
ATTCGCTGAGGATCGAGTCTTAACTGGTTGTCTCAAATTTGGGGGCAAGTCCAATGCGGAATTGGTAATGTGAAGTCGCCGAGTGTTCATCGAAGCAGTGGGCGAGTGGCCCGTATCTGACCAAAATGACGAGGGCCTCATCGCTGGATTTTCAGAGATGGACGACAACCTCTCCGTTTCGTGCGAAAACACCTGCTCCGGCAAGTTGACGCCATTCCAATGGTTGAAATCTGATTTTGTGCTATAGTTCATAGTACAGAGGACGCCATGCGGATCTTCAAGACGCGATGGTTCGCGCGGTTTGCCCGGCAAGAGGGACTGCCGGACGATTCTTTGCTGGAGGCAATCCAGCGGGCCGAGCGTGGCCTCGTTGACGCCGATCTAGGCGGGGGACTCATCAAGCAGCGCCTTGCAAGGCAGGGGCAAGGACGATCCGGCGGCTACCGCGTAATCATTGCCTATCGCGCAAAAGGTCGGGCCATCTTCTTGTTTGGCTTCGCCAAGAACGAGTTGGAGAATATCGGTTCCGGCGCACTGCTTTCGCTGCGCTGCAACGCAGCTTATTGGCTGAATTTGACGCCCGCCGATCTTCACAGGTCGCTCAAGGATCGCGCTTTGGAGGAGGTTGATGATGGAAAAGACGAATAGTCGTTTGGTTGAGGCAATCCTGGAATCCTCGAGTGATTTACATCGGCTCGGCATCATGAATGACGAAGAGTATCGCAAGATTACTGTTCGCCACCTTGGCGTGGAGCCGCTTCCCACGGCCCAGCCGATCCAAGGCGAAGAGATTCGCGGCCTGCGGGAGCGCGCCAACATGAGTCAGGCCGCCTTTGCCCGGACTCTCAACCTGAGCGTCGGCTACATCTCGCAGTTGGAGCGCGGCACCAAGCAGCCAAAAGGCCCCGCCCTCGCCCTGCTCAACGTGATTCGCCGCAAGGGCTTCGAGGCGATCCTATAGGACGGAACAGCGGGCCGGTGACTTCTGTCTGACCAAAAATTCCGGGTGTCCCATCTCTGGATTTTCAGAGATGGGGGGAGCATGAATCACAACCAGCGTCTTTCTGACCACTGATCTCTAATTCCTGTCCGATTCTCCCAATCAGTTCCAGGAGATTTCGATGCCGTGCGGGGTTGCCCGGATATTGGGTGGCTTGTGGTGGGTGAGAATGCGGATCGCCGAGAAGCCTCCGCCCAGCACGCAGGCCGCGCCGCCTCCCACCAGCAGCCCCAGCTTGCTGGTCGGCTCCGGATCGAGGAAGGCCAGCACCACCATGGTCACGCCCACGCCGCTCATCCCCAGCGCCACGCAGACCCCGGCGATCTCCCGCCTGGAAAGGCCGGAGTTCCGGGCCATCTGCAAAAGCGTCTGATCGGCAGGACTGATGCCCAGACCAGCGTCGTCCAGGATCACCCCAGCCGTGCGAGCCCGGTAGAGACGCGCCAGCGTCTGCAACCAATGGGGATCGGAGGTTTTGACAAGGGTCTCGGCGGAATCGCTCATGGAAATGAGTTTAGAGCATTTTTTCTCTTTGTGCAGCCTATGGCGTGGATCAGGAGGTCTACGCAACAGCCGGCCGGGAGCCGGCGCTACGTTGGCCGGGGCTCCATTGGCCGCGGCTCTCAATATCAAGAGGCATTCGCCAATCCCGCGCTCACTCGATATGATCTGAGGTGCTGAAAGGTCGTAACCGGCAGGGGCATTTCACCGTCGAATGAACACGGTGTTCTGTTCACAGGGGAGAAGGAATGAAACGGTTTGCATGGATTCTTGCAATTCTGCTGCTGGCCTGGCCTGTCTGGGCCGCCAAACGCGTGACCGTGGATCAGTTGGAGCAGATGTTGAAAGCTGCTCAGGGCAAGCCGGACGCGGATCTGGCGAGACATCTCTCTGACCTGGAACTGACAGAACGCCTGAGTTCCGTCCAGCTGGAGCGCTGGCAAGCCACTCTGCCGGACGATCAAGCGCGGCAGGCGCTGCTTGCACTGGCCGATCAGTCGCAATTTCTGGATCCCCCGGCCACCGAGATCCCCTCGACCGCCACGCCAGATTTTATCCAGCAGCGCCAGATCATGAGCCGGGTGGTCGCCTATGTAAGGACAGCCATCCCGCAATTGCCCAACTTATTCTCCACACGCGCTACCACCAGTTTTGAGGACACGCCACTTCTGCAAAGGCCGGGTGGCACATCCATTGCTTACCAGCCCTTGCATCTCACCGGTCACTCCAGCGCGACGGTGCTTTATCGCGACGGCCGCGAGGTTGTGGATACTGGCACGGCCCAGGATGTCAGGCCCAAGGGGTTGACCACTTGGGGAGTCTTCGGCCCCATCCTCGGAATCGTGCTGGAGGACGCTGCCCGGAGCAAGCTGCTCTGGAGCCACTGGGAGCAGGGCGCCTCTGGACCGTTGGCGGTCTTCTATTATGCCGTTCCCAAGGAGAAATCTCACTACACGGTGGATTATTGCTGTGTTGCCGCAGAAGCCGCGACACACTCCGCCAACCTGCATCCTTTTAACCAGATCGTCGCCTATCACGGGGAAATTTCCGTTGATCCAGCCAGCGGAACAATCCTTCGCCTGATGCTGGATGCCGAATTGAAAGCAAGCGATCCGGTTGCCCATGCCTCCATCATGGTGGAATACGGGCCAGTGGAGATTGGCGGCAAAACCTATATCTGTCCCGTCAAGAGCATTTCGAAGACCTTGGCGCAAACCCTTCAATTCGATCCGAAATACCTCTTCCCTTTGGCAAATCAACTTCAACCCTTGAAGACATCGTTGAACGATGTTGCTTTTGAGCAATATCACTTGTTCCGCGCCGAATCGCGCTTGGTAGCGGGGAACGATGCGGAAGGCGCCTCCTCGCCCGCTGCCGCCAATCCTGCCATTGCGGCAACCAACAAGCCGGAGGCGGCAGCCGCAAATGGCGCTACGGCCGTGAACTCCGCGCCAGCGGAAACAGCGACCGCCGACGCGCCCCCTTCCGCTCCAGCCGCCGACCCGGAGATCCGCGAGGAGGATGCCAAAGGCACTCCGGAGGCAACCGCCAATGCCGGCCTGCCCATGACCTCCGGGTATACCATCCAGTCGGTTTCGCGGCTGGTGGATGTGGGACTGGTGGCTTACGACAAAAAAGGCCATCCGATTCGGGATTTGAAGCAGGAAGACTTCGAGGTGTACGACAACGGGCGGAAGCAGCAGGTGCGCTTCTTTTCACAGGCCGCGGAAGAGGCCCCTTCGGCCACGTCCACCGCAACGACAGAAACAACCTCCAGCGCGGTAGTTCAGCCCGTCTTTTCCAATCGGAGCGCGGGGGGGGCAGTCAAGGAGAACCGCGCGCCGGAGAGTAGCGCCACGATTCTGCTGATCGACGCCAGCAACCTATCTTTCAACGATCTGAGCTACGCACGCGCGGAGACGATGCGCTTTTTGCGCGCTCTTCCGCCAGACGAGCGCGTGGGGCTTTACATCTTGAAATCCTACGGCTTCCAGATTCTTGTCGAGCCGACCGCCGATCACGCCATGCTGGAAGACAAATTGAGCCGCTGGATGCCCAGCGCTCAGGATCTGGCCCGTGCGCAGGACGCAGAGCAGCGCAACCGGCAGCAATTCGAGACGGTTCACAATATCGAGGATCTGCTCTACGTGAACGGCAGCACCAGCAATGATCCGCAGGGGCATACGCAAACCCTTGACCCGGCGCTGCGCGACTGGGGCAGCAACCCCGCGGGCGATGCAATGATGATCCTGGTGGGCGTGGCGCGGCATCTGGCGGGGATCTCCGGCCACAAGAATCTGGTCTGGCTCTCCAGCGACAATGCATTGGCCGACTGGAGCAACAAGGCGGTGAGCATTGAAAAGGGCGACAAATATATCGAGCCCAACACCCTTCATGCGCAGGAGGCCATGAACGATGCGCATGTGAGCGTCTATCCGCTGGATGTGTCGCAACTGGAAGGCGGGGTGGTGGACGCCAGCATCGGCCGCAGCAATGTCGAACTGGCGCCGACAACGCCGACAAGACCGGGGATGGCCAGCCTGGGCCCGGAGGCTACAGCGGGACCGGATATCAACACATTGGGGGGAGGCCACGACCTGCGCCCAGGACGCCTGACAGCCCAGATGCAGCAGGATACGCATCCCATCCAAGGGCCGATCCGCCATCTGGCCGACGCCACCGGCGGACAGGTCTTCCGGCGTTCCGGAGGCATTTCGGGGGAGCTGAACGGGGTGGTTGAGGACGGCCATGCCGCCTATCAATTGAGCTTTTCCCCCGACGGACCAGCGGACGGCCAGTTCCACACCCTTACCGTCAAGCTGGCCGCCAGCCGGAAAGGCGTCTCTCTGCGCTATCGCACCGGGTATTTGTACGCCAAGGAGCCGGTGTCGCTCCAGGAGCGCTTTCATCAGGCCGTCTGGCTGCCGGCGGATGCGAATCAGTTGGCCGTGAGCGCACAGGCACTTCTCCAAAAAGCGGGACTCAGCTTGAAAATTACCATTGCCGGCGGCGATCTGGCGCTGGAGCAGAAATCCGGCCGCTGGAGCGACACTCTGGATGTTTTCTTTGTGCAGCGCGACGACGCCGGCCTTCATGCCCAGTTGGAGGGCAAGAGAATGGGTTTGCAACTGAAGGATTCCAGCATAAAAGGGATACTGGCCAATGGCCTCACCTTCGAACACACGTTGCAATTGAAACCGCCCCTCAGTTCGCTGCGCATTCTGGCGGTGGATGAAAACTCGGGCCGCATGGGCTCGGTCACCATCCCTGCCGCTGCGCTGCCGGCGGGAGATTGAGGGTAAACTGTCCTATTCGCTTCTGATCTCCGTAGCCTGATTCTTTACATAGGTCACGGTCCAGTGCTTGCCGGCCTGGTCGTAGGTCACGGTGCGATTGCCCTTCTCATCGCTGTCGGAGTGCAGTTTGCTGCCGATGGACATGCGCGTCTCCAGTTCGCTCATCCCCGGCTTCACCTGATGCGCATCCACCGCCGCCCAGAGATCTTTGGGCCAGTGATCGTAGATGGTGTGCGGATCGTCGTAGTAGAAGAGCATATCGGTGAAATATCCCTCCTGCGCGCCGTCGATGGCCCCGATGGGCGTGGCGTAGAGCGCCGGGGCGCCAGGCAGCGCAAAGACCGCGAAGACCTGGCGGCTGCCGTGGCTGATGCCGTTGTCCTCCGTGACCGGGGCGGCCTGCTTGATGATCTTCTTGATCTCCAAGCGTTGCGCCGCGGGAATCAGGCCAACCCTCTGGGCAAACTGCACACGTCCGCCGGTGAAAGGATAGTAGGGAATCATGTAGCCGTGCTGCATCCAGACCGTTGCGCCTTCCAGCCGCTGCGTATCTTCAAAGTGCATGGGGAAAAACTGGCGCACCACGGCCAGTTCGTCCTGGCTGAGCGTCTGGCGGGCGTTGACTCTCGCAATCTCGCCGGGGTCCTGGCGCTTGCGGTAGACGGAATACAAATACACGCCGCAAATGGTCAGCGTGACCAACATCGATATCAGAATGTACTTCCAATTCTTCATGCTTCCTCCAAAGAAATCTCACTGAACAAAAACAAAACCGCCTGAGCC
>CAYVGW010000236.1:0-5588 GCA_964450895.1 uncultured Occallatibacter sp. | reverse complement strand
CTGTAGAGCATCCCGTCGTGGCCCATGGCGATGCCGTCGTCGATGGCGATGGTGTCGAACTCCTTGGCGACGCCGCCGGCGCGCTCGATCTCGCGGGCGACGAGCTGGCCCAGGTCTTTCAGGTGGACGTGGCCGGGAACAAACTGGGTGAAGGAGTTGGCGATGGCGATGATGGGCTTGCCGAAGTCGCCATCCTGCATTCCGGTGGCGCGCCACAGGGAGCGCGCTCCGGCCATATTGCGTCCATGCGTCGAGGTTCGTGAACGATAAGCGGGCATGGGGCTATTTTACCGCGCATAGTTGGCCAACGTCGCGACCAGCATTAACTCCGCGGGTTGCGCGGCGCTCGACCTGGGCAGTTTCACGTCACCGGGGGGGGGAAATTGGACGCAGATTGTTTATTCTAAAAACGGCAGTTGAAGAGTGGCCGGAACGGTCAACTATATCCAACGTAAATGTGTTGCAGACACGGAGGATTTCACCGTTTGGGTGAAGTGCGGAGCAGTTCGGAATTCCACCAGAACACTCTTTGGCCGTTCTGCAAGAACCTTCAAGGAGCGAAGCATCCGATAAAGCGTATGTGGAACAAAAGCAGCAAGTTAGCTTCCGCTTCGCGGAAATCGCGAGTTAGCGAGTTGGCGGCTGTGCATCGTATTTGCAAGTGAACGAGGCGAGCAGGGACGCTCCCAACTGCTGTTTATAGGTTTATTCCCGCGTAACACGCATGGGCAAGCCGGGCTGCCCAGCAACTAGCCGGATTATGGCTCAAGAGGCTGCGGAAAAAGGCCGGAATTTGCGTGAAATCCCTGAGATACATCCCGCAGGGGCTGAAGCCCATCCTTTATTATCAGCGTCTTGCGGCCCGACTAAAGTCGTGCCCTTGTTACAAAACCTGCCTGAATTGAGTTTTTCCGCAGCCTATCAAGTCAAGATGTGAACCCCGCATCAAGTCGAGGTGTGAACCCCGCGTCAGGCTCAATCCACCGGCTCCAAATGCGCGGTAAAGTGGCGCAGGAAGGGCGCCTCGTAGGTCAGACGCAAGCCTTTGATCTTTTCGCGCCGCGCAAAGACCTGCAAGAGAATCTCCACCACGTAATCAATGTGGCTTTGCGTGTAAACGCGCCGCGGAATGGCCAGCCGCACCAATTCCATCTGCGCGGCCGCGCCGAACATCAGGCTGCCGATCTCGACCGAGCGGATGCCGCCCTCCAGGTACAGTTCGGCGGCCAGCGCCACGCCAGGAAAGCGGCTGGCCGGAATCTGCGGCAGAAAGGCTTGGGCGTCGAGATAGATGGCATGGCCTCCCGGCGGCTGCACGATGGGCACGCCGTGGGCGGCGATTTGGTTGCCCAGGTAAGCCGTCGAGGCGATCCGGTAGCGCAGGTAATCCTCCTGCAACGACTCCTGCAAGCCCACGGCAACGGCCTCGAGATCGCGGCCGGCCAGCCCGCCGTAGGTCGGATAGCCCTCGGTCAAAATCAGCAGATCCTTCTCCTGGCGGGCAAGGAGGTCGTTGTTGGTGCATAGGAACCCGCCGATGTTGGCCATGCCGTCTTTCTTGGCGCTCATGGTGCAGCCATCGCCCAGCGCGAAGATCTGCTGGGCAATCTGCTTGGGCGTCTTGCCGGCGTAGCCTTGTTCGCGCATCTTGATGAACCAGGCGTTCTCGGCAAAGCGGCAGGCATCGAAGTAGAGCGGAATCTCGTGCTGATGGCAGAGCGCGGCGACGGCCCGCGCATTTTCCATCGAGACCGGCTGCCCGCCGCCGGAGTTGTTGGTCATCGTCAGCATGACCAGCGGAATGCGCGCGCGGCCGACGCGGGCAATCAAGGCCTCCAGCGCCGCCACGTCCATGTTGCCTTTGAAGGGAAGAAGCCTCTCCGGTTGCCGCGCTTCGGGCAGCAGCAGATCCACAGCCTCTGCTCCGGCTGCCTCGACATTGGCGCGGGTGGTGTCAAAATGCGTGTTGTTCGGCACCACGTCGCCGGGTTTGCACATGACTTTGAAGAGAATGCGCTCCGCGGCCCGCCCCTGGTGCGTGGGAATGACGTGGGAATAGCCGGTGATGCTCTGCACGGAGTCCTTGAAGCGGTCAAAGCTGCGGCTGCCGGCGTAGCTCTCATCGCCCTCCATGACGGCCGCCCACTGGTGCGTGGACATGGCGCCGGTGCCGGAGTCGGTGAGCAGGTCGATCAGCACGTCGTCGGCATGGAGTAGAAAGAGGTTGTAGTGCGCGGCGTCCAGCAGTCCCTCCCGCTCCTCGCGCGTGGTCCAGCGGATAGGTTCAACGCTTTTGATGCGAAATGGCTCGAAGATGGTCTTGATCGGCATGAAAATACTCCTGCCATGAGGTGAATCGTTGCGGCACTGCTCATCCTACGGCCTGGAGAGTCTGTGGCGCAACCGGCAGGGTAATCGCATTTGAACTTCGCCAAACGACCATCATTCTCGCGATACTCATGCGGGCGGCTTTTCGGAGGGAGCAGGGGCATTTATGCCCCTGAAGCGAGACTTGGGCAGGCTGGCCTTTAGGCCCGGGGCTAAAGCCCTGTCGTTTCAGGCGTAAATTCAGGGGCATAAATGCCCCTGCTCCCTCCAGATGATTTCAAATGCGATTGCCCTGGCGCAACCGGCGTGCCGGTTGGCCTCCGCGCGCCGTTTGCGCGTATGCTGGAGTGTTGCACCTGAATCCCCAAGAAGAAGGAAAAAATGGCGGAAATTCCCGTAGAGCTTACCGAAACACCCGCGCAGTTGCCCCATTTGCGCGTCGCCGTTCTGGGCGCGGGCAAGATGGGCGGCATCTTGCTGCAAGCCTTTCTCAAGCAAAACCTTTTTGCACCCGAGCATGTACACGCCACCGTGGGCCACGCCGAGCGGGCGCTGGCGCTGAGCACGCAGTGGGGGGTGGACGTGTCCACCAGCAACCGCGAGGCGGCCCGTCAGGCCGATCTGATCCTGATCGCCGTCAAGCCCTTCCAGGTGCCGGCGCTGATCGAGGAGATTCGCCCCGTGCTGACCAAGGAGAAGACGCTGATCTCGATTGCCGCGGGAATCAAGACGCGCTCGATTGAAGAGTCGGCCGGGCTGGAGATCGCGGTGATTCGCGCCATGCCCAACACGCCCTCCCGTCTGGGCGCCGGCGCCGCCGCGCTCTGCCGGGGGCGCTTTGTCGGCAAGGACAAGATGGAGCTGGCCGAGCGCATCTTCGAGACCGTGGGCCGCGTTGTCACCGTGGAAGAGAAGCACATGGACGCGGTGACCGGACTCTCCGGCTCCGGCCCGGCCTATATCTACATCATCATCGAGGCGCTGGCCGAGGCGGGCGTCAAGGTGGGCCTGCCGCGCGAGATCGCCACCGAACTGGCCGCCCAGACCACCTACGGCGCTGCCAAGATGGTGCTGGAGACCGGCTACCACCCGGCGATGCTCAAGGACGCCGTGACCACCCCGGCCGGCACCACCATCGACGGCATCATGGCCCTGGAAGAGGGCGGCCTGCGCGTCACCCTCATCAAAGCCGTGATGCGCGCCACCGAGCGCTCCAAGCAACTGGCTGCCGGATAAGATTTTGGCCGGGGAGCAAGAAGAGCAACCGCAGGTCCTTCGACTCCGCTACGCTCCGCTCAGGATGACAGGTTTTGGGAGATGCAGGTCCTTCGACTCCGCTACGCTCCGCTCAGGATGACAGATTTTGGGAGATGCAGGTCCTTCGAATCCGCTACGCTCCGCTCAGGATGACAGGTTTTGGGAGATGCAGGTCCTTCGACTCTGCTACGCTGCGCTCAGGATGACAGATTTTGGGAGATATGGCTGTCACAGAACTACGGCAGGGTGCGATTCACATCACGCCCTGCCGCCGTAATAAGAGATTGTATCAAGAAGGTACAAAATCCCGGTTCAAGAAGGAAGTGGAATGCGAGATCCGCATTCCACTTTTTCCATAGAAACAGGAAGGACGAAAGGATAGGGCGCTTGCTTCAAGCTGCCGTTCACTCGTCTAGCGCGAGCGGGCATACTTGTTGCGCAGCATTCCCGCCAAGCCGAGCAGGCCGCTGCCGAAGAGAACCAGGGTGCCGGGCTCGGGAGTGGCAACGGGCTCAGCAATGATATCGATACCGCCGTCGCTGACGCCAGAAGCACCTTTCGTGCCAGCAGAATCGGTGTCGGTAAGAGTGAGAAAGGCATTCGTGGCGTCACCGCCGTTCAAATACAACGTTCCGTAGGCATAGCCGTTTATGCCATAGGGCAAACCGAGAATTCCAGAGCCTACAGTGAGATTAGAAGTGAAGACGAATTCCCAAGTGCCCTCGGTACTCGAAAAAGAAATGGTTTCGCCAGTCGAGGCATAGTTGAGAGTTTCGGGATAAGCAAGATGAGCCGTGTTGACCAACACCGGATTGGAGCTATTGAGGGACGTTCCCTGGGTGAATACACTGAAACTCCCGGTGGCCTGGGTGAAATTGTTGTTGGCGGGGTCGTTGAAAACAACAGCCGAGCCGCTGACCCAGCTAGAGTTATCGAAATTGAAGCCAATTTGGCCGTTGAGCTGGGTAGCTCCGGCGACCGGTACGATCGCGAGGGCTGCTGCCAAAGCGAGAGAGAGAAATGCTACGTTGCGAAGAGCCTTCATATTTTCGTCCTCTTTTTATGCGACCGGCAGTTGAGCTGCCAGAGGCATCGTTTCAGGGCTCCGTCAGAATGGGGAATCTGACGGTTACCGGGTTAATTGTTGACAAACTTTGGAGAAGCATCCCCATGAAGACAGGGAACCCAGAAGCTTTTCCCCACCCCTGTACATGCACGCGGTGTGCCAACTTGGGCGCATTCTCAAAAAGATGGAATACTCCTAGATAACATCCACATAAAGAATGGGTTACCTCTTTACCCAGGAGAGCTTTTCACAGGCGGTGAGCGAGTTGGCATTTTGGGGCAATATGCAAGGGTTTGCACAGGAAAGGGAAATAATTTTTCCCAGGGAACAGGGAACAGGGGTCAGGGGTCAGGGGTCAGGGGTCAGGGAATAGGGGCTGGGGAGTTTCTCGGCGGCATCTTGCACCTGCGGGTGAGGATGCTAGCGCCGGCCTCCAGGCCGGCTGTGGCGTGGAGCTTCTGGTCCACGGTTGTTTCTCTCCGCCGCTGACACACGGAGCAGGAACAGGCGTGGGCGAGGACGCCCACGCTACAGCCGGTCTGGAGACCGGCGCTACAGGTTGATCTGGAGAATGGCGCTACGGGTTGATCTGGAGAATGGGCTACGGGTTGATCTGGAGAATGGGCTACGGGTTGAT
The DNA here is from genome assembly GCA_964450895.1 of uncultured Occallatibacter sp. Taxonomy (GTDB): domain Bacteria; phylum Acidobacteriota; class Terriglobia; order Terriglobales; family Acidobacteriaceae; genus Telmatobacter. Next base: position 300 of record CAYVGW010000236.1, on the reverse strand, counting down.
CTGGAGAATGGCGCTACAGGTTGATCTGGAGAATGGCGCTACAGGTTGCTTTTTCAGGGCGCTGGAGACTTGAGGGGCAAGGGGAGGCGAGGCTGGCGTGAAGTTCCTGGATGGGACAGCGACGCCCCGCGCGAAACGGAAGATGCGCCTCTCCAAAAACAACTATTGACGCCGGATGAATTGCGCGGTAGATTAAGCAAACACGGGAAAGGAGGTAGATCCAACAGATGCAGAAAGATTCTTCGAGTTGTACCGTACGTGAGGTGACTGAGGCCTAGGGCATCGCGCCTTAGAGTTCCT
>CAYVGW010000235.1:0-5599 GCA_964450895.1 uncultured Occallatibacter sp. | reverse complement strand
CCGGCCACCATCCTGCCGGCCGTCAAAAAGAACATCCCCGTCCTCGTCCTCAACAGCCGCAACGCCGCCTGCGAGGGAACGCGCATCACCTCGCTCGCCCCGCGCTGCCGCAGCCCCTTCAAGTCCATCGCCGTCAAAAAGAAGCTCTCCATCATCGACGTGGTCGCCAGCCGGATGCTGATGACCCACGGCTACATGAAGGAGATCTTCACCATCTTCGACAAGCACAAGTGCGCCGTGGACATGGTCTCCACCAGCGAAGTCAGCGTCTCGCTCACTGTGGACTCCACCGACAAGCTGCCCGCCCTGGCTGCCGATCTGGGCCAGCTTGCCGACGTAAAGTATGAGGGCCGCAAGGCGCTGGTCTGCATGGTCGGCGACGACATCCGCGGCCAGAACGGCATCGCTGCCCAGGTCTTCAACGCTATACGCCACGTCAACGTCCGTATGATCTCGCAAGGCGCAAGCGAAATCAACATGAGTTTCATGATCGACGAAGACGACGCCGACGAAGCCGTCCGCAGCCTCCACGCCACCTTCTTCCAAGATCCCGACCCGGCGATCTTCGACGTGGAAGCGCGTAAGCAATAGGTTCAGAGGAAATAATTCCGCCAAAAACGAAGAGGCCAGAGACTTTCGTCCCCGGCCTCTCAATCACGGTACACCCGCAGCTTCCTGAACCACGCATCAACCCTTCCGGTCTTCCGTGGAGGCCCCAGGTTTCCCCGTTCCCTCCTCTTCCGGCCGTGCCGGCGATGGTTCTTCGAGTCTCCTCGAATCTTCCATCCTTCAGCGGCCCCTCGCAGCAAGTCCCCAGGCTTCCCCAGCTTCTCTCTGCTCTGGTCCCGCCTTCCGACGCCTCTTCGGGTCTCCCCAAATCCGGCATCTTCCAGCTATGCTTCAGGCTCAAGTTTCAGGTCTCCGAGTCTTCCCGTTTCCAGGCTTCCTTGAATCCCCAGTTCTTGCTCCTTCGGCTGCACCGGCGGCCGATCCCCGAGTTTCCTCAGTTCACGCACCTTCCGGCGCTCCCGGCGACTCAGCTCCAGGTTTCCCCGGCTCTTTCTGTCCTCCGGCTTTGCCAGTGGCGAGTCTTCAGGTTTCCCCGAACTTCTCTCCTCCAGCTTCGCCAGCGATGCTTCTCCAGGTTTCCCCGAATTCGGCATCCTCCGGTTGTGCCGTCTCCGCGTCTTCGAGCGTCCCCGAATCCTGCTTCCACGGCTGGGTCGATGATGACTCCCCGGCTGGTCTCGAACTTTGCATCCTCGATCCTAGGTCGCGGATGAATCTTCGTCTCCTGCCCGGTCTTGCACATTCCTGCCAAACTCTGGATGCTTTCTCAATTTCAACCCGGCCTTCCGCCGCCGTTTCCAGCCGCGGATTACCGCATTCAATTCAATTCCGCATCGTCCTGTTCGGCGGGAACTGCGTTTCCAGTTCCCTACTGGGTTACCAGTTGAATAGGAGCTTAGGCCGGATCAAACAGAAGAAGCAAGTGCAAAAAAGGGAATTATCTGTGGATTTCACCATTCCCAGTGCATAAATCAATTTGTTTGTCATCAAGACTCTCAAATACAGCTCATCGTTCCCCAGAAGACTCTCTCGAAATTTCCATCTCAACGCCCGCAGCGGACCACAATCTTGGTCCCCGGCGCGACCATCGTTCCCGGCGCGGGAGCCTGCTCGCGCACAGTGCCGCTGCCGGTGATCTGCACATCCAGTCCGGCGGCGGCGGCCTGCTCAATCACCTTGCGCACCGGCAGGCCGATCAACGGAGGAACGCGCAGCATCTTGCCGTCGGCCAGGGTGATGGTTTGAGTTACCGTTTGCGGCGTGCTTTGCGGCTGAGGCGCAGGGCTCTGTTGGGCGGAAGCATTGCCTGAAACAGAACTCGCCGGCGGAGCGGCGGGTTGCGACTGGGGCGCAATTAGGCTCGTATCGCGCAGCGGATCGTCGCTGGGCAAATCGTTGGCCGCATCGTACAGGGCGTTGATGTCGGCGCTTTGCTCGTGCGCGTCGTCCTCGGCAATCTTCATCTTGGCCTTGGCGCGGCTGGGGCGCAGGGCGATGTCGTGCGGAACGCTCAGGTACTCAAGCGCCTGTTGCGCCACCTCGGTAAAAACCGGCGCCGAGACTGTTGCGCCGTAGTAGCCGTTCCTGGGATTGTCCATCACAACCGCCACGGCAATCACCGGGTTGTTGACCGGAGCAATGCCGGCGAAGGAGGCAATGTGCATCGTCTTCGAGTACTTATGCGTAGCCGGATCGATCTTTTGCGCCGTGCCCGTTTTGCCGCCAGACGAGTAGCCGTCAAGCTGCGCCTCTTTGCCCGTACCTTCCAGAACCACGCCCTCCATCATCTTGCGCATCTGGGCGGCGGCCATCGTCGAGATGACGCGATGCGCGCCGGCGGGCAGGGGGTTGGGCAGTTCGTCATTCAACCGGACGGGCGAGGCGCGCAGCGGTTGCGCGGCGGCGGGCTGGCTGTTTGCCGCGGCATCCAACTGACCCGGCATGAGGATGCGCGGCGGCAGGTAGACCCCGCCGTTGGCAATCGTCGAGACCATGGCCACCAACTGAATCGGAGTGACGGCGATTCCCTGGCCCATGGCAAGATAGCCGACCGTGGCCGGCTCCCACTTATTGATCGGGCGCAGCAGGCCGCGTGTTTCGCCCGGCAGTTCCACACCGGAGCGCGCGCCAAAACCAAAATCGTGAACGTATTGATTAAATCGCTCTTTGCCAACCTTCAGAGCCATTTGGATTGCGCCCACATCGCTTGATTCCTCGAGCGCTTTATGCACGGGAATCACGCCGAAGTGCTCGCCCTGGTTGTCGTGAATCACGCTTCCGGCCAAATTGATGGCGCCGCCCATGCAATCCACCATATCGTCGGGCGTGACCTTTTGCTGATCCAGCGCCGCTGAATAGGCCACCAGTTTGAAGGTGGATCCCGGCTCGTAGACATCACTGACCGCGTGGTTGCGCAGCAGCGCCGGCGTGGTGCGGCGGAAGAGATTGGGGTTGAAGGCAGGGCGGATGGCCAGCGCCAGAATCTGCCCGGTATGCACGTCCTGCACCACCACCGTGCCGTTGTCCGCATGGGTGCTGTCCATGGCGTGATCCAACGCCCGCTCGGCCAGGAACTGTATATTGGCGTCGATGGTGAGGATCAGATTCTGCCCCGGCTGCGGCTCGCTCTCGCTGGAACCCAGCACGTGGCGGCGCGCGTCCAGCGCCGTGTACATACGCCCCGGCTCGCCGTGCAGTTGCGGCTCAAACTTCTGCTCCAGCCCTCCCAGCCCGTTGTCGTCCAGGCCCACATACCCCAGCACCTGGGCGGCAATCTCGTTGTCCGGATAGAAGCGCTGAAACTCTTTCTGGAAGTAGATGCCCTTGCCGATTCCGGTGCGGCATGGATCGTCTGGAATCAGTTTGCCTTTCTTGGGGGTGCAAAGATCAATCAGCGCTTGAATGCGGGCCGACGCCTCCGGCGTAATCCGACGCGCCACCCAGGCAAAGCCGTGGCCGGCCTGGAGGCGCGCGGCAATCTGCTCCTCGGTGGTCTGCGCGTCTTCTGGATCGGCATGGACGATGGGCGCAAGCAGATGCGCGATGGCCGGCTTGTCGGCAATCTCGGTGGGCACGGCGAAGATCGAGTTCACCTGTACGGTCATGGCCAGGCCGCGCAGATTGCGGTCATAAAGAACGCCGCGGCGCGGAGCCACCTCGAAGGTGCGCTGCTGCTGCTTTTGCGCGCGCTCCACGAATTCGCCGTGGCGCACCACTTGAAGCCAGAAGAGGCGCGAGGCAATCAGCACGGCCCAGAAGAAAAAGAGCAGGCAGATCAGCCAAAAGCGCGCCAGCCGGAGAGGCTTGGCGCGCGGCGCGGAGATGATTTCGCGGATAGGCCGGACTGGGGTAGACATTGCTATGGCTCCGATTTAGCTTTTAGCTTCTAGCTACTGGCTTTCAGCTTTCAGCTATCAGCTATTTACGCATTTAATTTATCCGCGCTCTAAAAAAACCGCTTTGTAACAGGGTACGGCTTCAGTCGTGCCGCTAGAGCTGCAAAATCAATGCGGGCTTTAGCCCCAGAGGGTGCAAGCCCGCAAAATGAAATGACTCAAAGCCTCCACAACAAACTAGCATGAGCGATAGCTGAAAGCTAGAAGCTAGTAGCGGTATTCGCCGGCGCAGCCATTGCCAGCGCCGGGGCGGAGTTATCGGAAGCGGCGGCGGGCTGAATCACCTGGCTCGGCTGCGGTTCGACCAGGCCCTGCTCGCGCGCCAAGCGGTCGATGCGGCTGGGATCGGTCAACTGCGCTTCACTCAAGCGCAACTGGCGATTTTCCTCGCGCAACTGCTCCAGCGACTGCTTCTCCGACTCCACCCGGTAACCGCTCTCGATAGCGCTGAAGTGCTGCAATCCATAGAGCATGGTCAGCGAGAAAAGAATCGAGATGGCGTAGGAAAAGAAGCGGATCTGGCGGGCGCGAGCCGGATCGGGCGCCTTGACCAGACGGCTATTGTCAAAGCTCTTGGGAAAGTAGAACTCCGGCGTGCGCGCGCCCCGGCGGCGCAGCGCCTGTTGAGCCATCAGTCCGGCGTTGCGCTGATTGACCCGCGCGCTCCAGCCAAGTCCCGCTTCGTAAGTTGTCGTAAGTGCCGCCATGGTGTTCCTTTCCGAGGGGTCAGGGATCAGGGGTCAGGGATCAGCCGGCATTTACGCCTTATGACTCCTGATTTCGCCCTTGATTACTGAACCCTTGTCTTCTAACTCCTACCAGCATTTGAGGAATTCGAAATTCTGAAAAACTTCCCTCAGGGGCTAAAGCCCATCCCATTTTTCAGCTTCTTGCGGCACGACTAAAGTCGTGCCCTGTTACAAAACAAGCCCGTTATCGAGTTTCTCCGCAGCCTGTAAAGTCGTTCCCTATTCAAACCAATCTTTCACTACATCCTATTCAAGGTCTAACACGCCGGTTATTCCCTGACCCCTGATCCCTGACCCCAGGTCCCAGTTTTTCCGCCGCTCTCATCTTTGCGCTGCGCGCTCGCGGGTTTCTTTGTAACTCATCCTCGCCGGCCGTCACCGGCTTTTTCGTGAGAATCTCCCAGATTCCCTGCCTTGCTCCCTCGCGCAAACTATCTTTTGCAATGCGGTCTTCCAGCGAGTGAAAACTGATGACCACCAATCTTCCGGAGGGCTTAAGCAATTTAGGCGCGGCCTCCAGCAATTCCTTGATTTCATCTAACTCGCGATTGACATAAATTCTAAGCGCTTGAAATGTGCGGGTCGCAGGGTGAATCTTCTCCTGATGGGACGGCCCGACGGCCGAGGCTACAATCCTTGCTAATTGCGCGGTTGTAGCGATCGGCCGACTGGTCACTAGCGCTCTGGCGACTCGTCGCGACCTCCTTTCTTCTCCTAAGAGATACACTATGTCGGCTAGCTCTCGCTCGCCTAACTCGTTTACCACCTCGGCGGCGGTGGGCCCGGTGCGCTGGTCTTGCCTCATGTCCAGCGGCCCGTCCGCCTGAAACGAAAATCCTCTCTCCGCCTCGTCCAACTGCATGGAACTGACGCCAAAATCCGCCA
>CAYVGW010000234.1:0-5614 GCA_964450895.1 uncultured Occallatibacter sp. | reverse complement strand
AGCGGCGGCTGGGCGACCCGATCCGCCGACGCAGTTTGTATGTGCGGGTCGAGCATCCGACGCCGGAGCGAGAGGCGGAGATCATTGCCAGCCGTACTCCGGGAGCTGGCGTGGAGTTTCACCGGGGGATCGCCGGCATTGCACGCTCGTTCAGAAATTATTCGCTTGAAAAGCCACCTTCGGTTTCAGAGATGATCGACTTCGCGAATGCGCTGCGGTTGATGGGCACCGATCATGTGACGGAAGAGCAGCGGGATGTACTGCTTCCCTTCCTGGCAAAGACCGAAAAGGATCGTCGCCATCTGCTGCTGCGCGAAGGATTCCAGAGTTTGCTGGTCGATGGGGCGCGGTATGCACAGTATCTCGATCCTTCAGGAGGCGCGACGTTATGAAATGGTTTCTTGCGCTTCTTATCTTTGCTCCAATCGCAGGCTGGGCGCAGGCGAACACTGCTCTTGAGGAGAGTTGTGTGCGGCACTACGCCAGACACTACGGTGTGCCTGCGGAGTTGGTTGCTGCATTCATTGATGTCGAGTCGCGCTGGAATCCACACGCCGTCTCCAGCAAGGGCGCTCTCGGCCTGATGCAACTGATGCCGGCGACTGCGCGCCGCTTTGGCGCATACCAGCCCTTCGATCCAGAGCAGAACATTGCGGCGGGAACGCGCTATTTGACCACGCTGATGTGGGAGTTTCACGGCGATCTGAGGCTTGTGGCCGCGGCCTATTACGCTGGCGATCGATGGGTCGGCAAGCGGCAACTCGACTACAACAATCCGGATGTCATCGCTTATGTCGAATCGGTTCGGCGTCATTATATGGCGCGCAAGCTCGCTGCAAATTCATTGCACAGGAGGTAAATGGAAATGAGACTTTTCTGGTTTTTCCCTTTCGTAGTGCTGCTTCCACTGCGTCTGCTCGCTGCCGATAACGCCGTCAAGCCGCGCGTTGCGACGATCACCATCAACCCGTCGGAGGTGACGACGTTGCACCTGCGGCCAGAATTCGAGTCAACGATCCATATGCCGGAGGAGATCACGTCGGTGATCCTCGGCAGCCCCGGTTCCTTCAAAGCGGAGCACAACGAGGGCGAGCCGGAGTATGTGTACGTGAAGCCCATCACGAAAGAGGCCGCTGATTCGAACCTATTAATTGCGACAAAATCCGGCCTGCATGTGACGCTGGAGTTGATCAGCGATGGGGTTTATGCAAGCGGGTCTGCGCTGCCGGTTGACTTCTTGATAGAGTACCGCACGGCGAGAAGTTTTCTAATCGCTGGCGGTGCAGGCGTGGAGCGCGCGCGAGTCGAACCCACAGGAATTGCGTCGCCCTCTAATCAATCACAGATTCCCGCCGCAGCGAAGCCTCTCTCTGCTATTGACGAAGAGTATGAGTTGCAGATGTGCATCAATGCGCCGGGATGGACGAAATGGGAGGGCAAGCAGATTAAAACTTCGCTTGGCAACATACGGCAAAGGAGCAATCAGACGGTTATCTCATTCTCGATTCTCAATGCCTCCGATCAGCCAGTGGAGGTTGTGCCGCCGCAGATTCAGATCAGCGGACGCGCGGTGAAGAAGAAAAAGAAGGAAGGCAAGAGTCTCACTGCCGATCAGTTGTTGATTCGCGAGTACAGGCTGAGCACGACAAGGATCGAGGCAGGGGCGCGCGCTGATGGAGTCGTTGTCTTTGATCGCCCGAACTTCAAGCAATCGACGGAGAAGCTTTTCCTCCAGATTGCGCAGGCCGACCAGGTGGACCGGCCGATACTCATTCGTCTGCCATTTACGCCGCCGATCGCTGGTGGAACGAGGTAGGAAGGAGATGCTATGAACAGCAACGAAAACAATGGATCGAGAATTGCCCAGTTTGACAATGAAGATTCTGTCGAAACGCCGCGTCCGCAGCCTCCGCTTCCGACGGAGCCCGCACTGGTTGAAGACCGCGCGGATGCGCAACAACCCACGGGTCATGCGACGAGAGAAGGCAGCGAAGGCAAGTCCGGCATAGAGAAGAGCAAGCTGATTATGCTTGGCGGCGGACTGCTGGCTGCCGTGCTTTTCCTTGCTCTTACGAGCCTCGTCAACCACTCTTCCACAACGAAAAAGGCTGCCGAGAAGCAGTTCAGCCACCAGACACAGCAACAAGCGTCAAGCCCATCCAAGGGAAGCGTCACGCCGTTGATGGAGACTGTTCATACCGACGTTCAGGAGAACACGAGCGGACAGGTGCATCCGGGCGACATCAAGCGCACCAGTACTCCAGCACAGAGCGCGGGTGATAACGCGGGCGCTGCGTCGCCTGCAAAGCCACGTGCAGGGAGCGCAGCGGGCGCAAACACATTGGGCGCCATCCCATCGTTCTCCGACACGCAGCAGAAGTGGGAGGATCCGCAACCCTATGGCGATGGTGGCCACGCGTCGCCCGTTCAGGCGCAGCAGACGCAGAATGCTTTGAAGGAAGCATCGCTGGTCTTTGTGCGTGCCCCTTTGCAGTCGCAGCCTGCGGGCACTGTGACGCACGCGTCGGTGGATACGGGACCGGTGCTGGAGATGACGCCTGGTTCGCGGATTGAGGCGAAGTTGGAGACACAGATTTCGAGCGCGGTGCTGGCTCCGGTTGTGGCTGTGGTCGAGTACACCTATGCAATCGGCGACCGCATTGTTGTGCCTGCCGGCGCGCGCGTCTACGGGCAGTTGCAGCAGGCTGACCGGTCTGGATTTGTCGGTGTGAAGTTCGATGAGATCGAATTGCTGGATGGGCAGCGAGAGAAGATCGAAGCCATCGGCGCGGGGCTTGATCTTGGGCCGATCAAAGGAACCGTATTCGGGAAAAACACCGGCAAGAACTTTCTGATCAAGGCCGCGTCGGGCGTGGGTTCACTGGCAGCGATGCTGGTTGGCAACAACTCCGGCGCGGCGTTCTCTGAGGGCGACCTTCTGCGCCAAAGAGTGGCGGAGAACGTGGGCAACGCGGGCGACTCGGAACTGATGAGCCTGAACGCGACCAGCAGGATAATCGTCTCGGTCCCGGCCGACACGAAGATCTACGTTGTCTTTACAAAGCATGAAGAGAGCCAGACTGGGCTGCACAGAGTCGCTGGTCAATAGGATCGCATCATCCGCATCGAATGCCCCGGCGTCAGAACCGGGGCATTTTTTGTGTCTGCGGGCGGGCCTGACTGGTTGTGTGCAGTGACCGCTGCGAGGAAGAATGACAGGCACGATTCAGATTCCAGTGGTGGCCCTGGTCGCGTGGTTTTCCGGGAAGACGTTTGACCAATAATCGGTCCCGTTATGTCATTGTGCGTTTGACCAAAAACCGTTCCCGATATGTCACTGTGCGTTTGACTCAAAATCGGTCCGGTTATGTCACTGTGCGTTTGACATAAAATCTTGCGAATTCGTCTGGACGGGATGAGTCAGTATCGAGCCGCCGTCTGTTGAAGGGGTGCGATTGGATGAGAGAACAACTTCTAAAGCATTCCGTGTGTCTTCAGGATTTCCTCTGTCTTTGCCCACGGTTCTCCGGGCAGCATCACGACAAGCTGGTTGAATACAGTCAAAAATGCCTGTTGGGTTGATTCATCTCCGAAATGATGCAAGGCAGCGGCCGGCAACAGAGGCTTCATGTCGTCGAGGAAGCGCGGCCGTCGCAGCTTCGCCAACATCCGTTGTTCTGCCTCAGCCCGCGGGATCTTCACGTTGGCTCTCTCCAGATAGAGGTTGAAGCATTCCACCAAGCGCGCCCGGTTCAGGTCTTTGAAAACCTCCAACGCATGGGCAAGGTCGAAAAGATCGCGCCCCTTTTCCCGCTGTAGCAGAGCGCGAAGTTTTGTCGCCAGCATTTCTTCCGTTGTAAACGTCAAGACCTCTGCCGAACCAGTGAACCAGGGATTCTCGATGCGAAAAGGCACGCTGCGAGGTGGATCGTATGCCTGCGTTTCCGAGGTGTTGATTTCAAGTTTGAGGCGTATTTGCGCGGTTGAGGCTGCATCTTCCGCAGCAACCTTGAACCGCAGTTTCGGCGCTACGGGACTCTGATCGAAGCTCGCTCTGCCGAGCCAGGGCTCCAGCACATCACGTAAGCGATCAAGCACTGGGCCAATGGGGCCGGATTCGGTGCGAACGAGATCGATATCTTCGGAGTAACGAAAGGGCTGAGGAAAGTGCAATTTGTTGAGTGCCGTGCCACCGCGAAAACGAAGTTGTTTCCGAAGATGCTCATCGGAGAAGATCGCGACGATGGCACGGCTGATGATCAGATCCTGCTCGACCTGACGCATCTCTGGCCAAGGCGCTCGATGGCTCCAGGCAATGATGTTCATCATCGGAATCATTCATCAACCTCCGGCTTGCGGCGAACGACGATGTTCCATCGTTTATCTCTCTCAATGCATTTTGGCGCAAGTTGAGGCTCGGCAACTTCTTCTGGATCGAGTTCAACCCAGGGAGGCAGTTGCTCGCGGAGTAGTTCGCGCAGCATTGGTTGCGTTGCGTCCGCGTGGCCAAGTTGATCCAACAGATGCCCGAGGCGCTGAACAATAGATTTTGGAAATGATACCGACACCGATGCCAGCTTTTCAGAATCGATCTTCTCTCCAAGGTCGGCAAGGATCGTGACGATGTTGTCGAGACCGGCGGATGCCTGCGGGTATCGCAACAGGTCCAGGGCGGTTAGTTCGACGGAGGAGACTTTCATCGATCCCGTCTCCGTCTTGTGGTCCGTTATTGCTTGCGAGACGGGAGCAATCTGCTTCCGATAGTAGAAGGAGAGCATTGATCGCCCGACTTGTATGTTGGGCACTCGCTTCTCGGTAATGACCTGGAACTCCAGCACTGCCTGGTGGGTTGCACCGTGGATTTCCGCGGCCTTCAGCAGGCCAACATAATAGGGCGACGACTCATGCCGCATCAGGGCATCAATGTACCAGGATGGCGGAGGCGCGCCCCACATGCCGAATTGCGGCGGAACGACCACGTAGTTGCCGCGGCGGAGTCGGACGAGCTTTTTCTGTTTTTGAAGGCGCTCTGCTGCATCCAGGAATGCACCGTGGCCAACCCCGAGGCTCTGCTCCGCCTCTTGGCTGGAGAAGATGACCTCGCCGCGCGCAAGCAGTTCCGAAAGGTGAGAAGAGAGTTCGGCGCCCATAATGCCTCATGTATATATTTCCGCATTACGAGCGGATTTGTCAACATATAACGTCACTTCCTGAAATTTCTATTTCCGCGCATATTGCGGATATGGCGACATGAGATTAGCTTCAAACGTGACTCCGCAGCAGCATTGTCATGGCTATATAGATTATTATAAATACCTTACCACTCATAACCGACAAGTACAGAGCACTCGGCTTCGAGTCGGCAATGCGGCTCACTCAGCCGACTTCGGTCTCCTGCAATGGAAGACGCACCAAACGGCGATCGGGCTGGGAGAGTTGAACAAGTTCAACTTGAGCTTTTCTGTTCCCCTTCGACGCGATGGTGTGTCCTGCCAGGGTTGCGATGCCGTTGACCAATCATCGGTCCCGATATGTCATTGTGCGTTTGACATATTTCCAGACGGCGCTTTCGGCGATTCTGTGACGAAGAAATCTATACTCTGCGAGGCTATGT
>CAYVGW010000233.1:0-5618 GCA_964450895.1 uncultured Occallatibacter sp. | reverse complement strand
GGCTCAGATGGCTCAGCGCGGCAAAGGCCATCAGCCGCCAGAAGTCGCGCTGCACGAGAGCGAGGCACGCGCCGTAGAGAATGCCGACGACGGCCAGCCCCACCAGCACGGGAGCCACCGCCCGCGCCTGCGCCGGAAAGAGGCCGATGTGGAAGCGCAGCATCGAATAAAGCCCCAGCTTGCCGGCCACCACCATCGCCAACGCCACCGGCGCTTCGCTGAAGGTGTCGGCCACCCAGCCGTGCAGCGGGAAGACCGGAACCTTGACCGCGAAGGCGAAGAGGAAGGCCAGCGAAACCCAGAAGATCGCGGTTGCCGGGTAGTTTCCGTGGGCGATGAGGATTTGCAGCGTCGTGAAGTCGAAGCTGCCCGTCCGCGCGTAGAGCCAGAGAATCGCCACCAGCAGCGGCGCGGAGGGGATGAAGGTGAAGAGGAAGAACTTCAGCGCGGCCTTCGGTCCGTCCTTGCGCCCGTACATGGCGATCAGAATGGCCATCGGAACCAGCGACAGCTCCCAGAAGCCGTAGTAGAGCATCAGGTCGAGCGAGAGAAAAACGCCCAGCATCGCCGTCTGCTGCACCAGAAAAAGCGCGAAGAAAATCTTCCGCCGTTCGCGGATGGCGTTCCAACTGGCGACAACGCCGATGGGCGCAAGCAAGCCCACCAGCACCACCAGCCACAGGCTCAGCCCGTCCACGCCCAGGTGATAGTTGATCGCCGGCTTGTCAATCCACGGGATGTTGACCACGAACTGGAAGCTGTTTTGCGCGTGGTCGAAGTGCGCGGGAAGATGCAGCGTCAGGCCGAAGGTGGCGAGCGTCGTGAACAGCGCTATCCAGTTGGGCAGCTTCGCGCGGTCGGGCGCAAGCAGCACCAACAGCGCCCCGGCCAGCGGCGCGAGCAAGATCAGCGTGAGAATCGAGTTGTTGATTATGTTCATATTCTCAATGCCCCGCCCATCCAAGATGAATTGCTGGAAGCGCGGCCAGCGCCGTCGTCCAAGGAACCAGTACAAACAGCAACACCGCCGCCGCGCCTGCGGCCAGCCACGCCGCATAGGAGCGCAGATTGCCCGATTGCCAGCGCTGCACGATCGCTCCGGCCAAGAGGGCTACGCCGCCGATCAGCCAAGCCGCGCCGCCCACAATGCCCACGTCCACCACCCACTCCAGAACGTACTTCGAGAAGCCCAGCAGCGGCTTGACCACCGTCGCGCCGTAGAACTCGTCCACAAAATACTTGTTGACCAGCAGCTTGTAGCCGCTCGGCAGAGCGCCCGCCAGCTTCGCCGGGATCGTCGATTTTTCCCGGTAGAAGAGATACGCAATCAGCCAGCCCAGCAGCGCTACGCCGACGGCCACGGCGGTCAGCGTGAGTTCAAGCTGCGTGCTCCCACCCTCTGCCGCTCGTGCGCCAACCGAAGGCGTGAGGAACGTCCCAAACCGCTCGATGCCGATCCAGCCGCCGCAAATAGAAAGCAACGCCAGAATTACCAGCGGGCCGAGCATCGAAACGGGACTCTCATGCGCATGAACACCCTCACTGCGCGATGTGCCCCAGAAGGCCAGATACCAGAGCCGAAACATATAGAAAGATGTCAAAAGCGCTGTGAGGACGCCCACAAACCACAAAATCTGTCCGTTCGGCCCTTGCAAAAACGCTGCGTAGAGAATCGCGTCCTTGGAAAAGAAAGCGGCCAGCGGAGGAAAGCCGGCGATGGCGAAGACAGCAATGGTCATCGTCCAGAAGGTCACCGGCAGCTTCTTCCACAGCCCGCCCATCTTGCGCAGATCCTGCTCGCCGCCCAGGCCGTGAATCACCGAGCCTGCCGCCAAGAAGAGCAGCGCCTTGAAGAATGCGTGAGTCATCAGATGGAAGATCGCCGCGGAGTACGCCGCCACGCCGCAGCCCAAGAACATGTAGCCAAGCTGCGAGATCGTCGAATACGCCAGCACGCGCTTGATGTCGTTTTGCACCAGGGCAATCGTCGCCGCAAAGAGCGCCGTCGCCGCGCCGACAATCGCCACCACAGACAGCGCAAAGGGCGAATGGTCAAAGATCACGTGCGTCCGCGCCACCATGTAAACGCCGGCCGTAACCATCGTCGCCGCGTGGATCAATGCGGAGACCGGCGTGGGGCCTTCCATCGCGTCCGGCAGCCAAATATACAGCGGCAACTGCGCGCTCTTGCCCGCCGCGCCCAGCATCAGGCAGAGCGCAATGACCGTGACGACGCCTCCCTGCCAGCCGGGGTCCATGCCGAGTTTCGCGGCGATCTCCGAGAAGGTCAGCGTACCGAAGTTGGCGACGAGAAGGAACATGGCGATCAGGAAACCGAAGTCGCCGATGCGGTTGACGATGAATGCCTTTTTGCCCGCGTCCGCCGCCGATTTCTTCTGGAAGTAGAAGCCGATCAGCAGATACGACGCGAGGCCGACGCCCTCCCAGCCGACGAACATCACCAACGCATTACCGGCCAGCACCAGCACTGTCATGAAGAACAAGAAAAGATTCAGGTAGCTGAAGTACCGCGCATAGCCCTCATCGTCGCTCATGTAGCCGACGGAGTAAACATGAATCAGGAAGCCTACGCCGGTGACGACCAACAACATGACCAGCGATAGCTGATCGAGGACAAAGCTGAAGTCCACGTGCAGCGCGGGAATGTTGATCCATGGCAGCGGGCATGTTTCGATGAAAGGCATTGCCAACGAAGCAGTATCTGGACCAATCCGGTGCAACACAACAGGAATTAACGTGAGTGTAGCAGCCAACAGCACTACGCCAAACGCCGCCAACGGCGCGAGAATCGCAACTGTAGTTACCAGCCACTTAGGCAAGCGCCGTCCCAGGATTCCATTGATGAGGAACCCGGCGAAAGGCAGCAGCGGAATCATCCAAAGATGAAGAGAAAAGTTCATAGTTTCATCCGGTCGATGCGGTCGACGTCGAGGGTTGCGCGGGCGCGGAAGACGGCAATGATGATGGCCAATCCCACGGCAGCCTCGGCCGCGGCCACCATCATCACAAAGAAGACGAAGATTTGACCCTTCACCGCGTGCCACTGCTCGGCGAAGGTGACAAAAGAAAGATTGACGCCGTTGAGCATCAACTCAATGGACATGAAGACAGTAATCAGATTGCGCTTGATGAGAAAGCCCACCACGCCCAGCGAAAACAGCACCGCGCTCAACAGCAGATACCAGGAGAGCGGAACTTCCTGCGTGAAAATAGGATTCATTCTTCGCCCGTCCTTTCTTCGGCTTCGCTTCCTTCGTGACTGGCCAACGCCACCGCGCCCAGAATGGCAATCAGAATCAGCACCGAGGTGACCTCAAAGGGCAGCAGCAGCTTGGTGAAGAGCACCGCGCCAAGTTGATCGAGGTTGGTCTGGCCCTTCACGCCGGTCAGCCCGTCGCTCAGCCGAGCCGCGCCCAATCCCTGCGCCTTCAGAATCACCGTGGCGATCACGGCTAGAATCGCCACCACCGCGGGAAAGCCGACAGCACGCGCCGCGCGGCTGCCCAGCGTGCGCGCCTCGCGCCCCGCGTTCAGCAGCATCACCACAAAAGTGAAGAGCACCATGATCGCGCCGGCGTAGACAATCACCTGCGCGATGGCCAGAAACTCCGCGCCCAGCATCAGATACAGCACGGCCAGCGAGGTCATCACCACAATCAGCGACAGGGCGCTGTTGATGGGATGACTCTGCAAGAGCAGGTTTACTGCCCCCGCCACGCAGAATCCGGCAAAGAGAATAAACAAAATCAGGTGCATCGATTCGTCACCTATACGCGGCAAGCAGCGCGCTGGTCGCCACAATGTTCAGGATGGCCAGCGGCATCAGCCAGCGCCAGCCAAAATTCATCAGTTGATCGTAGCGGAAGCGCGGCAGCGTCCCGCGCACCCACACATACAAAAAGAGGAAAGCAAAAACCTTGAGCACAAACCAGAAGAGCGATAGCCCCGCATCGACGAAGACATTCTCGAAAGAAGGAATCAGGTCGCCGAAGGGGCTGGTCCAGCCGCCCAGAAAGAGCAGCGTGGCCACGCAGCCCACCATAATCATGTTGGCATATTCGGCCATGAAGAACATGGCGAACTTCATCGAGCTGTATTCGGTGTGATAGCCGCCGGTCAGCTCAGACTCGGCCTCCGGCAGATCGAAGGGCGAGCGATTGGTCTCCGCATAGGCCGCCGTCAAATAGATGAAGAAGGCTAAGATCTGGCCTCCCCCAAAGATATTCCAAGTTTTGATGCCGTGGGCGGCCTGCTGCTCGACGATGAAGCGCAGATTGAGCGATCCTGCGCGCAGCACCACGCCCACCAGCGAAAGCCCCAGCGCCAGCTCATAGCTGACCAACTGCGCCGAGGAGCGCAGCGCGCCCAGCAGCGAGTACTTGTTGTTCGACGACCACCCCGCCAGCGCAATGCCGTAGACGCCGATCGAAGTCACGCCCAGAATAATCAGCAGGCCGACATTCACATTGGCAATCTGAAAGAGCGGCGGGCTTCCGGCAACCGAAAACGGCTCGCCGAAGGGCACCACGCCAATCGAGATCAGCGCGCAGCCCAGCGCGATGATCGGCGCAATCAGATAGAGCGGCCGGTAGACGCCGGTGGGGATAATGTCCTCTTTGAGGAAGGACTTGGCGCCGTCCACCAGCGGCTGCAACAGCCCGAACGGACCCACGCGGCACGGCCCCCAGCGGTTCTGGATGCGCCCCACCAGCTTGCGCTCCAGCAGCACCGTGTACGCGACGCCCAGCAGCAGCACCACCGTCACCACGGCTACCTTGAGCACGCTCCAAAGTATGAATTGCAAAATCGTCACTGGTTGTTAGCCTCTTCTTCTTGTATCCCGCAGGGGCTAAAGCCCCACATTCAATTTGCTGCCTCTGCGGCACGGCTAAAGCCGTGCCCTTTCAAAACATCGACTCATTCAGAATTACTCAAACACTCTGTCATCCTGAGCGAGCAACGCGAGTCGAAGGACCTGCGGTTGTTTTTCGCTTCCAAACCTTCACAGCACCTTCAGCCCGCCAAACTTAGCCTGATGCTCTTTCAATTCCTTGAGCAGTTCGCTCCGTTCGCCCAGCGTTCCCGAGGTAAACAACCCATCCCCCGCGGCCACAATCAAGCCCCGCTCCGTCAACGCCGACACCGGCACAAACCCCGGCTCGCTCTTCACATCATTTCCGCTCAACAGATTCACACGATCCAAAGCGTAGCCCGGAACCAAACGCGCAATCTCATCCAGCACCGCCAGCGGATCAAAGGGACTCGTCTTCCATTCGAGGTTATTCGCCGCCAGCCACACCGCGTGGCGGTCCGCTTCGCCGGCCTGCACGCCGCGCGATTGGCCCAAGTCAGCCGTCGTGCCGCTCTTGCCGAAGGGCACCAGCGTCTTCACATCCACGCCCATCGCTCCGGCCAGCCGCACCAGAATTTCGAACTCCGGCTTCACTCCGGCGCGGTCGGCGGCCTTCTTCACCAGTTGCACATCGCCAAAGGTGTTGGTCACCGTGCCGCTCTTCTCGTAGAGGCTGGCGGCGGGAAAGATCACATCGGCCAGCGCCGCCGTCTTGGTGAGGAATAGATCGGCGACAATCACGAAG
>CAYVGW010000232.1:0-5706 GCA_964450895.1 uncultured Occallatibacter sp. | reverse complement strand
GTCCATGATTTCATAACAAAATCATATCACTTAATTACGGATAAGCTCTAAAGCCGTGCCCTTGTTACAAAGCGTCGTTCAATGAGTGTTTCCGCAGTCTTTTCCGTCGTGTCCTGTTCTAAAGCCTTTCCAGAGCCATGTTTTCCGCAATCTAATCAGTTTGTAATCTGCAATGCAAATGCGATTACTATTCCCTGGCCCCTCTCATCTGCTACACTCGCTGCAATCCGGAAAATGCTCTTCAAGGCTCACAGCGCGGCAGTCTACGGAATCGACGCCCACCTCATTGATGTCGAGGTGGACTATAGCGGCGTGGTTGCGGAGAAGGACACCTTCCACACCGTCGGCCTGCCGGACGCGGCGGTGCGCGAGAGCCGCGACCGGGTGCGCGCGGCCATCAAGAACTCCGGCTACCTGATTCCGCCCACCTTCATCACCATCAACCTGGCGCCGGCCGACCTGAAAAAGGAAGGCTCGGGCTTCGATCTGCCTATCGCCGTGGGCATTCTGGGCGCGTATGGGGCGATCAAGACCAACGACCTGAGCCGCTTTCTGCTGGTGGGCGAACTGGGCCTGGACGGCAGCGTGCGGGCCGTTCCGGGGATGCTGCCGGTGGCCATCATGGCGCGCGAAAAAGGGATTGCCAACCTGATCCTGCCCGCCGCCAACGCCGCCGAGGCCGCGGTGGTCGAGGGGGTCAATGTTTATCCCGCCAGTTCGTTGCTGGATGTTCTGGATCTGCTGAATGGGCAGATTGTCGGCGCGATCCAGAGAGAGCCTTACCGCGTCTCTACGGAAAAGCTCTTGGGCGAGTTGCAGCACTTTCCGGTGGACTTCAAGGATGTGCGCGGGCAGCAGACGGCCAAGCGGGCGCTGGAAGTGGCCGCGGCGGGCAGCCACAACATTCTGATGATCGGGCCGCCCGGTTCCGGCAAGACGATGCTGGCCAAGCGCCTGCCCTCGATTCTGGCGCCGCTGACCTTCGAGGAGGCCCTCGAAACCACCAAGATTCACTCCGTGGCCGGAGTGCTGGACGCAGCCGCCGGCCTGGTGACGCAGCGGCCCTTCCGCTCGCCGCACCATACAATTTCGGATGCCGGTCTGATCGGCGGCGGCATCGTGCCGCGTCCGGGCGAGGTCTCGCTGGCCCACAACGGGCTGCTCTTTCTGGACGAGCTGCCGGAGTTTCCCCGCAACGTCCTCGAAGTCCTGCGCCAGCCGCTCGAGGACCACACGGTGACCATCGCGCGGGCCTCCATGTCGCTCAGCTTTCCGGCGCGCTTCATGCTGGCGGCGGCCATGAATCCCTGCCCCTGCGGCTTTTTCAACGACAAATCCCGCGATTGCCAGTGCTCTCCGCCGGTGATTCAGCGCTACATCGCCAAAATCTCCGGCCCGCTGCTGGACCGCATCGATATTCACATCGAGGTGCCGGCGGTGCAGTACAAGGAACTGCGTGGCGGCGCGGCGGCCGAGGGTTCGGCGGAGATTCGCACCCGCGTGCTGGCGGCCCGCGAGCGGCAGCGGGTGCGCTTCCACAAATTCGGCGACAAAATCTACTCCAATGCGCAGATGACCACGCGCCAGATTCGCTCGCACTGCGAACTGGGCGCGGATGCCGAGCGCTTGCTGGAGCGGGCGATGCAGCAGCAGGGCCTGACCGCGCGCGCCCATGACCGCATCCTCAAAGTGGCGCGGACCATCGCCGATCTGGAGGG
Source organism: uncultured Occallatibacter sp. (assembly GCA_964450895.1). Classification (GTDB taxonomy): domain Bacteria; phylum Acidobacteriota; class Terriglobia; order Terriglobales; family Acidobacteriaceae; genus Telmatobacter. Next base: position 3,988 of record CAYVGW010000232.1, on the reverse strand, counting down.
CGCCGAGCACTTGGCCGTCACCCACCTGGCCGAGGCCATCCAATACCGCACACTGGACCGCAGCTATTGGGCCTAGCGTCAAACCTTGCGCTGAAACGCGGGTCTCCGGATCAACGTCCTCTGCGGTGAAAGAGCCGTTGATAGAGTCGCCAGGTGAAGCTGTGCAACAGGCGGGTCTGCTGGGCCTTGAGCGCGGCGTAGGAGCGCGTGACGTAGACATCGAACTCCGGCGGCCAGCCGATGGTGGAACGGCGCTCGGAGTAGTCGCCCTCGGACCACTTGACCAGCACCGCCTTGTAGCCCACCACGTGGGTGACGAAGTCCAGCAGACAGCGGGGCATCTGCTCCTCGACAATCAGATAGGCCTTCTCGATGATGATCTTTTCGCGCACGTCGTTCAGGGGCATGAAGATGGTGGTCATCCACAGCATCCACTCTTTCATCTCGCTGTCGAGGATGGGGTTGCTCTGCGACTTGCCCTGCTTGGTAAGCAGCGAGCGGTAGGCGATGTTGCCGGCCTGGGAAGCGACATAGAGCGGGCCGTAAAACTCGTCCAGGCGGCGGTTGACCATCTCCAGCTTGTCTTTGCGGCGGGCCAGCATCCGGGCGCTGATAAAGGTGACCAGATAGCCAACCACGGCCACCAAAATGGTCACGTCTGTTGCGTTATTGAGAATTTCTTGCAGCAAATTCATAGGACGGTCCGTAAGTGGCGCTGGCAACGAGTATAGCGCGTGGCGGCGTGGTATCCCACCCATTTCGCAAAGTGCGCGAAATGGGTGGGGCGCCCATCTGTGCATGAGCGCCGTCCCTCTGCCGGAGGATATCTACTGAACTGCCTGACGAGTTTTGATCTCCTGGAGCAGCAGATCGACCTTGTCCTCGCTCTCCAGCGCCTGGAAGCGGTCCTCCAGCGAATCGGTGAGCATCACTTCACCGGCGGCGGCGTTCTGCGCGGCCTTCAGATGGACGCGGGTCTTCATGCGACCCAGCGCGTTCTGCTGGTCGATGCCCACGACCTGGCGCGCCTCGGTGGCCCGGCCGATCACTTTGGCGCGGCGATGTTCGGCCACCAGCATCTCGCAGTGAGCGCGGGTCTCGTTGAGCTTCTGATCCAGCTTGCGCAACGCCTGGCGCAGATTGTCGGCCTCGTGCTTCTGGTCCTCGGCCTGGGTGGTAAAGCCGGCCACCAGCTCGTCGTGGCTCAAGGCGCGCTCCAGGGCGCCGCGGGCCAGGTCGTCGTGGCCCTTCTGCACGGCCAGCTCGGCCTTGCGCCGCCACTCGGCAGCCTGCGCAATCTGCTCGGCGCGCTTCTTCTCCAGCAGGTGCTCGTCGGCGATGGCAATAGCCACCTGCGTCTTCACCTGCATCAGTTGATTCTCCATGTCCAGCACGATCTGTTTCAACATGCGCTCGGGATCCTCGGCCTTCTCGATCAGGTCGTTCAGATTGGCGCGAAGCAATGTGCTTACTCTCTCCAGCAGTGCCATGACGTACCTCCGTCAGTTCTCAGTTGTCAGTTCACAGTTGACAGTTGACAGTTGGCTGAGAACTGTCAACTGTTACCGGGCGCCCCACCCTCGCCGCGTTCTTGTTTTTGCGGCTAGGGTGGGATACCATGCTACTTTGCCGCCGGCTTATCGGCGGCGGGAGCTGCCGATGCAGTAAGCTCCGCCATATCCTTCATCAAATCGTCGGTAAGCGCCTTGCTGCGTTCTTTCATGCGATTCATCACCAAGGGCATGTACTCCTGCATGATGGCTGGCTGCGCATCCAGCAGATGCTGACCTGCGGGCGATTGGTAGAAGGCGATAAATGCGTCCACGTCTGTTGCACTCAAATGGTGCATATAGAGAGTGGACATATCGCTGATCATTTCATCGACTGGATAAATGTTGATCGCCTGCTGCAAATACTTGTTCATGATCTTGTCCATGGCGACCTGCTGATCGGCAGTCAATGGCTTTCCGTCAGGCACCTTCGCCATCATTTCATCGATCTGCCCCTTGATCTGCTGCTGGACCATGGCGGGCACGGCCTTCATCACATTCTGCATCTGCTCGCGCAGGCGCATCACCTCGAAGAGCTTGGCCAACTGCTCCTTGGAGGGCTGCTGATCGGCGGGGATGGCCGTGGCTGCTGTGGCGTCTACAGGCGCGGCCGGGGTTTGCGCAAAGAGCGCGCAGGACGTGATCATGATTCCCAAAAGTGCGGTGATGCAAACGGCTTTCTTCATACTCTCCTCGTCTTTCTCGGTACTTTCTCAGGGGCTAAAGCCCCGGTTCTTTTTGCCGGTTTGCGGCACGACTAAAGTCGTGCCCTGTTACAAAACAAATCGAGATTTGTGGCATCCCACCCTAGCCGCAAAAACAAGAACGCGGCGAGGGTGGGGCACCCTGACAATTGAGGTTCGATGTTTCCCAGGTCCGAAGATCCGGACCTGGGGCACCCAGCCATTCGTCATATCCCGGCAGCTCAAAGCTGAAAGCTGATAGCTGACAGCTACTATGCTTCTGGCTTCTCCTCCGGCTTCTTGCCGATGCCGGTCACGTTCGACATGAGCTGCTTGATGTCCATGCCGCTCAGGGCCTCAAACAACGCCGGAACCTGCGCCGCAATCCGCGTCATGTCGCCGGTGATCTTGTGCGCTCCGGCGGCGTCGTCTCCGCCCGTCGAGACGATGGTGATCTTGTCCACCTTGCTGAGCGGCTCGGCCATGGCGCGGACTACATCGGCCATGTTGGTGAGCAGCTTGTCCACCACGGCGGCCTGGTTCCACTGCTGATAGGCCTCGGCCTTGACGTTCATGGCCTTGGCTTCCGCCGTTCCCTTCTGGAAGATGATGCTGGCCTCGGCCTCGCCTTGTGCGCGAATGGCGGAGGCGCGGCCCTCGGCTTCGGCGGTCAGGCGATTCTTCTCGGCGGCGGCCATATTTTCGATGCGCTGCCTTTCAATCTCGGAGGCTTTGAGCACCGTGGCGATGAGCTGCTTTTCGTTGCGCAGAATCTCGGCCTCCTGCACCTTGATCTGGCCCTCGCGCTCCACCTGCTGCACCTTCACCTGCTCGGCGGTCACCTGCTGCAGCATCACGTTGGTCTGCAACTCGTAGGCCTTGTCGGCATTGGCCTGCTGGCGGCGGCTCTGCTCGGCATATTCGGCCTTCTTGATGTCCAAGTCGCGCTGCGCCTCGGCCTGGCGCGTGGCGCTGGCGGTCTCGGCGATCACCCGCTCCTGATCGGCCTTGGCCTTGTTCACCGAGGAATCACGAATTGCGTTGGCGCGCAGAATGGCGGTGTCGCGCTCGGCCTCGGCGGTGGCCACATCGGCGTCGCGGCGGATGCGCGCCACATCCGGGCGGCCCATATTCGAGATGTACTCGTTCTTGTCGCGGACTTCCTTGATGGTGAAGGAAATCACCTCCAGGCCCATCTTGCTCAACTCTTCGGCGCAGGTGCCGCGCATCCGGTCGCCCACCATCTCCGGCTCCTTGACGATCTGCTCCACCGTCAACTGGCCGATGATGCCGCGCAAGTGGCCTTCCATCACCAGGCGGATCAGTCCCTCGCGCTCCCGCGGCTCCTTGGTGAGAAACTGCTCGGCAGCGGTCAGAATCGACGGCTGATCGCTGCGCACCTTGATCTGCGCCACGGCTTCGACGGTCACCGCGACGCCCTGCTTGGTGTAGAGATCCTGCTGCGGCGCAACATCAAAGCTCATCAACTCCAGGCTCAATTGACGGCAGCTCTCCACCATCGGAAAAATTACTGTCCCGTGGCCTTTGACGACCCTCGGTCCGCGGAAGCCGTAGACGATCAGCGCCTCGTTGGGACCGGCCTTGCGATACAGCGAGGTGATGACGCCCAGGATGAAGATCAGCGCCAATACGCCGAGCCCCACAAACAAGACAATCGTTCCGTTCATTCCGTTCATAAAATCATTCATTGCGATCCCGGCCCTTTCATCCGGGAGGTGAGTGGTTGATGGTTGA
>CAYVGW010000231.1:0-5739 GCA_964450895.1 uncultured Occallatibacter sp. | reverse complement strand
TTGCGCCGGAGAGGAAGGGCTGGGTGGCGGCCATCATCTTGATGTGGCCCATGTAATGGATGGAGCGGGTGCCCTTGGAAGGCTTAAAGGAGCAATCGAAGACGGGCAGGTGCTCGGGCTTGATGCCGGGCGCGCCTTCGATGGTGCCGGTGGCGTCGATGTAGCTGACGATGGCGTTGACCTCTTCGCTGGAGTAGCCGAGTTTGAAGAGGGCCTCGGGGACGGTGTTGTTGACGATCTTGATCATGCCGCCGCCGACCAGCTTCTTGTACTTGACGAGGGCCAGGTCGGGCTCGATGCCGGTGGTGTCGCAGTCCATCATGAAGCCGATGGTGCCGGTGGGGGCAAGGACGGTGGTTTGGGAGTTGCGATAGCCGTAGCGCTCGCCGTAGACGAGAGCCATGTCCCAGCACTCGCGGCTGGCATCGATGAGGGCCTCGAGTTGAGGCACGGCGAAAGGCTCGGCTGATTGGCGGGATTTGCCGATGTTGTTGACTTCGGCGCGGTGCATGCGGATCACGTCGAGAAACGGCTCGCGGTTGACGTAGAAGCCGGGGCAGGCGCCGCCCTGGCGGTCAGCGTCGGCGGTGAGCGGGGTGGCCGAGGCGAGCGCCGGACAGTTGGCTGCGACGATGGAGGATTGCAGGTAGGCCTGACCGGTGAGGATGGCGGTGAAGGCGGCGGCCAGATCGCGGCCGGTGGCCGAGTCGTAGGGCAGGCCGAAGGCCATCAGCAGCGCGCCCAGGTTGGCGTAGCCGAGGCCGAGGGGGCGGTAGTCGTGGGAGTTGCGGGCGATGGACTCTGTGGGGTAGCCGGAGTTGTCCACCAGAATCTCCATGGCAGTGATGACCACGGAGATGGAGTGGCGGTAGGCGGGAATGTCGAAGCTGCCGGCCGGGGTGACGTACTTCATCAGATTGAAGCTGGCCAGATTGCAGGCGGAGTTGTCCAGGAACATGTACTCCGAGCAGGGGTTGGAGGCGTTGATGCGGCCGGAGTTCTTGCTGGTGTGCCACTTGTTGATGGTGGTGTCGAATTGCAGGCCGGGATCGCCGCAGAGCCAGGTGGCCTCGGCGATCTTGTGCATGATCTCGCGGGCCTTGTAGGTGTCGACCGGCTGGTGGCCGTTGACGGTATAGGTGGAGTAGTTGCCGTCTTCCTCGTAGGCATGCATGAACTCGTCGCTGACGCGGACGGAGTTGTTGGCGTTTTGGAAGAAGATGGAGGAGAAGGCCTCGGAGTCGGGGCCCGAGCCGTCGTAGCCCGCCTTGATGAGTGAGTGAGCCTTGGCTTCTTCCTTGGCCTTGCACTCGATGAAGTCAAGGATGTCCGGGTGCTCGACGTTCATGATGGCCATTTTGGCGGCGCGGCGGGTCTTGCCGCCGGATTTGATGACCCCGGCAAAGGCGTCAAAGCCGCGCATGAAGCTCAAGGGGCCGCTAGCCGTTCCGCCGCCGGAGACGGATTCCTTGCTGGAGCGCAGCGAGCTGAAGTTGGTTCCGGTGCCGGAGCCGAATTTAAAGAGCAGGGCCTCGGTGCGGGCCAACTCCATGATGCCGGCCATGGAGTCTTCGACGGAGTTGATGAAGCAGGCCGAGCATTGCGGATTGCGGTAGCCGGTGGCGGAGTAGCGCACGCCGCCGGTGGAGGGATCCCAGTGCCAGTTCTGGCCCTCCGCGTCCGGCTCCAGGCGGTCGCAGCCTACGTTGAACCAGACGGGCGAATTGAAGGCCACCTTCTGAGTGAGCAGCATGTGCGCCAGCTCGTCGTGGAAGATGGCGGCGTCTTCGGGGGTGGCGAAGTAGCCGTCCTTCATGCCCCAGTCGCGGATGGTCTCGGCGACGCGGGCGACGAGCTGACGGACGCCGGTCTCGCGCTCCGACGTGCCTAGGCGGCCGTGCAAGTACTTGGAAGCGACGATGTTCGTGGCGGTCATCGACCAGTCGACGGGCACTTCGACGTCGCGCTGCTCGAAGATGGTGTTGCCTTTCTGGTCGGTGATGGAGGCGGTGCGGCGCTCCCACTGAAGCTCGTCGTAGGGCGAGACGCCCTCGGTGGAGAAGCGGCGGGTAAAGATCAGGCCGCGTTGGGTTTGAGAGGTCTGGGGGGTGGTGGCTGTCTGGGCTTGAAGCTCGTTCATAGAATCCTCACAATCTATTAAAGTCGGTGAATCTCCGGCTCCGCTCCGGAAAAGGAATCCGGAGGGGCGGGGAAAAAGTCTTGGTCAACGAACGGGAAACGGGGGATGAAAAGTGCCGCGAGTTCTCTTCGCTCAGCGGCTTTGTGTGGCCTGTCACACAGGCTTTCGTTAAAATCCGTTAAGTGCCGCAGATGCAAAAATACCGCTGTCTGTGGTGCTTGTCAACAAAAAACCACAATATATTGTGTTTTGTTCGCGATTGGGGGATCAACCTTCCAAACAAAGGGGCTTCGCTGTGGAAAGCGCGAAAGGCCCTTGCGGGGCGCGGAATTGGGCTGTCGAGTCTGCACAAAAGCCGGTGCAAGCCTCGTATTGCCGCATCGGTTACTCTCTTGGTTCAAGGTTAGTCCTCGGCGGGAGCGGGGGCAAGAGGCAGGAACGGTGCAGATTGAGGGCGGGGCTGTGCAGATGTGGACAATGGACCGTCTTCCACATCCAATCCTGAGTCGGCGATGCCAATGGGCAAGCATATTCCGCCTTCGCGCCCGCTTCTGTTATCTTTCTTGTGATCTTGAGAGGTGTCATGAGCAAGTTCCCAAACCGATTCGCCACATTCTTTTTGCCTTTTGTGCTGATTCCAATCATCCTTTCAGCTCAAACTCCGATTCAGACAACAGAAAATGGGATCGACCCCGCGGTGATGGCCAAGGCGAAGCTGGGAGACGCTGCGGCTGAATTCATGGTCGCCACCGCCTACCGCAATGGCCAGGGAGTTCCCAAAGATCAGGCCCTCTCGGTCTCCTGGCTGCGTAAATCTGCCGAGCAAAGCATCCCCAACGCTCAATTTGATCTCGGCCTCTGTTATGCTCTCGGCCAAGGTGTGCCGCAGAGCTTTGAGCAAGCCGCAGTTTGGTATGAAAAGGCTGCCTCTCAAGGGCATCGCGAAGCCATGCGAAACCTGGCTGTCCTCTACGGAGAAGGCAAAGGTGTTGAGAAAGACACAAAACGGGGATTCGAACTGTTTAGCCGTGCAGCCGCGCTGGGGGAACCCAATGCTCAGTTTGAGCTTGGATTGGCTTTCGAATCGGGAATGTATGCTCCGGTAGACAAGAAACAGGCGGCTATCTGGTACCAGAAATCAGCGGAACAGGGACATCCCAAGGCACAGCACAATTTAGGCGCAATGTACGAATACGGCAATGGCGTCCCACAAGACTATACACAGGCCGCACAATGGTATCGCAAAGCAGCTGAGCAAGGGTTCTCTCCGGCGCAGTTTTCCATGGGGCTTTGTTACGTTCACGGCAAGGGCGTCCCGCAGGATTATGCGCAAAGTCTGGTTTGGTATCAGAAAGCTGCGGATCAAGGCAATCCCAACGCGCTGGTCAATTTGGCGTTGCTTTATCTGAACGGCCAGGGCGTTCCCAAGGATGAGACGAAGGGTTTTGAATTGCTTCATCAGGCCGCCGAGGCCGGCGCGCCTGATGCGCAGCTTCAGATGGGCATGGACTACAACGCGGGTGAACACGGGTTAAAGAGAAACCAAAGCCAGGCGATCGTTTGGTTCCGCAAAGCGGCTGGGCAGGGGAATCAGAGAGCGCAGGATATGCTTGCGCGTCTTCACGCAGGAAAACCGGATCTATCCCAAGAGGCAGTTCAGGAAGCGGAGAAATATCGCAAGGAAGCCGCGCAAGGCAGCGCGGAAGCACAATACCAGTTGGGAATCTGTTACAGCATCGGCAAAGGCCTGCAACAGAGCGATGAGCAGGCAATTGTCTGGTATCAACGAGCAGCGGAACAGAACAATGCCGAGGCCTTGCTCGATCTGGGGCTTCTCTACCTCAATGGGCGAGGAGTTCTGCCGGATGCAGAAAAGGCTTTCGAACTCTTTCGCCGCTCTGCGAATCTTGGCGAACCCGACGCGCAATACAGAGTTGGCTATGCTTATGACATCGGAGAAGGTGTCCAGAAGGATCAAAAAGAAGCCATCAACTGGTATCGCAAATCAGCCGATCATGGCTTTGCCGGAGCTCAGTTTAATCTGGCGATGCGAATCTATTCAAACAACAAGGCAGAAGCATATTATTGGCTGAGTCTGGCCGCACCTCAATTAAACGGAGAACCGCTGGCCATGACAATTAAGTTACGAAACGGTGCCGCCGCAATGCTGAAGCCAGCCGAGCGCGCGGAGGTCGATGAGCGCGTCAAGCAGTGGCAGGAGGCGCATCCGAAGAAGCCGTAACGGCTACGATTCCTGTGGCGTGAGCGCCCATGGATCCCACCCTAGCCGCAAAAACAAAGACGCGGCGAGGGTGGGGCACCCAGCTTCCTTGCACTATTCGCAAAGAGAGATGGGCGTGAGCCTCAGCCCACACCCATCCGTTCCATCCGATTGCCAGATTCTCTAGTTTCCAGCCGCGCCGGCTGCCTTGACCAGCACCAACTGCTGCTGGTCGGTGGCGGCGAGCTTCTGGTAGTAGTCGCGCAGGGCGGGGTACTCCTTGGGGTCGAGCAGCACAAAGGCGCGGGCGAAGACGTGCTTGATCTCGATGCTTCCCGCGCCGGGGGTGGTCTTGACCACCAGTTGAGCGTGGCCCTCCCAGGGCAATTGCGCTGGCAGTGGGGCGCTCTCCACGGTGTAGCCGGTCGGCAGATGGATCACCGCGTCGTCGATGACTTGCTCGGCGTAGTGCAGATCGACGGCGTTCGTGCGTTTTTCTTCGGCGACGAACTGCGGGCGAGGACCGGCGGAGAAGAAGAAGGCGGGCAACAGCAGGCGCTTGCCGGTGGTGGTTCCCAACTGCCCGGAGACCTTCACGGTGGCAGTAAGAAAGTCAGCAGGGTTATCGAGTCCCTGGATCTTGTTCACCTCGCCGGAGATTCCCTGGGGCAGCACCTCTTGCAGGGAATGATTGAGCTGCCGCTTCACCTCTTCTGAATCGGCGGTCAGGTTGAGCTGACGGTAATGGAGCGCCTGCGGGCCGTTTAGGATGATGGCGACGGAGCCGGTGATGACGCCCTGAGCATCGACGGTCAGGTCGGCTTTGTGCGCGGTGATGGCGTCCTTGGTCAAGTTGGGCGGCGTGTAGACGGGCGTCTTGGAGTTCTGCTGGATTCCGCCAGCCATCAGATGCTTCCAGGCCAACTGGCCAAAGGGGCAGAGTTTTTGGCCGGGATCGAGATAAATGTCCTTGCCGTCGAGGTGAAGGACCACCAGCAGATCGTCCAGTTGGTGAAGGGAGAGAAGGTTGGGATCGAAGATGGATCTGTTCCGGTCAACGACTTGCAGCCCATCGGCCTGAAGGCCGGCGGCGCGGGCCAGAGCCAGGTAGAGGGCGGCGATGTCGTTGCTTGAACCGCTCTTTTCGCGCAGCACATCCTGCGCCTTTTCCAACTCAGCTTTGAGATGGAGTTGCTTGCGCTCTTCTTCGCTTTTGACGCGGGAGAAGCCGGTATTGTCCAGGGCCTGTACGGCATCGTAGAGTTTGCGGGCCTTGGCTTCGGGGTTTGCCGCGCCGGCGGTGATCTGGGCGGACGCATCCTTGATTCCGCCACCCTCACTGGCAAAGTCATTCAACTGCTTGGACCAGCGTTGGATT
>CAYVGW010000230.1:0-5779 GCA_964450895.1 uncultured Occallatibacter sp. | reverse complement strand
GCTGCGATGATCTGCTGGAGGCAAACGGTTGTTATTTACGGATAAGTACTTAGCCGGGCCAATAAAGGCCATAGAATCAACAGGGCTTTAGCCACTGCGAAATATTTTGCTCATTGCACTTTTGCAGCGGCTAAAGCCGACCCGTTTTTTGACGAGCTTTTGCGGCCCGACTGAAGTCGTGCCCTTGTTACAAAGCAGCAGATTTCAGCAGCGTCTGAACTCGATGCAGGACACAGTTGAAGGCGCTCAACTGCCGTTTTTAGGATGATGAGTGCATTCGATCCGCCCTGCTGGGGCGGGGATCTTTCGCGCGAACGCTTACCCAGGATTTCATCCTGGGCTATTTTCGTCTTCTCCCTTCGGGAGGGCTGGTGCAGTTTGATCCGGTATATTCTCTCCGGAGCGACGCACACACAGCGCCCGGCTGCTGTAGCTGAAGCCGAGAGGGAAGGGGCCACGATTCTCATTGTTAAAACTGAAGGACAACGCCCACTCCGAAGATTTTCCTTGAGAACTGCTCCAGTCCCATCCGGTGAGCTGGAGATTCCCCTTTACATGCACATTGACATCACCATAATCAAACACTGCTTGAACACTGACGCTGGGATCATATATCCCTTGCAACTCCTCAATAGATGGCAAACGCCAGTCATTGTAACCCCCAAGCTGCAAATTGGAGCAATAGTCGCTGGCCTGGTTCCAGTTCACATCCGAGCCGTTGTCCTTCTTGGTCCACATCAGCCCGGTGTCGGGGTCGGTCCAGGTGGGATGCAGCGCGGCCTCGGCCTCGGCTTGTTTTCTGGTTGCCACAGCTTGTTGGATCCTCAGTTTCTGAGCGTGTCGGCTCTTTAATTGGAGCTCAACCGTTCTCTGCCCCTGATCGACCTCCACTTTGGTGCGAATTTTGACCAGCCCGTCGGTGGTAGCGGCTTGGATAAGATGTTCGCCCGATGAGACCGGAACGGCCTTGGGGGCGTCAGCCTTGAGCAGGCCCATGGGCTGCCCATCGAGCTTCCAGTTGCAATCCATGTCGGTTTTTACTAGCAACGTTGGACCGGCTTGCGCCCCTGCGAGCGCCGATAGGCAAAGGACAAGGAATAGAACAGACAGATTGCAAATGATTTTCATGAAAAGCTCACTTTCTTGAAAAATCAGAGGGGTGGCCCCGGTCTGGATTTTCAGGCCGCGGGAATCCGCAGACGGTTTTTTGCTAACCCCGGCGCCCAAAAGCTAGGCACCGGGGGCACCCTGCCGGGGGCACCCAATCTCAGAGGTGGGGATCAGCACCACCCGCCATTTTAGTGTTGGGGGTCTGCGCCACCCTCCGTGGCCGGCTTGGCTGGTGGCTTGGCTGGCGCTGCGGCAGCGGGCTGGTCGGCCAATTGCACCAGGAGGCCGGTTTGGTCGCCTTTCACATCAAGCGGGAGGCTGGCATCCTGGTACTTCTTCAAGATCGTAGGGTGCATCATTTGTACAAAGGCGCCTCCGGGTGCGCTCTTGTCCACGTCGCCGCCCCATGCACTCAGCACGTACTGGCCCTCGGGAACATAGTTGAACTTGAAGGTGCCGTCGTCTTCGATTTTGGTCATGCGCAGCCAGCCCTTGGTCTCGGGGTCGTCCAAGTGCACCGTGCCGTTGTTGAGGGGGTGACTGTCTGTTTTGGCCACAACTGTGCCGGAGACGGTATGCAGGTTATCGACGGGGAAAACAATGTCAATGCCATCGATCTCGTCGCCAAGGCCGACTTCGATGGGCTTGATATCCTTTTCGCGGAAGACCCCGCCGGAATACACGTCGAGGGCATCGCCCGTGACAAAGTGCATATCGTGCGATCCCCCTAGACCGCTGATTGATTGACGCGTGGGCAAGCTGGCCTTGATGGCATATTTGCCTTTGGCCAGACCGCAGATCCGGTAGTGGCCACGGTCGTCTGTGGCGTTTGTTTGCTGTCCGCCTGGATTGAAGGAATCCGTCTTCCATTTGCCGTCCTCCTGCAGGACCATTCGGACGGGCGTCACGCCGGAGGCCGGGCTGCCGTCGTCGTAGCGAATCACGCCGCTGATGGAGCCGCCGCGCTCCAGGCGTACATCCACGTGCACCGGAGCGTCCTGCACGACGATCTTCTCGGCCTGGGCTTGGATCTTTTTGACTGCGTCGGCTCCGCCCTTGAACTTCTCTTCTTCGGAGAGCGCATCGAACGGCGAAAGATAGCCTTTGAGCTGAGCGACAACGAAATAAGTTCCGGCCGGAACCTTGGGCATCTCAAAGCTGCCGTCAATCGAGCTGACGGCGGAGAGCCCCGTGCCCTTCTGCGAACTATTTATACTCTTTGCGATAAGCTTCGCCATATCCTTTTCATTCTTCACGTTTGCCCATTCGGAAGTATCGGCTGGCTGCTGCTGTTCGGGGATCAGTTGCACGGCGGCAAAGCGGGCCGGATGGCCGGTGTCGCCGCAAGTGACGCGGCCGCTGACGCTGGTGGTTGTGGATGGGGCGGTTTGGGATGCGGCTTGCTCCTGCGCCGCCGCGGGCAGGCAGGAAAACACAAGGGCAACGCTGGAAAGGATGAAAACAAGACGACGCATGACTCCTCCTTGGTTCTATCTACGAGACGACGCGGATTGAAGTTCCGCTCAAGTCTATCTGGTATGCCTTGGCGCCGAATCCGCCTCGGCAAGGGCGGTTAGATGACGAAATAGTAATCCACAACCTCAAAAAAACTATTGACCTTGAAGCCAACTCTGTATATATTCATGAATGCCATCCATGAATGGGCAGAGAGTCACGGGCGTTTATACGCTTTCCTGCCGTTTTTCCGCATCAGTTCTGAGCTGAGGCTTTGAGGCTCATTGGTTGATGCCCCGGTGTGTTCAATCTTCCGGAACGGGAATTTAGTGTGGATGGTTCCCAAGGCGGCAATCTGATTCATAGGTTCGACAGAATGCCTGTTTCATAATCTGCGAAAATGCGTCAGGATTTTGAGCTGTACGCTTGATTCGTGCGTCTAATCCTTGGGAGTTGAAGACTTGGGGCAGCCCGCATTGCGTTGGCTCGCCCCGCGGCCTCTCCGGCGACCGTGCTGTACCGGAGCAAGCCAATTTTTTTGAAGGAGAATTTCGCAATGCGTTCCGATTTGGTTTTTGGGGCTCTTTCTCATGTCTCCAATCGCTACCAGTTGTGCCAACTGGCCAGCAAGGCAACCCGTAAGCTGCACAAGCCGAATACACGGCTGCAGGACACAACCAATGAAGTTCTAGGCCGCTTCCAAACCACCAATCCCGGTTCCGCGGGGCCCTTCGAGGCCGAGGCGGAGCAGGCCGTGGAAACCCGCCGCGCCGCTTGAAGAGCGTCTCCGAAAGGTATAATTGATTCAGGTGGCGGCTTTTCTCGGCTTCCCTGGCGAGGGGGGTTGAGTCTGCCGGCCTTTGATGCTGGCCTGATTCCGGCTGAAGCATCCCAGGCTCTGATGCGGTGAAGACTGGCCGCTCGCGTTGAACCCCCGCCTATTCCTTTTCCGGAGCACCCCCCATCCCGGACCTTCCCACCCTTATCCTCCCATCTTGCAGGTGTATATGACCATCGCGGAACTAAAAGAGAAGAACATCACCGAATTAACCCGCATCGCTCGCACCCTGGAGATTCCAGGCACCAGCGGTCTTCGCAAGCAGGATCTGATCTTCAAGATTCTCCAGGCTCAAAGTGAAAAGGAGGGCCACATCTTTGCCGAGGGCGTGCTGGAGATTTTGCCCGACGGCTACGGCTTCCTGCGCTCGCCCGACTACAACTATCTGCCCGGCCCCGACGACATCTACGTCTCGCCCTCGCAGATTCGCAAATTCGACCTCAAGACCGGCGACTCGATCAGCGGCAACGTCCGCCCTCCGCACGAAGGCGAAAAGTACTTCGCGCTGGTCAAGATCGAGGCCATCAACTTCGAGTCGCCCGAGGAGACGCGTAACAAGATCCTCTTCGACAACCTGACCCCGCTCTATCCCCAGGAACGCATCAAGCTGGAGACGGTGCGCGAGGCCATCAGCGGCCGGGTGATGGACCTGCTGACGCCCATCGGCAAGGGCCAGCGCGGCCTGATTGTCGCTCCGCCGCGCACCGGCAAGACGATGCTTCTGCAATCGCTGGCGAATTCGATTTCGACCAATCACCCCGACGTGGTGCTGATCGTGCTGCTGATCGACGAGCGCCCCGAGGAAGTGACCGACATGCAGCGCTCGGTGAAGGGCGAGGTCATCAGCTCGACCTTTGACGAACCGGCCGCCCGCCACGTGCAAGTGGCCGAGATGGTCATCGAAAAGGCCAAGCGCCTGGTCGAGCACAAGCGCGACGTGGTGATTCTGCTCGATTCGATCACCCGTCTGGCGCGCGCCTACAACACCATCGTGCCGCCTTCGGGCAAGGTGCTCTCCGGCGGCGTCGATTCCAACGCCCTGCAGCGCCCCAAGCGCTTCTTCGGCGCGGCCCGCAACATCGAAGAGGGTGGCTCGCTGACGATTATTTCGACGGCCCTGGTGGACACCGGCTCGCGCATGGACGAAGTCATCTTCGAGGAGTTCAAGGGCACCGGCAATATGGAAATCATCCTGGACCGCAAGCTGGTGGACAAGCGCGTCTTCCCGGCCATCGACATTCAGCGCTCCGGCACCCGCAAGGAAGAGCTGCTCATCCCCAAGGAGGATTTGCAGCGCATCTGGGTTCTGCGCAAGATTCTCAACCCGCTCTCTCCCGTCGAGGCCATGGAACTGCTTATCAGCCAACTGGAGAAGCGCCGCAACAACTCCGAGTTCCTGGCCAACATGAACCAGCTATAAGAGCAATTTGTAGCGCCGGCCTCCTGGTCGGCTCTCCTGTGGGTCTCCTGACCCACAGGAGATGTCTGGTTGGGTACCCCATTCTTTCGCGTTTTTTGCGAGAGGGTGGGAGACCACAAACTGCATTCAGTCCGCTTTTTGGGGTTTCCATGCGCGCACGAGTGACTCTCTTTATCCTGGTTTTCGCGCTCGCCAGCGCCGCCGCGCAGCAGCCGGAAAAGGGCTATTGGAGAGCCTCCAGCCGCACAGCGGAGAGCATCACCGGCGACCTCGCCATCTCCGGCTCCAAGCTCACCATCAACTTGATCCCCTTTGTGATTTCGCCCGTCCGTCTGCTCACCCCGGCCGAGGTCAGCGCGGCCTTTGACGAAGCCGTGGAGACCGCCGGAAACGGCCAGCTCTACCGCGTCAACATCCCGGCCTCTCGCCGCTTTGTCAAGAACAACACCCTTTGCGGCTCGCAAGACACTCAGTGGATGGCGGTTTATGTGGCCAACCACACGCTGAAGGTCGCCTTCTTCTCCGGGGACGGCGTCCCTCAAATTACCTTTGAAGCGATGCAAGGCTCCAACGAGCTCTGCGGAACCTTTACCTACGCGCGCTGACGCCGAACCTGTAGCACCGCCTCCCGACCGAACCTGTAGCGCCGGCCTCCTGGCCGGCTGTTGCGTGGCCCCCCCCGGTCCACGCCTCTTCTTCCAGCTTTCTTGTACATTCCTTTCACGAATTGCCGCCTGCCCCTTCCCCGTTTGGCCGTTCGCTGATAAGATAAGAAAGTCGTGGGGCTGTAGCTCAGCTGGGAGAGCGCCTCGTTCGCAACGAGGAGGCCAGCGGTTCGATCCCGCTCAGCTCCACCATACAATCCACCCCTTCCATCTCCCAGCGGTATTCGCGCCATCCCCCAGGGCAATCGCATTTGAACTTCGCCACACGCCTATCATTCTCGCGATACTCAT
>CAYVGW010000229.1:0-5802 GCA_964450895.1 uncultured Occallatibacter sp. | reverse complement strand
ACCTCCTGGTCGGCTGTGGCGTGGACCTCCTGGTCCACGCTTATTTCTTTGTAGACAATCCTGTTCACCGGGACGGAAGTTTTTCCAGCGTATCCGTCACAATTCCCGGCGTAAGCACCTCCGGCAGCAACCGTGGGTTGTTTTCTCCTGGAGCGTATAAAACGTAAGTAGGCACGCCGCTGCGCCCCAAGGCGGTCAAAGCCTGGGTGATAGCCTCGTCGTGGCGGGTCCAATCGGCTTTGAGCAGGACGACATTCTTCTTGCGAAAGGCGGCTTGCACTTCGGGCTGTTGCAGCGCGGCGCGCTCATTCACCTGGCAGCTCAGGCACCAGCTTGCGGTGAAGTCCACGAAGACCGGACGGCCCTGGGCCTGAGAGCGGCTCACCGCTTCGGCGGACCACGGCTCCCAGCCGCCAGAAGCGGCTGAATCCGTTTCTGACTTCCCTGCCCCGTCGGCATTGCCTGCCTGCTTTTGACCGTAGACGGCCAGCGCGATTACGCCCAGCAGAATCAGCGCCGCTACAACAGTCGCCCAGCGCCGTGCCGGCCAGCGGCCCAGGAACCAGCCGGCAATCGCCAGCAGCAGGAAGCTGCCCAGCAGCGTCCAGAGGAGATCCGCGCCGTAGCCCTTCACCAGCACCCAGGCCAGCCAGATGACGGTGAGGAAGATCGGCACGGCGACGGCTTGGCGCAGCACCTCCATCCACACGCCGGGGCGCGGCAGCCAGCGCGTCCAGGCCGGTTGCAGCGTCAGCGCCACATAGGGCGCGGCCAGACCAAGCGCCAGCGCCGTGAAAATTGCAAAGGTGACGAAAGCCGACTGCGCCAGCGCGTACCCGATGGCCGCTCCCATGAAGGGCGCGGTGCAGGGCGTGGCCACGACAACCGCCAAGACGCCGGTGAAGAAGCTGCCCGTGTAGCCTTGCTTTTGGGCAAGCGAGCCGCCGGCAGAGGTCAGCGTCAAGCCGATCTCGAACTGCCCCGCCAGCGAGAGGCCGAGAAAGAAGAGCAGCCCGGCCATCAGCGCCAAAAAGATCGGCGACTGGAACTGGAAGCCCCAGCCGAGCGTCGCCCCCGCCGCGCGCAACCCCAGCAGCACCGCCACCAGCGCCCAGAAAGAGACCAGAATCCCAGCGGCATAGACCAGCCCATGCGTGCGCAGTTTAGCCCGCTCCTCATTGCCGGAGTTGACCAGCGCAAGCCCTTTCAAAAACAGCACGGGAAAGACGCACGGCATCAGGTTCAGCAGCAAGCCGCCGAGAAAGGCGAGGCCAATAGCGCGCAGGAGTGAGTGAAACTTATCATTTTCAGCTTGAACGATCTGTCCGGTCCCGCATGGTAGAAATAGAGGCTTTGATTTCTCCTGGACAGTTGTTTGATTGCCGGGAGTTTTCCCGCCCACAACTGGAACCGCTGAATCAGCGGGGGGGGGCATTACTGGCGCTTGTATTTCGGATACAGCGACCATCCCCGGCAGCGCAACGATCTCATACGCCCGCCCGCCGGATAGCTCCAGAACCCCCTTCAACTGCTTGGGATTGGCGGTGAGGCTTGCGTCTTTTTTCAGGTCGAGAATCAGCCCATTTGCGGTTGGAGTAATCTTTTGCTGAGCGGGATTGTCAAGAATATCCTGATCTTCCGGGAAAAACTCGGCGGAAGTCTCTAGCTTGCCTGTTTCAACCGTTAGGCGGAAGCCTGCTGGTGTTGGTTGAAAGACGGCCTTGGCGCTGGCAGGCAGCGGTTTTGGAATACTGGGAAGAGTCTTGGAATCTCGATTCAGAAATGTCGAATCAAGCGACTCTTCTAAGGTTAAAATCTCGTAAAGCTGGTTGTAGATTCCCCTCTTTACCTCTAATTCCGCTTTTCCCGGTATGCAACTCCCTCGGCAAACCAGCCAACTTACTTGGGTGTGGAGCGTGACAGTTCCAGCTTTGACGCTATTGGTGACGTGCAGCTTGATCGGAAAGAGAACCTCGTCCTCGTAGCCGTAATCCATCAATGGCCCGAGCGGCAACCTCTTGGGTGCGGGAAACTGCATCGGTCCGGCAGTAATTCCCGCAGGCAGCGTCCACTTTACATTTGGCGCCTCGCCTGCGTCTCCGGGATTCTTCCAGTATATGTGCCAACCCGGTTCCAATTTGAAGTAAAGGCCCACTTCATTCATGATCGGCTCGCCGATATAAAGCGTGCCTTCGGGTGGAAGAAGCTGCACATGCACATGGTCCGCATCATAAGAATTCGACGCCGCCCGCGCAGGCAAGCCAGCGGCAAGCAGCAACGCTACAGCAATCCATCGGAAGCCAAAGCGAATCGACAAAAGGAACTCCTCTACCGTTGGACTCAATCTACCGGACAATAGTCGCGCATATTTGTAGCGCCGGCCTCCTGGCCGGCTGTAGCGTGGACCTCCCGGTCCACGCTTGTTTCTTACTGGGAAGGCATTTTGCAGTTTATTTCCACTTTCCGGCGCATAATTAAAGCATGAAACACAACCAGACCCACGAATTTCTACAGACCACAGTCCACTCTTCCCTGTCCACGGGCGAGGTACCCCTCCCCCCCCTATTTACTGTGAAACTGTGAAACGGTGAAGAAATTCTCCCATTTCACGCACTTTCCAGGGCTTTGAATCCAAGTTCCAGCTTTTTTATACATCCAGATCATCATCCGCTTCGGCGGTGACGGCCGTTCCGCGGCGCTTGGCCAGCAAGTAGCCGCGCAAAAACGGCTCCAGATAGCCGTCCAGCACCTTGTCCACATCGCCCACTTCAACCTTGGTGCGATGGTCCTTGGCCATGCGATACGGCTGCAAGACATACGACCGAATCTGCGAGCCAAAGTTGATCTCCAGCTTCGAGTCCTCCAGCTTCTTGCTCACCGCCCGCTTCTTTTCCAGCTCGTACTCATAGAGCCGCGAGCGCAGCATCTTCATCGCCTTCTCGCGGTTCTTGTGCTGCGAGCGCTCGTTCTGGCACTGCACGACGATGCCGGTCGGCAGGTGGGTCATGCGCACCGCCGAGTCGGTCGTATTCACGTGCTGGCCGCCCTTGCCGCCGCTGCGGTAGGTGTCGATGCGCAAGTCTTCCAGCTTCAGGTCCACGTGGATCGTCTCGTCGATCTCCGGCGAAACGTAGACGCTGGCAAACGAGGTATGCCGCCGCTTGGCGGAATCAAAGGGCGAAATCCGCACCAGCCGATGCACGCCGCTCTCGCCGGCCAGTTGGCCGAAGGCGTACTCGCCCATGATCGTGAAGGTGGCCGACTTGATGCCCGCCTCTTCGCCGTCCTGGTAGTCGTTCATCTCGGTCTTGAAGCCCTGCTGCTCGGCCCAGCGCAGATACATGCGCAGCAGCATCTCGGCCCAGTCCTGGCTCTCCGTGCCGCCCGCGCCCGGGTGTACGGTGACGATGGCGTTCAGCGCATCGGCCTCGCCGCTGAGCATCGTCCGGGCCTCCAGGTCTTCGGTGAATGTGGCCAGCGCCTTGATCTCGCTCTCGATCTCGCCCAGCACGTCCTCGCCCTCGCGGGCCAGTTCGATGTAGGTCTCGATCTCGCCCGTGCGGCGCACCAGTTCCTCATCGTCGGCGACCATCACCTCCAGGCGCTTTTTGTCGCGCATTAAAGGTTTCGTCGCATTGGGATTGGACCACAGGGCCGGATCACCCAGCTTGGTTTCTATTTCGGCGAGTTCCCGGCGGATGCGGGCCGGGTCAAAGATACTCCCGCAGGTCGCGCACTTGATCGCGGACGGGAGCGTAAGCGAATTCGAGATCATTCAACGACATGGCTTGGCTCTTTACCTGACTTGGTTTGAACTGTACTGATCCCTAGAATATCATTGCGCCGGTTGCCAAGCCGCCCACGCCGGGCGCCGGCTCGCGCGGGTTACGCGTAAAAACTCAGATCGGGCATTGGATAATGCTTGCGATTGCGGGTCCAGAGCGCGGCCTGGTTCAGAATGGCAGTGGCTGCTATGAGCGCATCGCCGATCTTGAGACCGTGACTCTTGCCGAATTGACGGATCAAATCTCCCGCGAGTTTACCGATCCTGTAGTCAGCTTGAGCGCATATGAGCATTGGGAAAAATGTGGTGATGGTTTGTTGCTCACTGGAACGAGCTCCTGCCCAGACTTCAGTTGCGGTCACGGGCGAGAATAAAATGTCGCTACTTGAATTTGCCAAGGCATTCCATTGCGCGAGTATCTCTTGATCCCGTGACCGAAGGATTTCAATCACAATGTCCGAATCGAGGAGAACGCTCATTTGATTCCCAATCGTTCCAGGCGATTGTCATTCCGCAAATTGCGAACATACGTTTCGGTGTCGGGCAGGTCATCGCGGTCTTTCCAAAGTCCAACGATACTCATCATCGCGGCGCGGCGCTCTTCCTGATTGCCCATGTAGCGCTCACGCACGGCCACGCGCACCAACTCCGAGATGCTTGCTTTTTCCAGCAACGCCTTGGCATGGAGCGCTGTCCAGAGGTCGTCTTCGAGATAGAGTTGGGTTCTCCGCATGATGTATAGCATACATCGCTTCAAGCGGCTGTGCAACAAGACTAACCGCGACGCGACGGAGCGGAGACCCATGCGCGCAGGAGCTTTCTTACCGACCAACCCACGCCGCACATTGCCAACATGGCGCAGAGATACGCAAAAACATCGCCGTGGGCGGTGTAGAAGGTGAGGTCGCCGCGGAAGGCGTAACCGGCGGGCAGCGCGTCTGCCTGATGGCGGGGAATGCTTTGGCGGACGCGGCCGTAAGGGTCGATGACCGCCGTGACGCCGTTGTTGGTCGAGCGCAGGAGCCAGCGGCGGTTTTCGATGGCCCGCATCCGCGCCATGTTCAGGTGCTGCCAGGGGGCGCTGGTGTCGCCGTACCAGCCGTCGTCCGAGAGGTTGACCAGCACCTCCGCGCCGAGGCGAGCGAACTGGCGAACCTCGTCGGCAAAGACCGACTCATAGCAGATAAAAACGCCATAGCGATGGCGCTTGCCGTTCTGCGTGGGCAGGATAAAGACTTTGCGCTCGGCTCCGCGGCCCATCTCGCCGACGTTGCCGGTGAGCGAGCGGGCGAAGAAGAGCAGGCGGCGGAAGGGGACGTACTCGCCGAAGGGGACGAGGTGAATCTTGTCGTAGCGGCCCACGCGCGCGCCGTCCGCGGCGACGACCAGGGCGGAGTTATAAACGTTGAATCCCCCGTTGGAAAGACCCGGCTCCGGCGCGGCGAGAGAGACGCCGATGCTGCCCACCACCAGCGGCGCCTGCTCCTGGCGGGCGATGGAGGTGAGCGCGGTCTGGAAGCGGCCGTCAATGTCCTCAAAAGGCGCGGGCGACTCCGGCCATGCGATCAGGTCGGGATGCGTGGCGTAAGGCGGACAGACGATCTCGCCTTTGGGCGCGCCGGTCTGCGGGATTCCCATGATGTAGGTCTTGCACTGCTCGCCAGCAAGGCGCTCGAACTCGGCAATATGCTGCTCCCATTCGCCGGGACGGAGCCAGCGGTTGTCGCCGGAGACGTTGAGGTTGGGCTGGATGAGAACGGCGGTGGCTGTGGGCGCGGGATTCGGCGGGTGCCAAAATAAGGAAATCAGACTTGAGGGTGAGGATAGCAGAAGAAACATCACTGAAATCCCATTCAAGGCATAACCGGGCCATTGGCGCAAAAGCACGCAAGCGTACATCGCATTCAAAGCCATCAGCACAAAGCTGATTCCATAAACGCCGGTCCAGGGCACAAGCTGAGTGAGCAGCGCGTTGTCCACCTGCGAGTAGCCGAGCTGATCCCAGGGAAAGCTGGTGA
>CAYVGW010000228.1:0-5806 GCA_964450895.1 uncultured Occallatibacter sp. | reverse complement strand
GGAGGCCGGCGCTACTCTCCTCCTTTTCGGGGAAATGCTCCAAACCTATCCGTTCCCGCGTGCAACCCCTGCGGGAACGGATAGGAGGGCTGCGGCGTATCTTGGAAGATGAAGCGCACAAGAAGATTTTTCCGCTGGGGCCTGGCCGTTTTTGCGATTTGGCTTGCCTTGAATCTCGTGATCGGCATGGTGGCGGGAGGCTGGGCGCTGCATCCCTGGCGTCGCGCGCTGGAGCCGAGGGCGGTAGAACTGGCGCAAGCGACGGCCGAGCGCAATCAGGCAAAATTGGCCGATGTTTCTGTCGTTGCCGGCGACGGCGTTTTTTTGCGCGGATGGAGCATTCAGCCTTTGCACGGCAACGGCGATGCCGTGATTCTGCTGCATGGCGTGGGCGACAATCGAGCGGGAGTTCTGGGCGATGCGGAGTTGCTGCTGCGCCATGGCTACGCGGTGCTGCTGCCCGATGCGCGGGCGCATGGCGCGAGCGGCGGCGCGCTGGCCACCTATGGGCTGAAAGAATCCGACGACCTTCGCCGCTGGTTCGACTGGCTCGAACACACCGAGTCGCCGCGCTGCATCGACGGGCTGGGCGAGTCGATGGGCGCCGCGCTGCTGCTGGAATCGCTCAGCACGACGCCCGGATACTGCGCGGTGGCGGCGGAGTCGCCCTTTGCAAATTTCCGGGAGGCGTCGTATGACCGGCTGGCCGAGCCGTTTCATGCCGGCGCGTGGATGGGGCGCATCGTGCTGCGGCCTGCCGTGGAGACGGGCTTGCTCTTGGCGCGCTGGAAGTACGGAGTTGCTTTGGAGCAGGACTCGCCGGAAGAGGCGGTGGCCGCCAGCCGGGTTCCCGTTCTGCTGATTCACGGCCAGAAAGACCGCAAACTTCCGGCCTATAACTCGGAAGAGATTCAGGCGCGCAATTCCGCCGTGGTTTTGTGGGAGCCGGCGGAGGCCGGCCACTGCGGCGCGGCCGGCGCGGAGCCTGCGGAGTTCGAGCGGCGGGTGATCGGCTGGTTTGCGAGCCATGATGCAGCGCGGTCGATTCCAGAGCCTGTTCACACTCTATTCCCAAAGTAGTGTTTTTCATCTTTTGGAGGGAGCATGGGCCTTCAGGCCCATGAAATTGGGGGCAAAAAGAGAGCGCCTTTAGGCGCGGGGCCTATTTTTCGCAATCGGTTCTGTTAAAAAGTTGAAGAGAAGAAAGCCCGTGGCTAAAGCCGGCTATTTGCAGTTGCGATTTCAGGGGCCTGAAGGCCCCTGCTCCCTCCGCTCTCTCCCATCTGCGACAGTAACTCGTCTGCAACCGCGCACAGAGTTGCAGAGATAGACCGCGTCGGCGGAGGCAAGGTCATCCAGCCGCAAAATTCTCTCTGTTGCAGCGGGCCTGGTCTCCAGCAGATGCCGCCGGAAGGTTCCCGGCAACAGTCCGCAGGAAACGGGAGGCGTAAGCCATTGGCCGTTCTTCTGGATAAAAACGTTGCTGCGCGCGCTTTCGGTGACTTCGCCGCGTTCGTTCTGAAAAACAACCTCGTCATAGCCTTGCCGGAGGGCCTGCTGAAATTGCTCGTCGTAGAGTTCGCGGCGGGTCGTCTTGTGGCGCAGGAAGCGGTCGCCCGAGGAGACGCGAAACTCAGAGACTGCGATCCTTTCGCTAGCGGGCTGCTCGACGATTCGCTCATGCGCGACGCTGATTGCGCCGCGGCGATCCAGTAGGACTCTCACTTTGGCTCGTACACCTGCGGCAAAGAGTTTCTCTTCTTCGTGCAAGGCCGCGAGAATCGCATCGCGTTGGAAGGGAAATTCAAAGTAGGCCGCCGAGGCTTCCATTCGCTCCAGGTGCAGCGGCAGCAGCGTATAAACCTCGTTCCAAAGAATGCTTTCCAGCAGTTGGAAGCTCTCTTCGCGACGGGTCAGGAACTCGAATTTCAGCAGGCACTCGCTGTACTCGTCTTCCGCCTTGGAATCGATGACGATGCCGCTGCCCACGCCCATCACGCCGCGGTCGTTCTCCAGAACCACGGTGCGGATGGGCACACTGAAGACCGCTTCGTGTGCCGGTGAAAAGAAGCCGATTGCGCCGGTATAGACGCCGCGCTGCCCGCGCTCCAGTTCGTGAATGATCTCCATCGTCCGGTGTTTGGGCGCGCCCGTCACGGAGCCGCAGGGAAAGAGGCTGGCGAAGATTTCGGAAGCACGCACAGTGGAGCGAAGCGTGCCGGAGACCTG
The DNA here is from genome assembly GCA_964450895.1 of uncultured Occallatibacter sp. Taxonomy (GTDB): domain Bacteria; phylum Acidobacteriota; class Terriglobia; order Terriglobales; family Acidobacteriaceae; genus Telmatobacter. The sequence goes on along the minus strand of CAYVGW010000228.1, from coordinate 3,577 downwards.
CGAAGTCATCTGAAAGAGCGTCTCGTATTTCTCCACCGCGCAGAGCTGATCCACGCGCACGCTTCCGTACTCGCAGATGCGGCCCAGATCGTTGCGCATCAGGTCCACGATCATCACGTTTTCGCTGCGGTTCTTGAGGTCGTTTTGCAGCCAATGGGCGATCTTTTCGTCTTCCGCGAGGTCCGCGCCTCGCCGCGCCGTGCCTTTCATGGGGCGCGTGACAATTTTGCGCTCTTTCACGCGAAAGAACAGCTCCGGCGAAAACGAGAGAACCTGCCAGTTTTCTCCATGAAGAAAGGCGCTGTACGGCGCCGGTTGGCTTTCGAGCAGCGCGGCAAAGAGAGATCTCGCAGAACCGGAGAAATCAAAGTGCGCCTGATCGGTGAAGTTCACTTGATAGGTGTCGCCCGCACGGATGTACTCCTGGATCGTCGTAATCTTTTCGGCGTAGCTCTTTTCATCGATGCCGAAGCGAAGATTCTGAATTGAAAAACCGTCGTCGGGAAGAAACGCGTCCGCTGGAAACTCCTCCGGCGCATCTCCCTCAAACGCACCTGTTTTATGGTTAAAGACGTAGGCTTTGGAATAAACACCCAGCCAGCCGAGCGGTGTGCCGGAATTCCGCTGGCCGCGATGATCCAGTTTTCGCAGGCTTTCGCCGCACTCGTAGGCAAAGTAACCGGCAACATAGGAGCCGCTGGCCAGCGCCTCTTCAATCTCGTCAAACAAGCCGCGGCCGATCGAGAGCGTCCGTGCGGGCTGCGTAAAAAGGTAACTGCGAAAATTCTCATCATCGCAGCGCGAGGTTTGCAGCAGGATGCTGCCGGGATGGGAGGCAACCAGCGCGTGGTAGCGGGCGGGAAAGTGGGCGTAGGGTTTCAATTCATTTTCCTGATAAAAAACGGCTCTTCGCAGAGATTGCAAATGATTGATTTCATCGAAGTTCATATTTTGGGCGGATTTCGCACCGTCCCTACGGGACTCCGGTTGAATGGTTGATGCGCTCACCCCGCGTTGAAACGCGGGGCTAATCACCACTGTGCCTACGGCGCGGGCTACAATCAGCTATTTGGAAAGCTGGCGATAGAAGCCAATGTAGCCCGTTTCATCCCCGCGGGTCGGCGAAAGCCTTTGGACGACAGCCGCGGGATAAAAGCATGTTACATGTGCCAGAATCCGCGGCGGTGATCCGGCCCGGTCGTGTATCTTGGCTCCAGAGCCAATTTCATTGTACGGAGCGCCCCCCCATGCCCACCTTCGCCGCCATCGATGTCGGTTCCAACTCCTGCCGATTGGAGATTGCCGAGGTTATTGACCACCAGTTGCGCACGGTGGCTGAGGACCGCGAGGTGACGCGGCTGGGAGCGAGCGTCTTCGAGACGGGGGTGGTTTCCCCGGAGGCGATGGAGGCGACGCTCGCGGCGCTCAAGCGCTTTCAGCGGACGGTGCAGGCGCATGGGGTGGATCAGATTCGTGTGGTAACCACCTCGGCGATGCGCGACGCGCGCAACGGAGCGGCCTTTCAGGCTTGGGTGAAGGCCGAGACGGGCTGGAATATGGAGATCATCTCCGGCCTGGAAGAGGGGCGGCTGATTCATCTGGGCGTGATGGGGGGTGGGAAACGGGAAGCGGGGCGCGCGCTGCTCTTCGATCTGGGCGGCGGAAGCTGCGAGATTACGCTCTCGGAAAATCATCACATTCTGGAAACGGTCAGCCTGCCGCTGGGGGCGGTGCGGCTGCGCGAGGAGTTTCTGCGCGCCGACCCGGCGCCGGCGGAGGGGCTGGCGCGGATGCGACAGTTTATCGCCCGCGAACTGCGCACGGCGCACGGCAAGATTCAGCCGGGAGAGGTGGCGCGGGTAATCGCCACATCGGGGACGGCGGCGGCGTTGAGCGAGGCAGTTGCGGCGGAAGAGAGGGCGGGCAGGGCAGGGAAGCCGGATAAAAAAGCCGCAAAAAAGAGCGTTGGCAAGACAATTCAAGCGCTGGCCGTCAGCCAAGCGCTAGTGAGTGCGCCGGAGGCGAGGCTGGTTACCACGCAGGATGCGCGCCGGCTGGCCGCCAAGCTGGCGCCGATGACGCTTGCCGAGCGCTCGGCAGTGGAGGGGATCGGCCCGCGGCGGGCGGAGATCATCGTGCCCGGCGCAGAGGTCTTTGCCGAACTGCTGGAGAGCTTTGGCTTGGCGGGCTTCCGCTACTCGCCGCTGGGACTGCGGGACGGCATTCTGGCCCAGATGCTGGCCGAACAGGACGAGCGCGCGCGGGTGCATCGGGCCTTCGAGCATGACCGCTGGGAGAGCGTGCTGGCCACGGCGCGGCGTTATGGCGTCGATCCCAAGCAGGCCGAGCCGGTGCGCGCCCACGCGCTGCAACTCTTCCGCGATCTGGCGGCGCTGCATCAGTTGCCGCCGGAGTACGAGAGCTGGCTGGGGGCCGCGGCCATCCTGCGCGACACCGGCAAATTCATCAACCACCAGGGCCATCACCGGCATACGCAGTACATTATTTCCAGCTCCGAGTTGTACGGCTACACGCCGCTGCAGCGGACGCTGGTTTCGGCCATTGCGCGCTACTTGGGCAAAAGCCGCCCGCAGCCCGGCGACCGCGCGCTGCGCAATATTCCCGCTGCCGAGCACGCGCATGTACGCGCGGCGGTGGTGCTGCTGCGGCTGGCGGTGGCGCTGAATCAGGACCGCGCCAGCGACGTGCTGCGCGTCTCCGCCAAGCTCTATCCCAAGCGGGTTTACCTGGAGGTCGAGCCGGGACGGACAGGCGCGGAGCTGGAGCTTTGGTCGCTGCGCAAAGAGGCCGCCTACTTTTTGGAGGTCTTCGGGCGCGAACTCTTCTGTACGCTGGCGTAGAGGGCGCGCGCCGAGCGGGGATCGATCAGCCACTGCAAGAGCGGCGGATGGCGGTCCAGATCGATGCGAGCGATGGAGCCTTTCCTCATGCGGATGGCCGCGCCGCCATTGGCGGTAATCAGGCGCCCCAGGAACTGGAAGACGTTGGGATTGTGCCCCACGGCTAGCACGCCCTCAAAGCCGGAGTAGTGAGCCAGCATCTTCTGAAAGTCGGCGTAATCGCCGTCGGGCGAGAGCGCTTGGCTGATCTCGACCCGCTGGTCATAACCCAGCTCCGTGCCGACGAATTGCGCGGTCTGCAGGGCGCGCTTCAGGGGGCTAGAGACGATCACGTCCACCTGCACCTTGAGCGCGGCCAGCACGCGCGCCATCAACACACATTGTTCCTTGCCTTCCTTGATGAGGGCGCGCTTGTCGTCAATAAGAGGATTACCGCGCCGCAGTCCGGCGCTGGCGTGACGCATTAGATAAAGGTTCATCGGGGGACGGTCCGGCCGGTCTTGAAGGGGTCAGCCAGCTCCTTGATCTTCGATATTAACACGATATTCATCCTTCAGCTTGGGTTTTGACGGACGGGCGGCGAGGCGGGCGGCTGAAAAAGGAATTTGCGCGGGGCTGTTTCTTCCGGCTGCAAGTTTTGCTATACTCGTAGAGGTTCACCCCGTGTGCGGAGGTGGCGAAATTGGCAGACGCACCAGCTTGAGGTGCTGGCGCCC
>CAYVGW010000227.1:0-5822 GCA_964450895.1 uncultured Occallatibacter sp. | reverse complement strand
GTCTGATTTCGAGTCAGGTGCATTCAACCGGGCTCTGCCACCTCTCCGTGACTTGACTGCATTTTGCGCTACTGGCCTGCCGAGTACCCCAATACTCTTCAGTCATTCCTAGTTTACCGGTAAAAGCAGGACAGTTGCAATGCCTTTCTGACGGTTCGGGGTTGAGCCAGGCGAAGCCAGCCACGCCTTGAGGTATGATTCCCACGTGGGCTCATGCAGATTCAGCAAGCCCGTCCGTTTCAGAGTTCCCGTGAATTTAAAGTGCAAAGACAAACCCGATGTGGACGGCGATACTTCCGCGGCGGTGGGCGGCCCCTCCGGCCATGCGCGCCTTTCCATGCAAGTGGAGCCGGATTGGCGGACGGACTTTGATCCGCGCCGGGGCCTGGCCAATGGCCACTTGCAGACGATCATGGGGAATTTTTACCCGCGTCCGGCCTTCCGGCTGGCAGCCGAGGCGGAGACGGTGGAGGTGGACCCGGCCAACGGCAGCCGCGTGCTCTGCCATTGCCACTGGCAGGCGAAGAAGGTGCGCGCGAGGCGGCTGACGGTTGTACTGGCGCATGGGCTGGAAGGCTCGTCGGAGTCCGGCTACATTCGGGGCATTGCGGCGCGCGCCTGGGAGGCGGGCTGCAACGTGGTGCGGATGAATATGCGCACCTGCGGGGGTACGGAGAAACTGACGCCCACGCTCTATCACTCCGGGCTGTCGGGCGATTTGTCCGCGGTGGTCCGCCATTTTTCCGCGCAGCACGATTTGCAGCGGGTGGCGCTGGTGGGCTACTCGATGGGCGGCAATCTGGCGCTAAAGCTGGCTGGGGAATGGGGCAAGGGCGCGCCGCTGACGGCTGTGGCGACGGTTTGCCCAGCGATCGATCTGGCCACCGGCGCGGACGCGCTGCACGAGCCGCTCAACCGCGCCTATGAGTGGAAGTTCCTGCGCGGGCTGATGGCGCGTTACCGGCGCAAGGCGCAGCTTTTTCCGGCGATTTATGCGCCCGCGGAGGAGATCGGTCCGGTGCGCTCGATTCGCGAGTTCGACAACAAGATTGTGTCGCGCTACTGGGATTTTCGTGACGCGGACGATTATTATCATCGCGCCGCCAGCGCTCGCGTGGTGGAACGGATCGCGGCGCCGACGTTGATTCTGCGCGCCGAGGACGATCCCTTCATTCGCCTGACCGCGGAGACGCGCGCCAAGCTGCTGGCCAACCCCAGCGTGAGCCTGGTAGAGACCCGCCACGGCGGCCACTGCGGCTATCTCTCGCGCGACGCCGGCAATGAGATTCATTGGGCGGAGGCCACGGTGATGCGCTTTCTGCGCGCGGCGGCGGGGGGATTCAATGGAAGCTGATTGGGAGTTCGATGTGGGTGGCGATTCTTCAGTGATCGATGCCCGCTGGGCGGGGTTGGTGGATCTGCGGCGAACGCCGGAGCGAGCGCGAGAGCTACCGGAGACGGCGGAGTTTCCGGCGCTGGCTGAGGCGCTGATGCGGCTGAATTCGCCGGACTCGCCGGTATGGAGTTGCAAATGCGATTTCTGGCCGTGGCTGGAAGCAGATGAATTTGATCCTGATGAACTGGATGCGCCGCCCGGCTGCGCGGAGCACGCCATGGGCTGTTATATCGACCTGCTGCCAAAAAGCGACGGGCAGTGGACAAATCCAGAGAAGATCGAGAAGGACTGCAAGCGCTGGCGCGGCCTGTTGCGTGCCGTTCCGCTGCGCGGCTGCCGCGTGGATTTGGTGGTTCGCCGCAGTGTCCTGAGCGCGGAGCTTACAAACCTGGGAATAACCGCTTATCTGACTGCGTGCGGCGGATCTCCGGCGGAGGCGGCGCAGAGGCTTCAAGCGGCGCTCGCGGCATTCACAGATGCGCTTTGCGGCCAATCGACGGCAGAACAAGAGAGTACGGGCGAGTAGCTCAATTGGATAGAGCACCGGCCTTCCAAGCCGGTCGAGAAGAGACACCCTGCCTCCTCGTCATACTATCCCGCATCAATAACTTACAGAGAAATTCCTCTAGCGGAAATACTACACTCCGGGGGGCAGCGCAAGGATTTTTATGCCTTTTCCTTTCCAATGTATCTCCTGCTCATAGGCAGGCATTGACTAGAGGGGCTTGTGGCCTGGTAGAAAGGCGAATCCGAGGCGCTCCTTTGTGCGTGGAAGAATTGCCGAGCAGGACGATGACCGGCCCGTGCAGATGGCGGAGATCTTGTCGCGCCGTCCTTGGCGGTGGCGATGAATGGGAGGCCAGTTCTTCTTGACACCAACATCCTGCTGCGTCTGGCGCAGCCCCTTCACCCCAGCGCACCTGCCGCCGCGCGAGCTTTGCGGGGACTGCGCGCAAACAACGAGATGCTGTACATCACGCAGCAGAACATCGTTGAATTCTGGGCAGTGGCGACGCGCCCCATTGCCGCCAATGGCCTGGGATTTTCGACAGAGCAGGTAAAGGCGGAAGTTGACATGCTCAGGCGGTTCTTCGTGCTGCTGCCGGAGCATCCACTTCAGGATGCATGGGAGCGTCTCGTCGCCGATTACCGTGTCTCCGGCAAAAACGTCCACGATGCGCGCCTTGTCGCAGCCATGGTTGTGCATGAGATTGAAAGCATTCTCACATTCAACTCCAGGGATTTTCTCCGCTACGAAGAGATTAAAGTTCTTGACGTGATGACGATTGGCTGAGCCGCATGACGGCAAATCTCTTCAACATCATCGCTTGCTTGCAGGAGCATGAAGGGGTTCGGTTGCAGGTGGTGGCGTAGGGGCTTGTGGATTTCGCGACAATCGGGCTTATCCTTTTTTCGTGCGCCGCTGCCTTTTGGGAATCCATTCTGGAATCACATCAACCATCTCCAACCCAGTTGCTTCGAGCTTGGGCATGGTTGGCCTCCAATCTGAATCTCCGGCAAAAGCAAGCGCACATTCGCCGAATTCGGTGTTTGCCGCCAAAGCGGCGGCGACAAATTTGCGGTCGGAACGATCCAGAACCACCTTATTCAAACCCGGCTCCAACTTTGCATGGCCATGGGCATCGTATTTCACATCGACCCCGTCCGTTGCTCCCGTATCCCATTTGTGGCGGACTACCAGGAGTCCGAAATCGGGGAAATCCGCATTGAGATTATCGTTGTATTCCCTGCGGATTCTCCATTGATGGTCAAGGACCAACCGGGCATCCGATTGACAGAATATCTCCAGCCATTCCCGTATTTTCATGCGGAGGACGGGATCTTCGGGAATAGCTTTGTGCGCGGAGGGAGAGGAAAGATCAACAGCGCTGGCGCCGATCAAGACATTGGTGTCAATCACGCAACGGGATGAGTTCATCCTTGGCGCTCGCGCAGTTGGCGTTCAAACATCAGCTTGGCTTGTTCTGCCGTTTCCCCGAGAGCGTCGCCAAAAAACTTCTGAGGCCACTGCAAGACGCGCCCATACGCGTCCAATTCCAGCGATTTCAAGGAAGAAGCCGCCCCCTTCCGTTCAACGAAGTAAAGGCGGCAATCTTCTTTTTTTACTGCATTCTTGGCCACAAGAGTCTGCAAACGGCGGAAGAGATGCTCGGAATGGGTTTCGACGATGTACTGTAGGTTGCGGGACTTACTCGTCTCGACAAAAAGATCAGCCAAAACCGCTTGCGCCTGCGGATGAAGATGTATCTCCGGCTCTTCCAGGATTACGGTTGCTCCTACGGGGGCAAAAAAGGCCATCGTTAAAACCGGTAAAACCTGAGAGACCCCGATGCCGACATCGCGCAGATTGCAGGTCAAGCCATCTTTGGTGACGACGATCTCATAGCGCGTGGAGTGACCAAGCTGCTTGACGGCAATCTTATCCGCGATACCGAGCTTCTTGAGCCACTTGGACACGTCCTTGATGATGGTGGCATCTTCCTTTGAGCGCAAAAGCTCGCTTGCCAGGATCGCGCTGATGGCGCCGCTCCCGTCATTGAAGAGATCGCCGGGCCTGGTCTTGTTCCATACATAATCCCGTCCCGGCTTAGGCCGCAGAGGACCAAGATATTTGATTCCTTCAAGTTCCCGGCGAACCGCAAGACCAATCCCTTGTGCGTGGTCTGCGATTTCGTAATCATGTTTGCTAATTGAAAGAAGGGCTTCGGTCGAAAGAGCGATGGATCGCTCTGGAGCAAACTCCCGGCTTCGACTTGTCAACTGTCCATCCACGTGTATGGAGTAAGCACCCTTTTCTCCGCGCTCGACTGCAATTTCGCGCTGATCGGTCATGAGAAGCAACTTATGTATTACTGGTGCTCCGTCACTATTTCTGCGATAGGAAGCGTGAAGTTTTATATCGGACGACTCGCCAATTCCGTAAAGCCCTCCTAATCCAGTTATGAGGGAAGGAGATGTAAAGCGGAATCCTATATCAAACTCCTGAGGACTCGGCGCTCCGTCGGTGACCACATCCTCAAAATGACCAAAATTGAAATAATCATGCTGCTCATCTCCGCCGAAGTTAAGGTGAATTGTCCGGTCGGGAGACGCCGCTGTCTGTTTGAGCAGGAGCAATGCCTGAATGAGCGAGGATTTCCCTGAGGAATTGGTTCCAAGCAGCATGGTCACCGGAGCAAACGGAACCGTGATTGGGTCGCGCCATGCCTTGAAGTTCTGGAGGGAAAGCTCTGTAAACATGGGAATCCTCTCTATTGAAGATCATACGAGCGGGAGGAAGCGTCGAACAAGACCAAAGCGCCATAGTTCAAGTCCCAGGTCCGAAAATCCGGACCTGGGGCACCCACATTCATTGCACCGCAGAGTATGCCGCTTTACTTCTTCAGCGGCTTGCGGGCAAAGTAATACAGCGAGCCGGCCAGCGTGGCGTAGGCCAGCACCGAGACCAGCGGGTTTTCGGTGATCTTGAAGTGGATAGGGCTAATGGGGTTTTCGGGGTGAACCGTGGCCGCCCAGCCTTTGAAGGCCACGCCAATCAGGCCGGCGATGCCGCCTGCCGCAATCAATCCAGAAGCGAAGAGCGAACCCGGCGAGACGTCGCCCTCGGCGTCGGGGTTGCCGCCCGCCTTTCTTACCGCCGCGTCCACCAGCCAGCGCATCAGGCCGCCGGAAAAGATGGCCAGCGTGGTGCCAATGGAGAGGTACGCGCCCACGGCGAAGGCCAGCGAGCGAATCCCCAGCAGCTCAACTGTAAAGACCATCGAAACGCCCAGCAGCACCAGGCCCCAGGGCAGCTTGCGGCTCAGGATGCCGTTGATCACCGTGGCCATCAGGCGGGCCTGCGGGGCGGGGGCCTTTTCGCCGCCGATGCCGGGAATCCACTGCACCTCGATCTGCTTGCTGGCGGGCGAGTAAAGGTACTTGCCGTCGGCCAGTTCCGAGGAGCCGAGCGCGTTCAGCACAATGTATTCGCCGCGCGGGTGCATGATGATCTTCTTGTCCGCGCCGATGACCGGAATCTGGCTGTTCAGGCCGTCGGGATTGGGCAGCACGGTGACGCCGTCATGCGGCAGCGCGATATTCCAGGCCATCGGCGCGGCGTGGAACTCGGTCAGCGCGGTGTTCATCTTCTGCAGGGTCCAGCCGATGGCGATGGTCGAAACGACAATGCCGATCAGGAAGGCGTAGCGCTGCTTGCGCGGCGTGGCGCCGATCAGAAAGCCCGTCTTCAAATCCTGCGAAGTGTCGCCCGCCTCGGCCGAGGCGATGCAAACCACGCCGCCAATCGTAATCGCCAGCGCCCCGAAGGCCGGAGCAACCCAGCCCGAGACCAGAAAGATCGCCGAAGTGGCCATCAAAGTTGCAATCGTCATGCCGCTGATGGGGTTGGCCGAGGAGCCGATCA
>CAYVGW010000226.1:0-5850 GCA_964450895.1 uncultured Occallatibacter sp. | reverse complement strand
TTGCAACCAGGCGCTTTGCAACCAGGCGCTTTGCAACCAGGCGCTTTGCAACCAGACGCTTTGTAACGAGGCGCTTTGCAACAAGGCGCTTTGTAACAAGGGCACGACTTCAGTCGGGCCGCAAAGAGCTGATAAGAAAGCCGGGCTTTAGCCCCTGCAAAATTCCGCAGTTGAGAAAATTGCTTCTTCGAATCCCTCTCAAACTCCGGTTTTGAACTGCCCCGCGCCTCACCAAAAGGTTGAAATCCTCCATCTTTGCAACCCACTTTGATTTGAATCAGTTGGCCATATCTACGGCCCTTCATCTGCCGTTTTTAGGCAAAATTCATCAAAAGCAGCCCAATAATAGGCGAAAATCGCCGGAAATGGCCCGGAAAAGGCTAAAAAATCAACGTTTTTTACACGCTTTTCCCGCCAGCCTGTTCACCTATCTCATTGTAAACAAAGGTTATTGCCAATGCGATTGGGCTGAAAATGCGCCGAACACCCACCCCCCCCTTTTTTCATGTGAAACTGTGAGACTGTGAAGCTCCCGGCTGATTTTGGCTCCGCTGGTGAAGTAAACTGCCGTTAAGCCTATTTGCTGTTCACCCGGAAGAGACCAAGGAGAATGCGAATCGTGAGTCAGATCATTGTCGATACGAATTTGTGCCACAGAGACGGCCTTTGCGTGGCGGTTTGCCCGTCCAGGTTCCTTACTCTCGATCAGGATAGATTCCCCGCCGAAGTTGCCGACGGCCATTGCATTCTCTGCGGCCACTGCGTCGCCGTCTGCCCCCACGATGCGCTGACGCACACCGGCCTGCCGCAAGAAGCCTTCTTGCCTGTCTGCAAAGAGCTGCCCGATCCGGCGCTCCTGGACGGCTTCCTGAACAGCCGCCGCTCGGTGCGCGAGTTCAAGGAGCGGCCCGTCGCCCGCCAGACGCTGGAGGCGCTGCTGGACGTGGCCCGGCGCGCGCCCACGGCAACCAATTCGCAGAAGCTGCGCTGGATCGTCGTCAGCGGCAAGGAAAAGGTGCATGACCTCTCCGCGGAGATCATGGAGTATCTGCGCTCGACCGGCAAGGCGCTGCAGATGGTGGCGGAGTGGGAACAGGGAATCGACCGGGTTCTGCGCGCCGCGCCCACCGTGGTGGTGGCCTGCGCGCCGCAGGATTACGACTGGGGAAAGCCGGATTGCGCCATTGCCCTGACCTACCTTGAGCTGGCGGCCGAGGCCCGCGGCCTGGGCGTCTGCTGGGCCGGTTACCTGACCCGCGTCGCCGGCCTTCATGCTCCGCTCCGTGAGGCGCTTGCTGTCCCTGAGGGCTTCGCCGTCTGCGGCGGCCTGATGCTCGGCGAACCCAAGTACAAGTACCGCAAAGTGCCGCCCAGAAAGCCGCTGAGTGTGCAGTGGCTCTAATCTTCTACTCCGCAAGCGGCAGCACGCTCCCGTCTAACCAGACGATCGTAAATCAGGAGCAGTCCGGCTGTTGCCACGCCAACTCCAGATACCGCCCACCAGATGAATTCCGGTTGATGCCGAACCTCCCCGAAGCAATGAATCAGGAACCCGCCAAACCACCCGCCCACCAGCGACCCGATCCCAATGGGCAGAAACGCAAAGCCCATATAGGTGCCCTGCTGCCCAGAGGGCGCGAGGCGCGAGATGTACTCGTAGTAGCGCGGCTGCTGCGTGATCTCGCCAATCGCCACCACGATCAGCGTGGCCACCGCCATGGCGACGCTGGGATGCAAAATCAGCAGTATCCATGCCAGGCCCGAGATCAGGGTGCCCAGCATGATGCCGCGAAATGCCGGAATTTTCCGTGTCAGTATGCTGACCATCATCTGAAGGGCGATCACCGTCAGTGAGTCCCACGAGAGCAGCATCTCCGTGTTGCTGGTTGCGTTCACGTACTCATGGATATAGGTGGGAAGAATGATGAATTCCTGCCAGAATGCGATGTAATAGCCCGAGAAAATCATCAGAAACAGCATGAAGCGCCAATTCGACGCGACGGTGAGAAAATTCTTGGCAACCTGGCCGAGGCTTTCGATCCGCGCCTCGCCGGACCGGCGGGGCTCCTGGAACAGGAGCAAGACAGCAAAGAACATGGCAAAGACGCTCAACGACGCCATGCCGAAGACCTTTTCCACGCTCAGATGCTGGTGTACCCACCCCGCCAGAAGAGGCCCCAAAGCCCCGCCAATGTTCACCAAGGTGTAGTAGATGGAATAGCCAATGGAACGTACGTTTTCCTTGGAGGCGCGGGCCGTGGTCCCCACGACGCACGGCTTCACCAGCGCGATGCCCAGGGCCGGAAGCATCAGAATCATCGTAACCAGCACGACCAGAGGCATGGCATCGCGAACCAGAGCGAGCCACGGCGAACCGATCGAGCCAAGCAGGAAGTAGGAGATAGCCAGAGTCAGGTAGGCCAGCGACAATGCCCGGCGAAAGCCCATCCGGTCCGCCAGAGCTCCACCGAAGGCCGCCAGAAACCACACCAGCCCGCCAAACAACCCCGCCAAACTGCTGGCCCGCTCGACGCCGAAGTTCAGACTCTCATGCAGATAGCGGGGCAGCGAGGCGAACGCCGCGTAGTACGACAGCCGCTCGAAGAGCTCGCTGATGTTGGCAACCCAAAACGGCCGCTCAAACCCAGTGCGAATTTCGTGAAAACGTTCGGAGAAGGTCAATGGGTCTCCAGAGTTGTTGGTGGCACAGCCAAAACAGCAATGTTCAAATAAGACACAGGCAGGCTCCTCGAGTCAAAAGAACAGGTTCTAAGCAGTTTACCGGAAGCGGGCCGCCCCCTGCTCAAGCCCATGGAAAGTTGCGGTGGCCCAATTGCAGTGATAAATTGAGAAGGACGGTGCCAGACCAGCCTGCATGATGAAAGGGACGACTGTGCTTGATGTGTTGCTCACAATCGACACCGAAGTCCATGCCATCCATCCAGATTGGCGCTCGGACAGCCTTCAACGGGATATTCGCAGAGATATTGAAGGAATCGTCGATGGCCGCTGCGTCGGGCTGGATTATGAGTTGGAAGTGATGGCCCGCCATGGCCTCAAAGCCGCCTTCATGGTGGATAGCATGTTCGCGGCGGTTCCCGAAGTTGGCACGGACCCGCTCAAAGGCATTGTGCGCAGGATTCAAGCGGGCGGCCACGACATCCAGCTCCATCTGCATTGCGAGTGGATTCCGTTCTGTTCCGGCTTGAGTCTTCCGTATCGCGGTTTCCTTCAGCATTTCTATAGTGCTTCCGAGCAGGAACAACTGATCCATTTTGCCTCGGAGCAGTTACAAGCCTGCGGGGCGCAGAGGCCCATTGCATTCCGGGCCGGCGGATATGCGGCGGATGAAGAGACGCTGCGCGCGCTCTCAAGAACAGGCTTCCAATTCGACACAAGTTATAACATCGATTTTCCGGATAAGTGTAAGTTGGCCGCCCCTCCTTCTTTGGGCGCGCCCCATAAAGCTTTCGGTATCCAGGAAATTGCCGTGGCGGCTTTTCAGGATTACCCCGGGCACTGCCGGCCCGCGCAGATATGCGCTTGCAGCGCAGCCGAGATGGCGCGCGCGCTCGATCAAGCGGAAAAGCGCGGCTGGAGCCATTTTGTCATTGTCGGCCATTCCTTCGAGATGCTGGCCGGCCGCTGGGAAGGAAATCCTAGAATACGGAACGAGGTCGTAGACCGGTTCGAGAAGCTTTGTGCCTATCTGGGACGGCATCGCGACAGGTTTCGCACGGTAGGTTTTGATGACCTTTGCGCCGTGCCTGATTTTCAAGGAGTTACTCCCCCTGCCATCAAGGGAAATCTTCTTCATACCGCGGGCCGCGTCTTTGAACAAGCACTGAACCGTCTCAGATGATGGGGACTCTCTCAGAAATAGCTTCAAAATGAAGAATTCGTGGCTTTTGCCTAAAGATCGGATGGAACAACTGCATGAGACATCTCAGAAAACTTTTCGAGAGTAAGATATTCTTTGCGATTGCGCTGACATCCCTGCTGGCCAGTTCCCTGCTGCAGAGGTATCTCGGCAGCCACGAAATAAAAGACGCGAACTGTGACTTTTTCGCCTACTATTTTGCCGCGCAAACCGTCCACGACAATCCTCATGCCAACCTTTATGAAGGCGCGACGGATACAAACCCGCAACTCCGCATTGCCCCGGCTAGCAGTAAGCTCTCTGCACACGCCAGATCGTCGGGAATCAGCGAGGTCACGCTTTACCTTTACCCTCCTCTTCTTGCCGACCTTCTCGCTCCTTTCTCCCAGCTTCCGCCCCATCTCGCGGCTACTCTTTGGCGCATCTTCAATATCATCCTTGTACTGGCGTCCGTTCTGCTGCTTGCCCGGATGCTGCGCATCTCCATTCTCAGCTTTGAATTTGCGGCGCTCGCCTTGGCCGCCTACAGTTTCTTTCCCATCAGCGAGACCATCTTCATCGGACAGATCACAATCGTCATGCTCGCGCTCTGGATCGTCGGCATCGTTGCCTACTTCGACAACCGTATCATCCTTTCGGCCGCTGCTTTTGCTCTCGCAACAGCCCTCAAAATCACTCCCGTCATGCTTCTTCCGCTCTTCTTCATCTGGAAAGACCGGCGATGGATTGTTTCTTATCTTGGTTTATCTCTGGGCCTTGTTGCCGTGATGGCCGGCATCAACGGATTCCCCACCGTAAGCGTCTATCCCAAAGTCATCTCAGCCATGGGCAGCGGCATTCCAAGCGTGTTGAACAAGACCCTTGGCTCACTTGTGGCATGGCTATTCTACGGAAAAATCCTCACCCCTGAATCCGTACTGGAAGTCATGGCCAATCCACCTTACGCTCTATCGATCATCGAGAAAATCGCCAGTGGCCTTTTTTATCTCGCCTGCATCTTCCTTGCATGGCGCAATCGCCGTCAGATCGACCGCGCATCGAGAGCAGCCACGATTGCCATCTTCAGCCTGGCGGCTGTGTGCATCGCGCCTGTTTCATGGCGTCATGCTTATACCGTTGCCTTCATCGCTCTTGCAATCTTCTGGGTAAAGGCTCTTCGCACCCCCACCCGGCCCCTTCATGGTGCATTACTGGCCGTGACGACCATAGCCCTCGGCTCCCCTTTCTTCGATCTGACAGCCCAGGCCCATTTGCCCCAATTCTGCAAAATCCTTCTGGCATCTTCCTGCGTCATCTTCAGCGTGCTGTTCTGCTTGAACGCGCTCTTTCGCACGGTTTCTGATGGCGATGCCGGCATGACGGTAAACCCTGCGCCATAGGGCCAGATTATTAACCAAAGTCTCGAACTTATTTCGCATTTCCGCATCATCAGCACCGGAGGATAAATGCAAGACGGACGTGGAACTTCCGATAGTCATCAAACTGAGTACCGCCCAGACATAGACGGGCTGCGCGCCGTGGCGGTGCTGTCAGTAATTGCGTATCACCTGAAGTCCAATCTTCTTCCAGGCGGTTATTTGGGAGTGGATATTTTCTTCGTCTTATCTGGATATCTGATCACCAATGTTATCTACCGGGAGGCGCTCAGTGGAAAATTCTCGATCGCGCGCTTTTATGAACGCCGCGTTCGGCGGATCATGCCAGCGCTGCTTTCCCTCCTCATTGTGGTCACCGCACTGGCTATCGCATTGCTTCTGCCTATCGATTTGAAAGGTTATGCGAAGAGCCTATTCGCAACCCTGGCTTTTGTTGCAAACGTGTATTTCTGGGGAGATACCGGCTACTTCATGCAGATAGCCGCAGAGAAGCCCTTGCTTCACGTTTGGTCTTTGGGCGTTGAGGAACAGTTCTATATTATTTTCCCTCTCCTGGTGGTCTTATGCATCCGGTGGCGGCGTTCTGCCCTGCTT
>CAYVGW010000225.1:0-5853 GCA_964450895.1 uncultured Occallatibacter sp. | reverse complement strand
CTTCACTTCACTCGCTGTGACCAGCTTGTGACGGGACTTGCACCCGTAAGAGTGCGCCCATGCTGGGCGCACCAAATCGTAGCACCGACCTCCCGGTCCACGCTCGCTTTTTTGCAGAATGTTGCGTTATTTTGACGCCGGCTTGCAGCTCATCTCCGCGCCATTGCCCGTACACCAGACTTCGTAGTGCGGCGTGTAGAAGGATGCGCCGAGCCAGTTCAGCAGCGCCGCCGGAACAGGCTGCCGGTCGCCCCGGACGAAGTTCTTCGCATCGTCAATGCTGCCCTTGCCCGCGTACTTCGCCGTGTAGGGATAGGGATAGACTGGCCGGGTGCGATCCGGCTTGGCAGCAACACCCGGCGCGGCATTGGCCTGCGGTCCGCCGGCCATCTCGTGGGGAATGCCGCCTGGGCCCATCGGAGGTCCACCCTGATCCGCTCCCGGAGGCGGTCCCATCCGCTGAGTTCCCGCGGGAGGTACACCGTTGATTGGTGCGTGCGGCCCATCGGCCTTTTGCGAGGCAATCAACTCATTCGGAGCGTGTGATCCCTCCACCCAGGCCATGATCGCGCCCATCAGATTCATCTCGAAGGGCCCCTCGCCACCGCCGCAATGATAGCCGCCGGGGAAGAGGTACAAGCGAGCGAATTTGTCCACGGAGGCCTTGCCCATCAGCTTTTCCATCGCTGTGTAGTACGCGATGGTGTTCAGCGGGGAGATGTGCGGGTCGGCCAGTCCATGCCAGAGGATCAGCTTTCCTCCAGACGAGGCATACGGCGTGAGGTCCGGATCGGTGGCATCGTAGAGATCATGCAGCTTGGTCGTCGCCTCGAATGTCTCGCGGTCGAATTTGAGATCCTTCAGCGTATAGCTGGACGGAGGATTCTTCTCATAGACCAGGTTCTTCAGCGCACCGCTGGAGATCATCGGACTCATGATCATCTTCTGGCCGGCTCCGGCAATGTAAACGCCCTGCCACGCCAGTTCGGAACCGGGCAGCGGGCCGCTGAGAACAAGTTTGTTTCCCTTCGTGTCATGCGCCCCGGCGTAGATCTCGCGGGCCACGTTGACTTGGGCGGGGGTGAGGCACGCCGTCTGCTCCTGACCTGGTTTGCATTCCGTCACCGATGCATCGACATGGCAGGCCAGCGGATCACTGATCAGCCCGTCTTTCAGGCCATCCGCGGCATCGCACTGCTCCAGCGCCGCCTTGTGCAGGATGGGAAGTTTATCTGCTGTGAGGATGGGCTGTCCATCGGCTCCGGCGTTGATCACCGTATTCCAGCCGTGATAGAAGGTGTTCTGCGTGGTGAAGTTCATCGCCGGGGCGCCGGCGGTGATGCCATTGAAGTCGTCGGGAAAGCGCTGCGCTTCCATCAATGCCTCGCGCCCGCCATCCGAGCAGCCGGCAAAGTAGGAGTACTTGGGCGCCTGCCCGTAGAACTTCTCGATCAGCGCCTTGGCCGCCAGCGCGGTAAGGTGAACGCCGCGATAGGCGAAGTCAATGCGCAGTTGGTAATCCTGCGCGCCAAAGCTGCCATCCATGCTGCCGGAGTGGCCCATGTCCGTGGAGGCCAGCGCCATCTCGCCGTTGGTGGCCGGCAGGCAGCCGTCATCCTTGTCCAGGCGAATCTCCAGGTGTCCGCAGAGGCCTCCGCAACCGGTCTGCACAAAGCGCTGCGTCCAATGGTCAAGGGGCAGGCGAACCTCGAATTTGATGGCCGGCTCAACGTACCCTTGCACGTCGCAATAGGGTGCCGGCTTGGCGCCGGGAACGGCTTTGGCGGAGGTGATGTGCGTCGGCGCGCCCACGGCGGCGCTGATGTCAGCAGACGCCAGCTTGTCGCACTCCGTGGCGGGCATAACCGCTTGCAGTACCGGAGGCGCAGGAATATCTTGCGCCCGCACGGCCATGACTGCGCCGGCAAGGCACAGAAGGATGGCGGAGGATCTGAGAATCGTTGCAAATCGTAGTGCCATTGAGATAAACTCCTTTGGTTGGAAAAGTGCATTCTGTTGTGAAATCTTCTTCAGTTCATGAAATTGAATCCAGCGCCTCTCAAGACCGCCTCTTTCGGGGAGACAACCGTAAGACGCCTTCTCTCGGCTTTCCGGCAAAGCATTCTTCGACCAAGGGAAGATCGTCCGGATAATTCGCATTGAGAAACCAGGATGGCAGAGGCAGGTTGAGTGGATGGTGAATCGATCCATACTCGATACTCTTTTCCAGATCCACAACGATCATGGGCTTGCCTAGGCTGGAGGAAGCCTCTTGAATTGCCTCCAAACACCGGTTGTTCCCTTCTTTCAGCCGCTCGGCAAGTGAACCGAGAAGGCCGCGATCCAAGACCGCCGGGAAGGTGTGCGTAAAGCCCACCAGCGACGCGACGACCGCCGCAGCATCGGTTTCGATGGCGATTTGCAGCAAAAAATCAAGCAACGGCGCGGGCAGCAGCGGCATATCGACCGTGAGGAAGACAGCCCAGCGGCAATCGGAGGATTGCAGCGCAGAGCAGATGCCTGCCAAAGGCCCGCGGCCTTCTTCCCGATCCTCGATCACCGGGGCAAACATATGCAGGTCCGCGCGCGCCCCGGCGATGGCAGCCGGCAATTCAGCATCGTGAAGAATGGTCAGCGCATGTTCAATCAGCGGACGCCCGCCCACCTGCACCAAAGCCTTGTCGCGGCCCATGCGGCTGGAGCTTCCGCCGGCCAGGACAAAGCCCCGCGCGTCAGCCTTGTTTGCTGCCTGCGGCAAGAGCGTATTGTGCATTGATTTCACCGCGAGTCCGTGTTCCTTCCATTGGCGCGGCCACTTTACGCCGACACAATCCCCACGCCGTCTGGAAAGGGATCGCCATCCGCCCAGACCGCGCCATCCGCAAAGGTCTCCTTTTTCCAGATAGGAACCACCTTCTTGAGTGAATCAATGATCCAGCGGCTGGCCTCGTAGGCGGCGGCGCGATGCCCCGAGGCGACCACGATCAAGACGGCGCTCTCGCCGATCTCCAACCGCCCCAGGCGATGAAGGATGGTCACGTGGCGGACGCCAAATCGGCTTCTGGCATCCTGCGCCAGCTCATCGAGCTTCTTTGCAGCCATCGCCTCGTAAGCCTCATAATCGAGGAAGAGAGTCTGTCGGCCCTGGGAATGGTTGCGCACAATGCCGTCAAAGACCACCACGGCGCCATCTTCCGCCTGCTTGGCGCGGCGGACCGCTTCTTCCAGGGCGATGGGCGCGTGGACCAGCAGCGTCTTTCCCTCCGGCGGCCAGGATTCTGGAGCATGAGATTCATTGTCACCGCATCCCCCGGAGACCGGGGGCAGCAGAGCGACCTCGTCTCCGTCTTGCAATATCTTCGTCTGCGCGGCGAATTCGGCATTCACGCTGACCGCGATTCCCCGCATCATGGATGAAGACCGGAGTGCTTCCAGGTGGCGCAGCAAGTCCGCAACCGTCGCGCCATCGGCAATTTTAAACGCGGTTTCGCCGGTTCCCATCCAATCTCTTAAAACTCCAAAGAAGAGAACATTGACGCGCATTCCAAATGCCTCCTGAAAGTCTGGATACGGATTAATTTTTGCACAGAGCAGCGTCTATTCGGTGAAAAATCGAGGCCTGCCCGAAGACAGGCCAAAGGTCAATTCCAGAGTACTGATTGAGCTGGGCAAACCGCATCGGGCTTAGGCCCAGCTCCGAGAAGCCTCCCGCCAGAGGCGGCGGATTTTTATTTCACGCGCTGGGCGGTCAAATCGTCGGTCGCAAAATCGCCCACCTGGCGAGTGAAGTGAATGCTATCGCCGGTGATCTTGCCGGTATAAACAATGCGCATCTCCATGCCATCGTGGCTGGCCACTTCGACGAAGGTAATGGTGTCCCCGTCGATTTTTCCTTCCTGGATGGCGACCTCGCCATGTTCGCTGATGGCCTTGCCGGTTACTTTGGCCCCATCCACATGGAATTCATAGGTGTACTTCTGCGTGCCAACGGGTGTGTCGAATTGCGCCGACCATTTGCCGTTGAAGTCCGCGGCGTGGGCGCCCAGGCAGGCGAAGGCCAGAAAAAGAAGTGCAGTTGCGATTTTGCGAAACATCTGTGATTCCTCCGTGAGTTTGAAGGGAGCTGGGACAGCTCCAGATTGGAAAACGCAGGGCGCTTTGCCGGCGTCCCGCAAGTCGAGAAAAAGAGGAGACCATGATTGCTGCCTGATCCATCGTTTGACAGATCAGCCAACACCAAGCTGTATCCGTTCGGGCTGATTTCCGCGGATTTTGGCATAGCCGCCGAACGTTGCGGGGCAGGAAAAAAATGGGTGGAGAACCGCGAAAGGCGTTCTCCACCCGTGCTGCCGCTAGAAGTTGTAGCGCAATGCGAACTGCATCAGACGCGGCTTGTTCGCGGTAGAGGTCACCATGCCGAAGATGGAGTCGCCGACGGTGGTGTCGGGGGCTGCAAAGCGGGCGTGGTTGGCTACGTTGAAGAATTCAGCGCGGAACTCCAGATCCTGTCCTGCGTGAAGAGCGGTCTTCTTGACGGCCGAAAGATCCCAGTTGTCGATGCCATCGGCGCGCAATTGGTTCGAAGAGCGGGGAGCGTTGCCGAAGGAGAAGTTACCAGGCTGCGTAAAGCAACTGGTGTTGAACCACTCGCCCAGGCGATCCTTGCGCGAACCGGAGACCGACTGCGTGCAGCCGGAGGTGATGTTCGGGCGCGGGGTTCCGGCGTTGAAGTCACTGCTCAGGGTGGTAGCCTGCGCCGCGAACGACAGCGGGAAGCCCTTTTGGAAGGTGGTGATTCCGTTGATGCCCCAGCCGCCGACGATGGCGTTGACCATGCCATTGGCATCGTGCAAGAACCTCTGATTCCTGCCCATGGGCAGAGCCAGGAAGTAGCTGACCATGACGAGCTGCGGAGTATCAAAGCTGGAAAGCGAACGCTCCGCCTTGTGGTTGTACTGGTCCTGCGGGCCGGAGCCGACCGTCGATGCCTCGACAAAGCTGTAGAGGGAGTCAACGTCGCTGATCATCTTCGACCAAGTGTAAGACACCTGGGCGGAGCTGCCCTGCTGGAAGTGCTTCTGCAAGCGGGCTTGCAGTCCGTGATAGATCGACGCGCCCCAGTACTGGCGGTTCTGCGTCACTCCGACGTACTGCGGAAAGGGGAGCAGGGCTTGACCGGTGGCATTCACGCCGCCATTGGAAATCAGCGTGCAAGCTGATGAAGAGCCGTCGCAGGAGCTCTTGTAAGTGCTGATGGCGCTCTCCGGCAACTGATTGATGTTGCCGTTGCCATTGTTGGGCAGGTGAGTGCCCTTGGCGCCCACGTAACCGGCTTCCAGCGACAGGCCCCGGCCGAAGTCCTGCCCCATGGAGAGGTTCCACTGGGTTGCCATGGGCGTCTTGAAAGTGGGAATCTGCACGGAGATTGAGCTGCCGTATACCGCTGTGCGATAGTCCGAACTGCGGCCCGTAGGCTGGGCGAACGATCCACCGTCAGCCGCGGCGGGTCCAACTGAGGCGCAGTTGCCCGGAGGCGGGAATGGTGCGCCGCTGAAATTCTCGTAGGCATTCTGCAGCCAGGTTCCCGACGGGTTGCAGGGATTGTAGATCGACGGGAAGACGTTGCCCGGTGTGACCGTGTTGTTGGCCGCGGTGATCGGCGAGGCCGAGGCTTGTCCATTGCTGGGCAGGAAAGACATGCCAAAGCCGCCCTTGGCAACCGTTTTGTCCGTCAAACGATAGGCGAAGCCAACCCGCGGATTAAAGAGGCCCCATTTGAGTTCCTGGTCATAGCGCGACTTAGAGCTTATCCGTAATTAAGTGATATGATTTTGTTATGAAATCATGGACTGT
>CAYVGW010000224.1:0-5976 GCA_964450895.1 uncultured Occallatibacter sp. | reverse complement strand
GGAAGAACAAAACCTCCACTTAACGCTGTGTCCGAATTTGCGAGACCGGCTCAATAAGCAGCTTTCAATACCTGAGCAGTTGTGGACGCTATTACATCGGCAATTTGCAATCCAGGTATGCTCTTTGAGTCGGCCATACGCAGAGGTGACCTCAAGTTAAAGCTCAAAGGGCTTTTCTTGTTCTGAAAATGAACATACAAGGAATCCTTTCGATTTACCATAGAATCAAAAACAAGCATATCAACCTTTATGGGTTTGGATTCATCACAAATTACTTCGAGCTGTCTTGCCTTTTCTCCCCAAGCTGCTAGTAACCCAAACAATGATGTAGTGGTTAAGTCAAGAATCCAATTTGGGACACCCGGTTCGGTAAATGACTTCACTTCATTTATTATGTCTTCTTGATGGAGTAATGCAAAGGTTCCGATGGCAGACAAAAAATCATCGCGGTAGTTTGTAGTAATTCCAGTTGGGAAAATGCTTTGCAGTGCTTTTTTGTCTCCTCGACGTACAAAGGTTACAAAATCTTCCAGAATATCTTCTGCGGATTTGTCACTTGCACGGAAATAAACAAATAGGACTGTCGCAATGAATCGGTGAAAGTCGATTCCATAAAGAAATGAATTGAAGTCCGAGACTGCTGGCTCAAAGATGTATTCAAAAAACTTGGAAGCACACGCATACGGTTTAAGGTGTGCAACAACTAAGTATCTTCCCGCACATTCCTTTAATATCTGCGTAACGACCTTTCTCCCTTGAGGCCGACCAATTAGCGTTGCTCCTTTCAGTTCGGGCGCTTGTAGCCTGAAATCACGTCGAAGGCGGGAGACCACATCAGTTGCTTCACTTGGTTCCATTGCCACTGCCGCGTATGAGAAAATCTCTTGCTCAGCGTCAAGTAATCTGTTGCCAGTAAATCCAGCCTCGTCACAAAAGATATGCAGCAAATCAACTTTTTGGATCATCAAGAGATCATACATCGCTGAGTGCCTAAAGTCTCGCTTTTAGCAACTGAGTTCTCAACTGCACACTCTAATATGGGATAGTAATTGAGGTTGGGGCTGAGCCAGCGCTCGGCTTCGGCTTGGATCATGGCTTTGCGCTGGGCGTAGGCGGATGGTTGGTCGCGGTCGATCTGCACACCCCACACGCCATTGCAGCGGGCAAAACTCCGCGAGGCGGGCGAAGTCCCGCGCGTTCGCGGAGATCACTTCAATGCCGCAGCGGGCGGCGCTGACTGCGATCAGCGCATCGTTGGTCAGGCGCGAGCGGCCGATGCTCTCGGTGCCGTACTTGTTGGCGATGCGGTTCAGGAGTTGGCCGGCGCGGCTCCAGTCGCGCTGGTTGGGAACCAGCAAACGGTTCGCCTGCTCAAACTCCAGCTCCAGCTTTTGGAGGATGCGATGGTCTCTGGAACTCACTCCGGCGTACAACTCTTCCAGCACCACCGAGGAGCACCAGATCGGCGCAGGCCCCAGCCAGCGAAGCAGGGCGAGACCAGCCGCCCCATCGTCGCGCAGCGAGCGGATATAAATCGAGGCGTCGAAGAGGACTTTCATCCGTTACTTGCCCAGCACGCCCTCGCCGAGCGCGCCGAAAGCATCCCGAATCTCAATGCCGCTGCGGAAGAACTCCTCGTGCGCCAAAAGAACGCGCCGGGTGCGCTCCTCTTCGGCAATCGCCAGATCAAGGGCGCGCTCGACGGTCTCGGTCTCCGTCGGCGCGCCGAACAACTTCTGCGCGCGCTTGAGCTTGGCGGCGTCCAGGCGGAAATGCTTGTGAACCACCGTGGCGGTTGCTGTTCCCATCTCGCCCTCCAGGCCCCTATCTTACCACGGATGTACATAAATAATGGAATCATGTACACGCAGGGTGCCCATCCCTCTGTCCTGAGCGAAGTCGAAGGGTCTGTTTTTGAATTGTGGAAGAGTGGGAACCACGAACCGTATCCCGCCATCTTTTTCTTCAGGATTTTTGCCGATCTTTATCCCCTGTTTGTGCATACTACGAAAGAGAAGGAGAGAGGAATGAACAGGAAGGAAAAGGGAGAGAATCGTACTCTCGGCAAATTTCATCTATCTAAGTCGTCCCTCCCTCCCGGTATGCAATTCTTTGTTTCTTCGTTCTTGTCAGGCAGTTCACGCACGCATTCCGGCCAATTTTCCCCGATTTTGAGTGCAAAAAAGAGGTTTTTTGTGCCTTTTTTCGCCAATTTTGACCGCCTTTTGCCATGCAATTCGTCCAACTCCCTCTCAAAACAAAGGAGTTAGCGGATTTTCACGCACCCCTCCCCCCCCCTATTTACTGTGAAACTGTGAGACTGTGAACGTCATCGCATTCATGTCTGGGATCGCGCTCTCTCCGGCTACCGCAAGGATGGTTCCGCTCTAGCGAAACGCCCGCCCCTTCACAATTCCCTGGCCTTCGCGGATGGTGACCAATTGGCCGGCGGCCAGCCCGGGAAACTTCTCCACCGCGCCCAGCGGCCAATGAATTTCAATGTCTACGGTGGTGGCCGCGCCCAGTCCGAAGTGCAGCCGGGGGTCATTGGCGGAAAGAAAGCTGGAGGCGCTCAACACCTCCTGCGCCTGCGTCTTGCCGCCGTAGCGCGCCAGCACCCGCGCGCCGATGGCGCTGCGATTGCTCTTTGTGCCTTCCAGCCGAATCTTGATCCAGTGATTTCCCGGCGGCGCGTCGTTGCGCAGCAGGCTGGGCGGCTCATTCACATTCATGATGAGCACGTCCATGTCGCCGTCGTTGTCGAAGTCGCCAAAGGCCGCGCCACGGCCCATATGGCGCGCGCTGATGCCCGGACCGGCCTCCGCGCCCATCTCGGCGAACGAGCCATCGCCCCGGTTGCGAAAGAGAATGCGCGGGCTGCGCGCCGGATAATTCGGATACAGGTTATCCACCTCCGGGTAGACGCTGCCGGTGGAGAGCAGAATATCCGGGTAGCCGTCGTTGTCAAAGTCAACCAGCCCCGCGCCAAAGCAGACAAAGCGGGTTTCCTTGGCGAGTCCGGCTTCGATGGTCACATCGTCGAAGCTGCCTTTGCCGTCGTTGCGGTAGAGGCCCGCGGCCTGATTGTAGTAATGCGTCTTCACCAGGTCGGTGTGGCCGTCCAGGTTGTAGTCGCCCGCGCAGACGCCCATGCCGCCCATCTGCCGCCCGTCGCCGCTCAGAGCCACGCCGCGGAAGAGCGCCTCCTCGCGGAAGGTGCCGTCGTGGTTATTCAGCAACAGCATCGAGGGCGTCGAATCGCAGGCCACGAAGATGTCCGGCCAGCCGTCCTCGTCGGCATCAAAGCTGATGGCCGTCAGCCCGTACGACCCGGTGAAGCCGGCGATGCCGGACTCCTGGGAAACATCGGTGAATGTGCCGTCGCCATTGTTGCGATACAGATAGTTGCGGGCCTTGGGCAGGCCCAGCGGGCCGCACATCGTCGCCACGCCCTGAAAGTTGCAGTTGGGTACGGCCAGCGAGGGCTTGGGCGCGGTCGCCAGATCAATCTCCAAATAGTTGGAGACAAACAGATCCAGCAGCCCATCGCGGTTGTAATCAAAAAATGTACACCCGGTGCTGTAGCGCGTGGCGGGATGAAGCAATCCAGCCTTGGCCGTCACGTCGGTAAACGTGCCGTCGCCATTGTTGCGATAGAGGCGGTTCTGGCCGTAGTAAGTGAGGAAGAGATCCTCAAAGCCGTCGTTGTTGTAATCGCCCACGCAAACGCCCTGCGCCCAGCCGGAGCCGAAGAGGCCGGCCTTGACGGTCACGTCGGTAAATGTGCCGTCGCGATTGTTCTTGTAGAGCCGGTTGCTGGCGTTGGGCGGAGTATTTTGGAGCCGCCGTCCGCCGAGGACGAAGATGTCCATCCAGCCGTCGTTGTCGTAGTCGAGATAGGCGCAGCCGCTGCCCATGGATTCGACAATGTAGGTGAAGTGGCCTGGATCGCCGTAGACCATCGTCTCGGTCAGGCCGGCTTGCTGGGCCACATCCACAAAGCGCGAGAACGGCGCGGTGGGCTTGGCCGCCGGAAGCGCCGCCCTCAGCCTGCCGGCAAGCAGAGCGGGAGCAAGAGCAGCGGGGATGCTCTTCAGCAGCCGGCGGCGCGTCCAGGAACTGATCTTTTTCTCGCTCATCAGTGCTGCTCCTGCGCAGCCGCCAGCTTCTTGCTCAGTTCCTGCGCGGCGGCATTCTCCGGTTCCAGCTTGAGCGCATTGGCCACGGCCTCCCGCGCATCCTGGAGCCGATTCTCCATGCCCAGCGTAGCCGCCAACGCCACCCAGGCCTGCACAAACTTGGGCGCAGCCTTGACTGCCAGCCGGAACTGCTCCTCCGCCGCGGCTGGTGCGCCGTCGTGCAACTCCACGTAGCCAAGCTGGTAGTGCGCCTGCGCAAACTCCGGATCGGCCTGGACGGCCTGCTGCAGCGCGGCGCGCTCCCCGGCCAGATCGCCCAGCTTATTCAAGACCAGCGCCAGCCGATAGGCGAGCGAGGAATTGTCCGGCAGAGCAGCGCAGGCCTCGCGAAAAAGCGCGGCGGCCTTCTGGTTGTCTCCGGCCTTGGCGGCCTCTTCGGCCTGCGTCGATTTGAGGATGGCGACTGACTTGTCCGACTCTTCCTTCAGCCGTTGCCGGTAGAGCTTGAGCTGCTCCTGCGCCGCATCCGTCTCGCCCAGCGCGCGCAGAACCTTGGCCAGCTCAAAGTGCGCCTCTGGTTCGGTGGCGCCCAGCTCAATCGCTTTTTGCAGCTCTCGCTTGGCCCCGGCCGCCTCCTGAAGCTGCGCCAGAACAAGACCGAGATTGTAGTGCGAGTAATAGTAGTTGGGATTCAGGGCTACCGCTTCTTCCAAGTGCTTGCGGGCCGCGGAATAGTCGCCCGCCTTGCGCTCTAGAAATCCATTCATATCCAGAAGATCGGCGTCATGCGGGGCCTGCGCCAGCAGCTTGCGGCCCAGCGGCGCGGCCTCACTGTCTCCATTGATCACCAGGGTCCGCAGATAGATGCGCTGCGCCTCCAGATCGCGGGGCTTCCGGCGGGCCAGCTTTTCCGCCACCGCCTGCGCCGCCGCTGGGTGCGCTACGTGAATGTCGAGCGAGACCAGCGCCCCGGTTAGCCCGTCAGAAGCCGGATCAATCTTCAGCCCTTCAGTCAGCACCTCCGCGGCCTCATCGAACCGATCCTCAGCCCGGTAAGCAGCGGCCAGATCGAGGTTCAGATTCTCGTCGCGCTGGACGCTCTGCAACCGGCTGATCACGGCCCCGAAATCGCCAACCGCGATCTGCGCCTTGGCCAATCCGTCCTGCGCGCCCATTGATGCGGAATCCAGCTTGAGCGCGGTCTGAAAGGCCTCGACCGCGCAAGCCGCCTGATGATTTTCGTTGAACCACAGGCCCAACGCGGCATAGGCGCCGGCATCGGGATGGTTGTCGAGACGCGCCTCCAGAGCCGCCGGGCCGGAGCACTCCGCCGCGCCTGCAAGTTGCGCTGCGCCCAGAAAGGCCGCCAGAACCACCCATCTCCCGGCGCGTGTTGGAAAGGTCAGCATTCCTTCCACCGAACTCCTTGAACAGTAAAACACAATCGGCGTTCCTTCAGCCCGGAAAACTCTCCAAGGTGCGCCAGAGCCATGATTTTCAGCCTGTGTTAGGTCATGGGATTCCGGTACGGCAATCCCAGGGCAATCGCATTTGGATTTGAAGTTGTGAGACAGAGCGGTTTTGAAAGGGCACGGCTTCAGCCGTGCCGATTGCCAGAGCACAAAAGCACCGGCTTTAGCCGCCGAGGGATGGTTTTCACCTTCAAAACCATCCCTTAGGGGCTAAAGTCCAGGATTTTTTCCCATCATTTGCGGCACAGCTGAAGCCGTGCCCTTTCAAAATGATCGCGTCCGATTCAAATGCGATTGCCCTGGCTTCAATCCCCAGGGCAAACGCATCTTAATCTGAGCATCCGAGCAAGCGGAGCAGGTAGTTG
>CAYVGW010000223.1:0-5997 GCA_964450895.1 uncultured Occallatibacter sp. | reverse complement strand
CGCTGTCATATAATCAACCTCCTGGTCGGCTGTGGCGTGGACCTCCTGGTCCACGTGGACTCTACAGCAACAGGAGAATTCCTCTTCTGTCATAGACGGGAGGAAATGGAGGGAAAGGAAACAGAGGGAAAGGAAACGGAGGGAGCAGGGGCCTTCAGGCCCCTGAATGCGTGCGGAATGGATGGGCCTTTAGGCCCGGGCTTTCTCTCTTTTCGTGGGATACCAGAATGCCCGCCAAGCAAAACATTTCACAGCGGAAAAAGCGTCCCCGATGTAGCCGGGCGCCCCACCCTCGCCGCGTCTTTGTTTTTGCGGATAGGATGGGAGACCAGACGAGCCGGCTGAGCTTCGTCCGCAGCCAGAATTTCCGCAATCTTGCGCAGTTCGGCGCATGCTCTCTGGATCACCGCCGCAACCGGCTCCGGCGTCTGCGCAGGAGCCGCGGCAACCGCCTGCGCTTCCACAAACAAACCAGGGGCGCGGTTGACCTGCTCCAGCGCCTGACGCGCGCCTGCCAGCGTAAAGCCCTCGACGTGGACCAACTGCTTGATCCGCAGCGCTAGTTCCACATCGCTGCGGCGATACAGTCGCTGGCCGGTCCCGCTTTTATTGGGTTTGAGCTGCGGAAATTGCGTCTCCCAAAAGCGCAGAACATACGTCTCCACGCCGCAGATGCGCGCCACATCGCCGATCTTGAAGTACAGCCGGTCGGGGATGGCGGAGGGTTCAGCGGCGCGTTTTTTGGGCTGGGCCATGGCCATAGTCAAGTCGAGGGGAATTCCGCGCTGCGCGAAAATCCGGCTCTACTGGCAGTATAGGCCACAAGTTGCACCATTTGTGAAGCATTATTCTTATGGAAGGCCGATTTTTTGGGGAAATCCCGGACGAACATGGTTTCCTCGGTCTCAAAATCGAAACCGGGAGGCACCCAGGCTCAGGTTCTCTATTGACAACTGAGAACTGACAACTGAGAACTATTTCTACTGCTTTTTCAGCACGGCGGCGTTCTTTTCGTCGGCCAGGATGGTGGACTCCAGACGGCGAAAATCCGCGACCCTGGCCGCCGGAATCTCCACTTGGCGCACCACATACTCCCGCTCGTAGTGCAGCACGCTCCCCTTGGCCGTGACCGTCGAGTGGTAGCTGGCGAAGTCCAAATCCAGCGCCACCGGGTCGGGCGTCTCATCGATGGCGTAGCCGGCGGGGACGTTGATGTCGAAAGAAGTATGCCAGCGGCCGGTTGCGCCCAGGTCGATGGGATAGACGCGCGGCTTGTCGTCGAAGGGCCGTGCATCGCTGCCCAGAACGCGCGGGCGCACCAGCAGCAGCGAGCCGGCCTGATGCGAGTACTGCCGCGCCGTCACCTTGTAGTGGAGTTCCAGCGGTTTGTCCAGCGCCGGCGGCTGGGTGAATTCAAAAGAGTCGAGCGTAACGCCGGGAAGCGATTCGGCAACCACGCGCTCCCAGTACTCCCGCCGCTCCTTCTCATCGGTGTATTTCAACATCGAACGCAGTTCAGCGCCGGTGGGACCAATGTGTGAGCTATCCACCGCGCCGGTCAGCGTGCCATCCGCCGCTAGGGTGAAGACCCCCTTGCGCTCCGTGCCGTTGGCCTCTGGATCAAGCACGGGAAGCGCAATCACCTGGCTGGCCGGACCGGCGGCCAGGGTTCCATAGCCGCCTTGCAATTCGGATCTCAGATTACCCACCGGGGTGCGCTCGTCGGTGGGATCAAAGATCAGATAGCGCTTGCCGTCCCTGGCTTTGACGATGGCCTTGAGGCGCGCATCCTGCACATCGGACGGAATCTCGATGGCCGTAATCATGTGGTTGCCGTAGCGCGAGGGCGCCTCCGGATCGACGTAGCCCCGATGACTGTCAACGGGCAGGTAAACCGCATGAATGCCCGCCGCTTGCAGCATGGAGATCAGCAGCGTCGTCTTGTCCTTGCAGTCGCCGTAGCGGTTGCGGAAGATGTCGCCGGCGTGGTTGGCCTGCCAGCCGCCGATGCCGCGCATCACGATGAAGTAACGAATGTTCTTCTGAATGTACTCAGTGATGCGGCTGAGCTTGGTGTAGAAATCCGGCGCTCCGGCGATCAGGCTCTGCGCCTGGGCGATGATCTCCGGCGATGGATCGGGGCGGTTAGCCTCCAGCGTGCCGGTCCACTCCCCGATCGCCCGCCACTGATTGTCCTTGCCTTCCACGGCGGCATCGCCCCATTGCACGGACATACGCGCGGCCAGCGCCACCCATTCCGGCCCCGACTTCAGCTCCCGCAGGTCCAGCGCCGGCATATTCTTGATCTCCCAGCGCCAGTGATTGGGCGCTACCTCCACCGGCTTGACGGGGCTGTATTTGTGCCATGCCTCGGTATGTGCGCGGCCAGCGGGAAGATCGACTTCGAGGGCCTGAAAAGCGATGGGAATGCCGCTCTGGATCTCCCAGACCTGCTCCTGCTGATAAGGAGCAAGCAACTCCTCGGACTCGCAGATCACCACCGCGCCCACATCCGCGGCGGGCGGACGCACCACGCGGGTTTTGGCGGTGGAAAGCATGATAGGAACCTCCAAATCGCCCACATCCACAAAATCCGTATCCTGCGCCTGATACTGCTTGCCATCGGCGGCAATCGTCCACTCGCGGAAATAGTTGACCTTCTCGTCCACATCGTATTGGACTTCGCAGGCCACCTGGCGGCCCTGCGGCTTGAGGATGCGCTTGGCTCTGCGCTCGCGTTCGACGGCCCGGCCCTGCGCGTCCACCGTTTCCACATACTCATCGAAGAGTACGACGTACGCGGCGTCCTTCACATCCGCCGGCGTAGGCGTCTTGGCCGCATCCAGTCCCCACTGCGGTGCGGGATCATGCTTGTCGCCGCCGAACAAGCCAGCGTGGGCGGGAGTGCAAGCCGCCAGCAAAATGCCGGCAGCCAGAACGCGGATCGAAAAATCCAGGGGAGAAATGCGCATCGTCAGTTTCCTTTTTCTGTTTTGACGCGGGTGAGGACTAACTGTTGCTGATCGGCGGCGGCCACTTTCAAATATAGGTCATGCAGATCGTTGTATTCCTTGGAATCGAGCAGTGTAAAGTTGCGGATGAAAGCGCGCTGAATCTTCACCGTATTCTCCTTTGCGTCGGATGCGATGCGAAGAAGGGCGTGATTGGGCCAGGTCACGTCAGAGGTCTTCGGCGTGCTCTCAACGGTATAACCGGCAGGCAGGTGATACACCACCTCATCTTGCGTCATCTTCGGATAGTGTAGATCGATGGGCGTCACGCGCTTGTCCTGCGCCACAAACGGATGCTTGGAGCGAGATTCAAAAAAGAGACCGGGCAGGAAAAAGTGCTTACCGGTGACCGAACCGAGAGAACCCGAGACGTTTACCAAGCCGATGAGGTTCACCGAGGGGTCATCCAAGCCCTGAAAATGATCGAAGTCTGCCTGCACGCCTTCCGGAAGATCGTTGCGCATCGACTCGATGAACTGCCTCCGGACCTCCGCCTCGTCGTTTTCCAGCGCCAGTTGACGCCAGTAAAGCGCCTCCGGCCCGGTCATCGCCACACGGGCCGTTCCCTTCACATTGCCGGTTTCGTCCACGGTTAGATCCGCAGTCTGCTGGATCGTCGATCCCTTGAAAGAGATGGCCGGGGTCGTGGCAATCTCCGCGCCTTTGGCGGTGAGCCGCAAGCCGGAAGTAAACGCGTGCTTCCAGCTCAGGCTGCCGAAAGGGCACATCTTCTGGCCGGGGTCCAGATAAACATCTTTTCCGCCTAACTCGACAATCACGATGTTATCGTCCAGTTGGTAGGTGGAAAGATAGCTCGCATCGAAGGCGGCGCGGTTGCGATTGACCACTCTCATCGGCCAAACCGTCAGACCGGCGGCGCGGGCCATGGCCACATAAAGCATGGCGATACCGTCATCCGTGGCGCTCTGCTGCTTCCACAAATCATGGGCGTTATGAACGTCTTTGATCTTCTCTTTCTTGCGTTCGGCCTTGGACTTTGCGCGGCTGAAGCTGGTGTTGTCCATCTTCTGCACGGCGGCGTAAATCTTGCGGGCCTTTTGCTCGTCCGTGTCGCCCGGCGCAACAATCTGTGCGACATCCGTCTTGAGATTCCCGTCTGGAATAGTGAATTCCTTCACCGCGTCGCCCCAGCTCTTGTTTGCGAAATCCCAGAACTCCTTGCCGGTCTTGAAGCGCGTCAGATAGAACTCCACACGCCACTTGAGGGTGTTCAGAGGAGGCATCCAATCCTCGTCCGGCGCGGAAGGAATATCCACAAGGTCCAAGGTATAGTCATCTTTTTTATTGGCCAGCTTGTCGCCGGAATCGATCTTGTACGCATATAGCAAAAATTCATTCCATGTGCCGTTATAGAAATGGAGAGAGTAATGCGCCTTGTGAACAAACTGTGCTTGCTGAATATCCCAGGTGGGCAAGGGCATATATTCTTTGAAGCGCAGAATGTAGCGGTATTCCAAAATGCTGCCAACCTCGACGTTCGGCAGGGTGAAGACAATGCTATCTTCCTGGAATTTCTTGACCTTGATATCCATCATGTCGTCGGGTTTGGCAGTCAAGGGAATCACGGTTCCGTCGGCGTGAATCGTGCGCCCCTGAATTTTTTCAACCTTCAGTTCGCCGCGCTCAAAGGGGATGTGAACCGTGGCCATCTCCTTGCCCTTTTCAGTGAGTACCTTGATGCGTTCATAGAAGCTGTAGGTCATTTCTGAATCGTTGCAGACTTCCTCGCGATAAAGATAAACAACGGCCGCGCCCGGCGCCTTGGGGTCGGCGGTCATCTTCAGCTCATCCAGCGTAGGCGGCTGAAACTGAGCGCGCAGAAAGGCCGATGATGCGAACACAGCGAGCAGAAGCAGATAGCGTACACGAGGAGAAATGCGCATCAGTTTCCTTTTTCTGTTTTGACGCGGGTGAGGACTAGCTGCTGCTGATCCGCGGCGGCCACTTTCTGATAAAAACCGCGCAAATCCTGGTACTCCTCCGGCTTGGCGACAGTGAACGCGCGGACCAGTTTGCGGGCCAGGATCACTTGCCCCGGCGAAACCACGGACTTGGTGAGGAGCATGGCATGATCCGGCCAGGATAGGTTCGCGTCCGGCGGCGCGCCCTCCACAGAGAGACCCGCGGGCAAATGATAAACGATCTGGTCGATGGTCTGGCTGGCATAGTGCATATCAACCGGCTCCAGCCGCTTCTCCTGATCGACAAACGGATGCGAGCCGCGCGTCTCGAAGAAGAATCCGGGAAGCATCAGTCGCTTGGCGGTTGCCGCGCCCAATGTGCCCTGCGCTTTGACGTACGCCACCAGATTCACATCGGGATCGTTCAACCCCTGAACGCGATCTACATTCACCTCCACGCCCTCCGGAACCAGTTTCTCCAGCCATTGCTCGAATTGCTTCTTCGCCTCGCTCTCATCATTTCGCAGCCCAATCTGCCGCCAATGGAGCGCTTCCTGTCCGGTCATCTCCAAGCGCAACGTGCCTTTGATGGCGCCCTGGGCATCGACCTCGATCTCGCCGGTGCGCACCAAGTTGTTCTCCGCGTACCCCTGCAACGGGGTCGTTTTGATGCTGCGTTCACTGGCGCTCTGGCGGATTCCCTGCGCACCCGCGTGCCTCCAATGCATCGTCTGGAAGGGGCACATCTTCTCGCCCGGATCGAGGAAGATCTCCTTTCCACCGATGCTCAAAATGACCAGCGTATCGTCAAGCTGCCTGAAATCCAGGTATGTCGGATCAAAGATGCCCTTCTCGCGGTCCACCACTTTGATGGCATAAGCGGTCAGCCCCGCGCCGCGCAGCAGAGCCAGGTAGAGCTGCGCAATCTCTTCGCTGGAGCCGCTCTTCTGTGCCCAGATGTCTTCCGCGCGCTTGGTCTCCTTCAGCTTCTGTTCTTTCCTCTCGGACTCGCTCTTCGTGCGCGAATAGTCGGTGTTATCGAGAGCTTGCACGGCTTTATAGAG
>CAYVGW010000222.1:0-6044 GCA_964450895.1 uncultured Occallatibacter sp. | reverse complement strand
TCAACGCGCAAGGCTACCAGGTGGTGGCCAATGCAATCGCGCAATACTTGTCCGCCTACGCGCAATAAGAGCAGAATGGCTTGATGCTAGAACAAGAGCAGGAGCTTTCCCTTGGGAATGCGGGGTAAGCTCCTGCTTTTCGTCTACGCTTTCCCATCCCTTTCTGAATCAAAGAATGCGTTCATACGGCAGGTAGACAGGCTCCCAGACATAGGCGTGAATCCGTTCGCGGAGGGTTGCCTCGTCCACGGCCTCGGCGGTTCCGTCAGCCATGGCCTGCTTGGCAACGGCTTCGGCGATGACCAAACTTACTTTTCGGCAGTCGCCGATGGGCGGCAGCAGTGGGGCGGTGGGATCAGTTAAGGTAGGCGACAAGCCAGAAAGCGCCTTGGCCGAGGCCATGATCATCGCGTCCGAAACGCGTGTTGTCCTCGATACCAGAATGCCCAAGGCCAAGCCCGGAAAGATGAACGAATTGTTGACTTGCGAGATACGCACCTGCTTTCCGTCGACTTCGACGGGACCAAAGGGGCTGCCGGTGCCGACCAATGCCCTGCCCTCGGTCCAGCGCAGAAGATCGGCCGGCACGGCCTCCGCCTTCGAGGTGGGATTCGAGAGCGGAAAGATGATAGGGCGCTCGGAGTGGCTGGCCATCTCGCGCACAACCTCTTCCGTGAACACGCCCGGTTGCGCGGAGGTTCCCACCAGAATAGTGATCTTGGCGTTGTGCACCACATCGAAGAGCGAGATGTTTCCGGAGGCCGGATCGGCCAGCTTCCATCCTTCCACGTCTGCCCGCTTGTGCAGCAGCGTCTCCTGGCCGGGGCGAATTCCCTGGCAGCCCTCGACCAGCAGGCCATAGCGATTGAAGGAGTAGATGCGCTTGCGGGCCTCGGCTTGCGTGAGTCCCTCCTCCATCATTGCGGAGATCAAAAGATCGGATATTCCAAGCCCGGCTGAGCCGGAGCCGAACATGCCGATAACCTGCTCCTTGAGCGGCTTGCCGGTGGCGCGGACGGCGGCCAGAAGCGTTCCAGTGGTGACGGCGGCAGTTCCCTGGATGTCGTCGTTGAAGGTGCAGAGCCGGTCGCGGTAGCGCTTGAGCAGGATGGCCGCGTTGACGCCGGCGAAGTCCTCCCATTGCAACAGGATATTGGGCCAGCGGCGCTCGACGGCGGAGACAAATTCCTCAATGAACTCGTCATACTCCGGGCCGCGGACGCGCTTGTGCTGCCAGCCAATGTAAATCGGGTCAGCGAGGCGGTCTTCGTTGTCGGTGCCCACATCGAGCAGGATGGGCAGGCAGTGCTCCGGCGGAATGCCGCCCAGCGCCGTATAGAGGGCCATCTTGCCGATGGGAATGCCCATGCCGCCCGCGCCCTGGTCGCCCAGGCCAAGGATGCGCTCGCCATCCGAGACCACGATGCAACGCACTTCGTCAAAGCGCGGGTCGGAGAGGATCTCCTCGATGTGGTTCCGATGGGTATAACTCAAGAAGAGGCCACGCGGCCGGCGCCAGATCTCGCTGAAGCGCTGACATCCTTCGCCGACGACCGGCGTATAGACGATGGGCAGCAACTCCTCCGTATGATGCTCAATCAAAGAATAGAAAAGGGTTTCACAATTATCCTGCAAGTCGCGCATATTACTGTACTTGAGGAAACCGGTTTCGCGCCCGTCCAGCACCCTCATGCGGCGCTCGCGCTGGTCCTCCAGTGTGCCGATGTGGGGAGGCAGAAGCCCATGCAGGCCAAAAGCAGTGCGCTCTTCTTCGGTGAAGGCCGTGCCCTTGTTCAGCCGGGGGTTCAGCAGTAGCTCGATCCCGTGAAGTTCCGTCTTTACCACGCTGCCGTTCGCCTGCTTTGCCTCGATTTCCTTGCTCATTGCGTTCTCCTCTTGAAAGAGATTTGAATATGGATACTGGATGCTGCATCGAAGTCTGGAGTCTATGGTAGCGCCAGACGGGGCAATCCATTGTTGCGTGCGTCACAGATGTGCAAAGCTGGTCTTATCAGTCATCGCTATCGTGAAGCGGAAATTGTTTCCATTGCCAATAACACAGCAAATCCCGCTCATCCTCGTCGAATTCTGAATTGTAGTAGTGGATGTGAGGCATCGGAAAACGCACACTTTCAACTTTTTCCTTTCCACGCTGACTCAAAATCTCTTCAAAGGCTGGGAGTTGCCCATACGCATAAATCACATTGTGATTGTCATAGACCAATTGATCTGAGCTTGAAGATGATTTCATCCAAATATGGTGCCGCCCGTCTCCCTCGAAGAATTGCTTGAATCGAGACAAAAACTCAATAGAATCCTGCCGGATAACTGGTTCCAGGCTTTGATGCCTCGCTGCCACGCCTTGACCTCTCGGTACGGTGAGAACGTATAGAAATCCAAACGGTTCCGTCATGACGCGTGAAAGTTCTACTATCAGCGAAATGTGGTCAGTTGAGGGAGCGATGATGAGGCGATCTGGCCCGGTGGTCTTTTCCCGCGACCATACATTTGGGTATTCGTACCTTTGAGGCTCTTCAGGGTTCCAGCCGAATTTGAACGATGAAGTCATATGCCGCTGAATGCTCCAAAATATGGTCGAGATGGAAAGGGATTAGGCGCGCCATGGATTCAGAAGCGCAACGCCTGTATCCTTGAAGTCTCTCACATTGCGCGTAACAATGGTCATGCCATGAACCAGTGCGGTTGCCGCGATCAGAGAGTCACGGTAATCGCG
Source organism: uncultured Occallatibacter sp. (assembly GCA_964450895.1). Taxonomy (GTDB): domain Bacteria; phylum Acidobacteriota; class Terriglobia; order Terriglobales; family Acidobacteriaceae; genus Telmatobacter. Next base: position 3,310 of record CAYVGW010000222.1, on the reverse strand, counting down.
TGGATTCGGCACATGCAGGCCCGCGCAGCGCAGCGCTACGGCACAATCTACTATCAGGATGCGATTGGAAAAATTCGGAAGAACATGGCGATCTACCCAGGAGCGCAGCACCGCTCCTTGAAGTGCATCACGACGTTCCATCTGCAGTGCTCCCTGCTCCAATTCCAGCACGGAAATAACGGACAGAAACATGGATTCCACGGAAACACAGTTGGCCCAAGCCGCGACTTGGCGATCAGCCTTGCCTAGTCGGGCTTTTCGGAATTCGGAGATGACATTAGTGTCGAGCAAATACATCATGACAAGTCAACCGGCTTGAAAAGCTCATCCCCCATGCGGGGAAACTCAAAATCAGGATCGACTTCCGCCATTTCTGGCATGTATAACAGATCGAGAATACTCTTCCCTCTGTTTGTAATTTGCTTGTATTCCTTGATCGACAACAGCACATGGGCGGGTCGTCCGCGGTCCGTGATAAACACGGGGCCATTGCGGGCGGTTCGTTTGGCTTTGGCGGTATCCTGGTTGAACTCCCGGCTGGATAAAGTGGTGATGGCCATGGTGCCCCCCTTCAATGTGGCTACGTTGCTACATTTTACCATGAACTGCACTCACTCAAACGTCAACAGCACTACCTCCGGGCTGGTTCCCACGCGCATCGGCGGACCCCAGGTTCCCACGCCGCTCGAAGTCACCACTTGTAGCCTGCCCAGCCGCTGCAATCCGTAGGTGAAGTTGCCAAACGCCCACTTGGTAAACAATGTAAATGGAAAGAGTTGCCCGCCATGCGTGTGGCCGGAGAGTTGCAGGCCGATGCCCGCCTGCTCGGCGATGGGCAGACGGTTGGGGACGTGGTTGAGCAGTATGCTCGCCCGACCGGGAGCCGGACTCAGGCCCTCCAAGAGGGCGCGCATCCGGATCGGCGAGCCGGAGTCGCTGTAGTTGACGCCGAGGATCTCGAGTCCGTCCACCGTAACCTTTTCATTGGCCAGAATGCGGATGCCGGCGCGCGCGAGGCCTTCCATATAGAGGGCCGTATCGCCGAATTCATCGTGGTTGCCGGTCGAAAAGAAGATGCCCAGGGGCGGGGCGAGCTCATGAAAAGGTTCGACCAGAGCCGACACGTTGGCTTTGCCGCCGTCGAAGAGATCGCCGGGGATGAAGATAACGTCCGGCTTGAGGCGCGTAGCCAGTGCAACGATACGGCGGCTAAAGGCCGGCCCGTTGACGTGGCCCAGATGAATGTCGCTGATAAGCAAGGCGGTGCGTCCGCGCCAGCTTTCAGGAAGGCCCGCCAGTTGGATGGGAATGCGACGAATGCGAATCAACCGCACATTCACCAGGCCGTAGATGCCAGCCACCACGGCCAAGCCGTAGAGCACCGCTGCAAGAACGGGCCGGTTCACCGCTCCTCCCCAAAGTGCCATCCCGTAGGCGATGCCCCGGCAAAGGCACGCAGCCACAAAAAAAAAGTCGAGAAAGCCTAGCCAGACGGCGGCGATCCGGTAAAGCAGCGTAACTGTCCAATTGGCGTAGTTGAAGCCAAGCAGCGCGGCGCTGATGAAGCTGAAGGCCAGCAACAGGACCACGGCCCGCAGCACCAGCCCAGCTAGAGGGCTGAGCGGCGGACCAAAGGCGATCCAGGTCTGATAAATGAACCAATGCGCGGCCAGCAGCAAGGCCTGCATCAAGGCGATTCCAACCAAAGGCCATGCTTTCAAGCGATTCCCCCTGTCTTCAATTCTTGCACGTTCTGGGGGGCAGTCTCCCACCGGCTTTCGCCGACCCGCCGCGCATAAAACTGTAGCGCTGGCCTACCGGCCTGCTGTAGTCTGGACCTCCGGTCCTCGCTTGTTGCTTCCTGGGAACATACACCTGCGCATGAAACAATCTCTTCATGACCGGAATCCGGAACAATACGCTTGGCCTTTACCTCTCGATTCCCTTCTGCCGCTCCAAGTGTACCTATTGCAACTTCGCATCAGGCGTCTATCCGGCCAGCGAGCACGCGCGCTATGTGGCGCGCCTGATTGAAGACCTGCGCGGCGCGGGAGCCTGGACGGAGCGGACGGGCGTCGAGCTTCCGCGCCGCGTGGACACGGTCTATCTGGGTGGCGGAACCCCCAGTCTGCTGGCCCCGGAGCTGCTGGCGCGCCTCTTCGCCGCGATGCGCGCGGAGTTCGATCTCGACCCGACAGCGGAGATCACCGTCGAATGCGCCCCCGGCCAGCTTGCCGATCCGGCGCTGGAGGCCCTCGCCGCCGCTGGCGTGAACCGCGTCAGCCTGGGCGTGCAGTCATTCATCGACCGCGAAGCGGCTCTCAGCGGACGGCTGCACAGCCGAGCCGTGGTTCTCGACGATCTGCGCCGCCTTCGCTTGGCAGGCATAACCAACATCAATCTCGACCTGATCGCCGGACTGGCCGGGCAGACATTTGCCTCTTGGGAAGAGTCGCTAGCTGTGCTGGCCGGCTCCGCCGTTCCCCACGCCAGCATATATATGTTGGAGGTCGATCAGGACTCTCGCCTGGGCCGGGAGGTTCTTGCCCATGGCCTCCGCTACCACGCGGATTCTGTCCCGACGGACGACGCAATTGCCCAAATGTATTCGCTCGCCCTCGAAAAGCTGAAACACTCCGGACTGGCGCAATACGAAATCTCCAACTTCAGCCGCCCCGGAATGGAGTCGCGCCATAATCTGCGCTATTGGCAGCGAAGGCCCTACCTGGGAGTGGGATTGGACGCCTCTTCGATGCTGGAAAGTACTCACAGTAAAGAAGTTCTTCGTTCAACAACCCGCGACGATCTGAAGACATTTCTCGCCCGCAACGAACCAGCCGAGTGTACGTGGATCTCCCTCGCCGAGCAGCTCGAAGAGGCCTGGTTCCTCGGTCTGCGGCTGAACGCCGGAGTGGAAGTGGCTGCTCTGGAGCGCGAATTCGGTGCGGCAATGGTCGCTCCCGCTCTTAAAACTGTTGAAAAGCTCGCCGAGGATGGCCTGATTGTCTCCGACGGCCAAACCGTCCGTCTGACGCCTCGCGGCCAACTGCTCTCCAATGAAGTTTTTCAGGAGTTTTTGGGGAACGCGACAAATGAAGACATGGTTTAACTTTTACCCAGAAATCATTGAATCGTAAATATGTTGTTCTTCTTGAAAATTCCAAGCCGCGCCATGCAGTATATTTATTCCCCAAAGAGCACAATAGAACCGTGAGTTAAGAAATTCAGTTGCACGGGAGCATCTGAACCGGATTCATCCTATAAACGGCAGTTGGGAGCGTCCCTGCTCGCCTCGTTCACTTGCAAATAC
>CAYVGW010000221.1:0-6046 GCA_964450895.1 uncultured Occallatibacter sp. | reverse complement strand
GGCAAGGCGATGCTCTACCACTGAGCTACTCCCGCTTGTTGCAAGATTGAGTATAACGGCAGGGACCAATTCAGGTCAAACGGCGGCTGCCACGCGCACCGGCCCCTTCCCATTTCCCTTCTCCTCGCGCACAATCTCGCCGTCGCGCATGTACAGAATACGGCCGGCAATCGAGGCCGCTTCCGGGTTATGGGTAATCATCAGCGTGGTTTGGCCCAGCTCGCGGTTGGAGCGCACCAGCATGGCGAGCACCGCGTCCGAGCTTTTGGTGTCCAGGTTGCCGGTCGGCTCGTCGGCCAGCACAATCGCCGGACGACAGATCATGGCGCGCGCAATGGCCACGCGCTGCTGCTCGCCGCCGCTCAACTCGCTGGGGCGGTGCGGCAGGCGGCCCTTGATAGAGAGCAGATCGCTGAGATGATCCAGGTATTCGCGGTCCAGCGGTTCTTTGCGGCCGCTAACCGTGTGGGCGATCTCGATATTGCCCATCGCCGAGAGCGTCGGCAGCAGGTTGAACTTCTGGAAAACGAAGCCGATGCGATGCTTGCGCAGGCGGGTGCGCTCGGCGTCGGAGAGCTTGGCAAAGTCCACCCCGTCAATGACCACGCGGCCTTCAGTAGCCTGCGTCAGCCCGCCGAGCAGGTAAAAGAGCGTGGATTTGCCGGAGCCGGACGGTCCGACGATGGCAACAAACTCTCCCGGTTCAATGGCGAGCGAAACGCCGCGCACCGCGGTGACCTGAAGTCGGCCCGCCGCATAGACCTTGGTCAGGCCTTCGGCGAGAATGATCGGCGAAGATTTTTCGGGCTGCACAGTTGTTATTGTAAACGGCGCTCGCGGGCGGATTTTCAACTCAAGACAATCGCGTTGTAGACCATGTGAAGAATCACCGCGGGCGCGAGACGTCCGGATTTCTTGAAGATCAGAGCGTTACTGGCCCCCAGCAGGAAGACCGGAAACCAGGAGAGCGTGGGATGGTAGATGGCGAAGAACGCCGCACTGCCCACAACCGCCTTCCAGCCGCCCCACTCCTTGTCCAAGGCCCTGAAGAGCAGCCCGCGAAAGAGATACTCCTCGGCAAAAGGCGCAAAGGCGATGGCCATCACCGCATAGGAGGCGCGCAGGTCTGGAAAGTTCGCCATCTGCTCCTGCGATTTGCGAATCATCTCGGCGGTCATCGGAATCAGGTGCAAAACCACCAGGTAGCCGCGCCCGATCATGCCCAGAACAAACCCGCAGCCCGCGCCTGCCAGAAGCCATGGAAAGAGCTTGGCGTCGCGGAAGCCCAGCGCGCGCCACCATGGCTGCCACTCCCGATCTACCTCGACTTTAGCCTGCCAGCACCACACATCTTCCATCCGCACGCCGCGATTGCCGAGGAAATTCGCAACAATGAAGGAGACAATCACCGAGCAGATAGCATAACTGATGGCCATCGCCACGCCGAGATGTTCATGTCCCGCGATGGCCGCAATAATGCCTGTGACGACAGCCCCGCCCTCGACCAGAATGCTGATCGAGATCATCGCGTGCATCAGCGTCGGCGGAGGCGGTATCTGCTCCGCCCAGGGGTCGTAGAGATACGGCAGGCGGGCGCGGAAGTTCTGCCACATGGCGGCGGCCGTGATGTACGAGTAGACGATCCCCATGATGGCGATATTCCACTGCTGCGTGAGGATTCCGATGGAGAAGGTCAACATGCCGAGCTGAGCCGCCCAGCGCCGTCCGCTGGGAATCTTCTGTGTCTCGCCGGAGTCGGAGGTGACCGTGACCAGCGTGACGGCCTTCTCCGCCATGCTGCGCCCGAAGAAAAACCATCCCACGCCCACCAGCGCGATCTTCCAGAGCGCGGCGGGATAGACATAGACCGCATAACACAGCACGAGAACGACAAGGCCGGTCGAGATCATCGACCAGAGCCATGCCTTGGCCTTCAGCAGGCTCTCCAGTCCGCGCGGCCAGGTCATGGAAATCCATAGCGCCGCGCCCTCGCTGGAGAGTGATTTCGGCCCCAGCACCCAGAGAAAATAGGTGCCGAAGATGATGCCCGCGCCGCAAATGTAATTCCACGCGCCCTGCGCATGAACCAGAATGCCGCGCAGATTGAAAACCTGCACGCCCGCCACTGAGAGCGGGATCAGAATCGTCTGCACAATGGCGCTGCGGTCGCGGATGAACCAGAGAAACTCCTTGCGATAGAGCGGGTCTTTGCCGAAGCGCGGCTCGCCGGTTCGCGGCTTGGATGGCCCCGCATCGGCCGCGCCGAAGTTGCCGGCCAGCCCCTGCCGAGCGCCCCAGGCGCTGAACCAGACCGCGGCGGCGATCATCAGGACGGCGAGAATCCAGCAGGTGATTGTGCCAGTTAGAAATGAGAAGGAACCGTCCGATTGACCGCCCAGAAAAAGTCTCAGCCACGGCCAGGGAAGAAACGTGAAAAAGGAAAGAAACTTCGCCAGCGCGGTCACGGCCATGGGCACAATCGCCAGCCCCAGAAAAAACAGCATCATCGAGGCCCAGCCCAGCCAGCTCATGATGCCGATGATGGCCCCGCGCGAGCGCGGCGCAAAGCGCAGAACCACGCCAATCTCCAGCGCCTTGCCCATGCACGCCGCGCCAATGGCGATGGGAACGCCAATCAGAAGGCCCGCCAGGATTCCCAGCCATGCGCCGTAGACAAAGCCATACAAGAACACGGCAAACAACGGCGCGCACCAATAGATCGGATTGGCGGCGATAGGCGAGAGCATCTCGGCCAGGAAGACCGCTCCGGCCGGCACGGGATGGGAGAAGAGCCACTCCCACATCGGATGCCTGCGCCGCTGCAGGTCCATCTCCAGGCCTTCGCCCTGAAAGACCAGCATCACGAACCACCAGAAGAGAATGATCGAGCCAAGCATTGCGGCAAGCGGGCCGGATTTGGCCAGGGCAGAGATTCCGGGCATTGCATCTTTTCTGGTAATAAAAGCCGAGGTGCCGCGATCGTTCATGGCTTTGTTTAGTTTTTGTTCTATATCCGCTTGTTTTCCGCCATAATGTTCCGAAATTCGCTTTGCTTCATAAGAATACTCAGATCGTGTCGCCGTATCTTTGTCCATCAAAGGAAATTGTTTGGATTCTATCTGTATTCTGTCAAAATATGCCAGAAATGAAACGCTGACCACAATCTTCCCTTGCCGCTCGGCTTCAATTCTCTGCCCAGCTTCAACCGCGGAATCGATAACAAACGCCGCGGCCCCGTTGAGGAAGGCCATGAAGAGAATTCCCAAAAAGGCGCCGAGCGCGCTCCAGTCTGTGGAACTCTTGCCGGAGCGGGCTTGCAGTAGCTCCTGCTGCCGTTTGCGCCGTCCAGCCGAGCGCTTGCGCGCCGCAATCAGCAGCAGCCGGACGGTGCTCCAGAAGTTCGCGGGAAAGTGCATCGAAGTCTTCCTTTTTCTGGCGGTTGTATCCATCGCTCTCCAGCAGCCTGTGGTGAAGGTCGAAATTACCGAAAAACCATCCCTCAATGGCTAAAGCCAGCATTTCTTATGCTGCATTTACGGCACGACTAAAGAGGCTGCGGAAAAGGGCTGAATTAGAGTAAAATCCACGAAGAACATCCCGCAGGGGCTAAAGCCCATCGTTTATTATCAGCCATCTGCGGCCCGACTAAAGTCGTGCCCTTGTTACAAAACCTGCCCAAATCGAGTTTTTCCGCAGCCTCTAAAGTTGTGCTCTTTCAAAACTAGACTTTTACCACAATCTGCCAATTAAAATCACCGCGACAAACGCTTCAATTTCGGTCCCTTGATTCCCGAATGTTCCGCCTCTGGAGCTTCGGACTCCGGCGCCGGTTCTTCACCTTGAGCCTCGCGCGCCGTCAGCTTCAGGAAGATCTCCTCCAGGCTGGCCAGCCCCGACTCCGCGCGCAGCTCATCGAGCGAGCCATTTGCCGCCAGCTTGCCTTCGTTGATGATGACGGCGTGGGAGCAGAGCCGGGTGACGTGATCCATCAGGTGGGTGGAAAACAAGACCGTCGTTCCCTGCGCGGCGGTCTCGAAGATCAGGTCATAAAACAAGTGCGTGGATTCGACATCGAGGCCGTTGGTCGGCTCGTCCAGAACCAGCAGCTTGGGCTGATGCACCATCGCCAGCAGCAAGCCCAGCTTCTTTTTCATGCCGCGCGAATAATCCTCGGCGTAGTTATCGATGTCCTCGGCCAGCCGTAGCTTGGCGATCACCGGCGCAATGCGGTCCAGGGTTTCACTCGGATTCAGCCCATGCATCGCCGCGCTCAGTTCCAGAATCTCCCGCCCGGACAAGTAGGAGTAGAAGATCGGCTCGTCGGGCAGGAAGCCGATCAGCCGCTTGACCTCGACGCGCTCCTCGAAGGCGTCGCGCCCATCCACTAGCAGCCTTCCCTCGGTGGCCTTCAGAATCCCCATCAGCAGCCGGAAGAGCGTCGTCTTTCCCGCGCCGTTGGGACCAAGCAACCCGCAGATCTGCCCCGGCGGTACGGAAAAGGAGACATCGTTCAGCGCCTCCTTGGAACCGAAGGTCTTGGTAACCCGGTCAATCAGGACCAGCGCCGCGGCAGGCGGGATCACCTGATCCTGAGAAGGTGGATCGTCCGGCTTGACTTCCATCTGAAGATTGTTTTCGCTCATGGAGTGGTATATGAGATTCCGATATTACGAATGAGCATACCATGTCCCATGCAGTACAGGCCCATTAACTCTTGATCTGCCGATGACGGAAGACGACCTTAGGGCAATTGCTCGAATTGATTTATCGAAATTCCTTCAGAATTATGCTATTCCGAACCCAACTCTTCCAAAATTGACTGGTTCTTGTACAAGGTTCGGCTTGAAATGAGAGAAAAATGGTCCCTCCCCAGGGTCGATTCTTCGTTTCTTCGCTTTTATTTGCGGCTGCTGAGAAGGTAGAAGATTGATTCTCCTTTCGTGCGATTGTCCTCAAGACGATCCTCATCCACCGCCTGGTGGATCTGAATCGATTAAAATGGAGCAGCAACGAACTTCGAGATAGGATTCCCCTCTTATGAGCGCAGCGTTGAACTCCACACTTGTTTCTTCATTGGAAGCGGCGGCGGCCGAGGCTGGGCTTGCGCTGGTTTCCGCGTCGGAAGGCGCGGATTTGCACGGGCGCCCGACGGCGGTCTTTTTGCTAGGGCTGACGGCGAGCGCATCTGCTGGGCGGACGCTCAAGCTGGAACTGAGCGAGCAGTTTTCCTTTGACAAACCGGCGCTGCTGCCGGAGATGAAGGCGCATTTGGCGGCGCAGGCCAAACGGCTGCGCAATCCGCGGCCGGAGTGCGCCGTGACGCTGGCGGGGCTGCCGGTGGCCTTTGGGCAGTTTCAGTGGCCTTTTCACCGCTCGGCCTCCGGCGCGGACACGTACATTGTTCATGGGGAAATGCAGTTGGCCGACGGCGGCGCGCAGAATCTGCACGCCAAGATCGCGGCCAGCGTGACGCTGACCTTTGCCGAGATTGTGGCGGCGATGGAGCAGCCCTACGCCGAGAGCTTTGTTTACAACGCGATCCGCAAGACGGTGGACCGGGGGCAGCTTGAGTTTCTCAAGTCGGGCAACCGGCAGCCGGTGATGGTAACGACGCGCTACTACAGCTTTTGGCAGAAAAAATTTCTCTTCACGGAGACCACGGATGTGGAGCGCCTGGATTACCTGCTGCGCAAGGTTTACTGGCTCAGTGGCGTGCTGGGCGCGGGGCAGCCGGTGTGGATCGCCGACCCGATGGATGCGCAGTACCTGAACGCAACCGAAGCGGATTTGCTACGCATGGGGGCGGATGAGGCGGGCGAAGGGCTGCTGCGGCTGGAGGGGGATTTTGCCTCCGCCACGCCCAAGCTGATGGCGCGGGCTGAGGAGTATCAGGCGAAGCTGGAGGCGGCGCTAAGCTTTACCAGGCCGCAGTTCAATGAGTCGATGAGGGCCGGGCACGCGAATATGTAGGGCTGGGTTTCTTTGAACCTGAAAACGGCAGTTGAAGAGTGGCCGGAACGGTCAACTACATCCAACGTAAATGTGT
>CAYVGW010000220.1:0-6046 GCA_964450895.1 uncultured Occallatibacter sp. | reverse complement strand
GCCAGCACATCTTCCAGAACCAGCGGCTCAAAATAAAGCCGGTCGCTGGTGTCGTAATCCGTCGAAACAGTCTCCGGATTGCAATTCACCATGATCGTCTCGAAGCCGTCATCGCGCAGCGCAAAGGCCGCATGGCAGCAGCAGTAATCAAACTCGATGCCTTGACCAATACGATTCGGACCGCTGCCGAGAATGATAACTTTCTTGGTCTCGGTCGGCGGCGCCTCGTCCTCTTCGTCATAAGTCGAATATAAGTAAGGAGTCATCGACTCAAACTCCGCCGCGCAGGTGTCCACTAACTTGAAGACGGGCTTGATGCCTTTGCTCTCGCGCAGCTCGCGCACTTGCTGCGTGCCGGCGTGGCCTTCCAGCTTCCACTCCGTGGCGATGCGCTCATCGCTCAAGCCGAGGCGCTTGAGCTGCCGCAACTGCTCCGTGCTGATCGTCTCCGGCGTCGTCCCAGAGATCGCGCTCTGCGCCAGCACCACTTCGCGCAATTGATGCAGGAACCACGGGTCCATGCCAGTGAGCCGCGCCACTTCGCGCACGCTCATCCCGCGCTCAAAGGCAAAGCGAATATAACCCAGCCGCTCAGGCCGCGGAGTGACCAGCATCTGCGTCAGACGCCGCGGCTCCAACACTTCCGCGCCGGTCTTCTTGCCGGTTTCAAGCGCGCGCCAGGCCTTCATCAGCGATTCCTTGAAGGTGCGCCCGATGCACATCACCTCGCCCACCGACTTCATCTGCGGACCTAGCGTCTCATCGGAGCCGGGAAACTTTTCAAACTGCCACTTGGGAATCTTCGTTACTACATAATCAATGGTCGGCTCAAAGCAGGCCGGCGTCTTGCGCGTAATGTCGTTGGGAATCTCGTCCAGCGTATAACCAACGGCTAACTTGGCGGCTATCTTGGCAATGGGAAATCCGGTGGCTTTGGAGGCCAGCGCCGAGGAGCGCGAAACGCGCGGATTCATCTCGATCACCGTCATGCGCCCATCGATGGGATTCACCGCGAACTGCACATTCGATCCGCCCGTTTCCACTCCAATCTCGCGCATCACGGCAATGGCCGCGTCGCGCATCTTCTGGTACTCGCGGTCAGTAAGCGTCTGCGCCGGAGCCACGGTAATCGAGTCTCCGGTATGCACGCCCATCGGATCGAAGTTTTCAATCGAACAAATAATAATGACGTTGTCGGCCAGATCGCGCATGACCTCTAACTCATATTCCTTCCAACCGAGCACGCTCTCTTCAATCAAGCACTCATGCACCGGAGAAAGGTCGAGTCCGCGCGCTAGAATCTCCATCAGCTCTTCGCGGTTATACGCAATGCCGCCGCCTGTTCCGCCCAATGTGAAGCTGGGACGAATCAGCACCGGGAAGCCTAACTTGGAGGCAAACTCCAAGCCGTCGCGCAGGTTATTCACGAGCGCTGACTTAGAAACATCCAGGCCAATGCGCAGCATCGCATCCTTGAAGAGCAAGCGGTCCTCGGCCTTCTTGATCGCCTCCAGACGCGCGCCGATCATCTCGACGTTGTACTTATCAAGAATGCCGGCGTCGGCCAGATCGACAGCGAGATTCAGCGCCGTCTGCCCGCCAACCGTCGGCAGCAAGGCGAACTTGCCTGAACCTTCGCCGAGCATCTCCGCTTCAATGCGAATGATCTCCTCGACGTAAGTAATGGTCAGCGGCTCAACGTACGTGCGGTCGGCCAGGTCGGGATCGGTCATGATGGTGGCCGGGTTGGAGTTCACCAGCACCACCTCATAGCCCTCCTGCTTGAGAGCCTTGCAGGCCTGCGTCCCGGAGTAATCAAATTCCGCCGATTGGCCAATCACAATCGGCCCCGAGCCGATCACCAGTATCTTCTGAATGTCATTTCTGCGTGGCATTTCTTTTTGACCCTTTACTTTGGAGGACAAGAATCGATGGGATTATCGGTCCCGTGAAAATGAACTACTGCATAGACCCAGCACCGATCCGCTTTGGAGCACTTCATTGCTTTGGGTTGTTCTGCAAGTGGGAGCCTTTGGTATTTCCCGTCTTTGGCCCAAACCGCGATTATCCGAAACACGCCAGCCGGAACCAAACCTAGGTCAAACTCACCGTCTATTCCTAAAGGAACTGATACCAGAACAGATCCTTTCTTTGGATCTATCACTTGGATGACAGTTTTAATCTCAGGCACGGACTTCTCGAAGATAACGCGTGCGCCAGTTTCATCGAGTAAAACACCCTTCAATTTGACAGGTTTATCAACAAAGAGATTCGGAGGCGTTTCTTCCGCGTCACAAGTCTCTCTCAACTCCTCCTGGGTGCAACCCTTACCGCTCTTCCCAAGGCAAACCCACTGGCAAAATAACTTCGAGGGTAGCACGAAGGAAGCAGCGATACATATGACTAGAAAAATCCGCTTCATTGCTGGCCTTCCTCAGGGGCTAAAGACCCGAATCGTCGGGAACCGTCTAAGGCACGACTAAAGTCGTGCCCTTTCAAAACCTCGTCCCCTTTCAAAACTCTGCCCTTGGTCTCCACAAAAACCGGAGGCTTTTCAGATTCGATGCTTTGAAAAGGCTCGGTTTCAGCCGTGCCACACGCGGGGTTCATGCTTTGAAAGGGCACGACTTCAGTCGTGCCGCTCACGACCCAATAAAAGTCTCCGGGCTTTAGCCCCTGAGGGATGGGGTCCAGCTTCCATCCTGGATAGGCCGAGGAGTATCGGTATTCCATCGGACTCGCACATAGATGTTTCTTGACTGGATTCATATGAATGTAATGGCGATGCTTGTCGTAGTCCTCGAGATCCCGAACCCTATGGTCCGAGAAGCCGCGCTGCCAAACCTCCATATTTGATCCAAGTTCCTTCTTGGCTCGAAAGGAAAATCCGCCCTTGATAAGTTGGACAGCTTTTTCAAGCGCAGTCTCGGGTGTCATTAGCAGATGAAAATGATCGGGCATCAGAACGAATTCGTGCAAAAGATAAGCATCGCCGCGATGTGAAAGCAGTGTTTTGAAGAAAAGGCGTGCCCACGATTCCGAGCGAAAAAGCGCGCGTCGCTCCCACGTATCGGAAGTAACGAAGTACGTCTGCGCGTTGTTCGTTGCATGCTCGCGTGCGGGTTTCAAAACCATCCCTCAGGGGCTAAAGCCCAGCTTCCATTCTCATCCTTGCGGCACGACTGAAGTCGTGCCCTTTCAAAGCATATAAATTTCCGGGGGCTAATGCCCCATTTCTTGCTTGGACTCGTTTGCGGCACGACTAAAGTCGTGCCCTTTCAATACTTGACGGCTCTCAAAAAACAGCGGAGCCTCGGCCCCGCTGCGGTTGCGAAAATGCTCGTCATTATTGCCGGAGCATTCATCCCTTCCACTCCTCCATCATCCGCCGGAAGTCACGGAAGAGGTAGTTCGAGTCGTGCGGTCCGGGCGCGGCTTCGGGGTGGTACTGCACGCTGAAGAGCGGCAGCGTGCGGTGGCGCAGGCCTTCGAGCGTCTGGTCGTTCAGGTCCACGTGCGTCAGCTCAACCTCGTTCAAGTTGATCGAGTCGGGATCGACGGCGAAGTTGTGGTTGTGCGCCGTAATCTCCACCTTGCCGGTGATCTTGTTCTGGACCGGGTGATTGCCGCCGTGGTGGCCGAATTTGAGCTTGTAGGTCTTGCCGCCGAGAGCAATGCCGGTCAGTTGATGGCCGAGGCAAATCCCAAAGACCGGCACGCGGCCCAGGAATTTGCGAATCGCGCGCACGGCGTAATCGACCGGCTCCGGATCGCCGGGGCCGTTCGAGAGAAAGACGCCGTCGGGCTTCAGCGCGAAGACATCCTCGGCGCTGGTCTCGGCGGGAACCACCGTCACGCGGCAGCCCTCGCGCACCAACATCCGCAGAATGTTCTGCTTGATGCCGAAGTCATACGCGACGACGTGCAGGTGCTCGGTGGCTCGCTCTTGCGGCAGGAAGCTCGTAGCCAGCAGCGGATCGCCGGTCTGGTTGCGGCTATCGGTCGCATCAAAGGTGTAAATCGACTTGGTGGAGACCACCCGCGCCAAATCCGTCCCGTCCATCTTGCGGATCGAGCGCGCCCTGGCCACCAGCTTGTCGGTGTCCGTCTCGGTCGTCGAAATCACGCCGCGCATCACGCCATAAGTCCGCAGATGGCGCACCAGCGCGCGCGTGTCGATCTCCGCCAGCACCGGAACCGCATAGCGCTCCATGTACTCGTCAGTGACCTGCTCGGAGCGCCAATTCGAGCTGATCGGCGAAAACTCGCGCACGATCAGGCCCTCGATATAGGGCTTGGCCGACTCGTTGTCCGCCTGACACGTGCCGTAGTTACCGATCTGCGGGTTGGTGAGAACGACGATTTGTCCGGCGTAGGAGGGATCGGTGGCGATCTCCTGGTAACCGGTGAGGGAAGTGTTGAAAACGACCTCTCCCTGGCATTCGCCTGGGTGGCCGTAGCCGAGGCCGCGGAAGATACGCCCGTCTTCGAGCGCTAGAATCGATTGCATCGCCTCTCCGGGGAGTGGATTCTACTGATTTTAGCAGTTTTGGAGGAATCGTGCCGGTGGATTTCCGGGCCATATCTCCAAGCCCTACCGGACAATTACCGGACTACGCCGGCATCGCGCGCCGGCCAGTAGACAAAGACCGCCTTGCCGTAGATCAGCGAACGCTCCACGGGGCCGAATTTGCGGCTGTCGTAAGAGATGGAGCGGTGATCGCCCATCATAAAAAAGCAGTTGTCGGGTACGACAATCTCCGCATAGGAGTCGCTGTCCCGGAATTCTTCGGGAACGTAATTCTCGTTGATCGCCACGCCGTTGACTAGGACCGTACCGCGAATCACGCGCAGCCGGTCTCCCGGCAGGGCGATGACGCGTTTGATGTAGCTTGTAGCGGGATCGCGCGGATAGCGAAAGACCACCACGTCGCCACGCTCAATGGAGGTGAAGTGGTAGACGAACTTGTTGACGAAAAGCCGGTCCCGATCCTCGAGGCGCGGCAGCATGCTGGTGCCTTCCACGCGTACCGGCTGGTAAAGAAAGGTGATAATCAGCACCGAGGCAGCCGTGGCAACCACCAAATCCCGCACCCACAGCCCAAGGCTGCTGGACTTGGGCGGCGGCGGGGCTGAGGCAGCCGAGTTCAGTTCCCCCTCAGCAGCACGGGGTTGATCGGATTCGGGGAGGACGGGGAAATTCGGCTCCATTTGTTCCTTCTCTTGTAGAATCAATATCTTGCAGCGTATTCGCCGACACCCGGCCAGAAACACTCTGTATGGTTCGCTTATTAAGAGTGTAATCGTTCGCCCCGGGTCAAATGAAGCGCCGGGGCAATCCCAACCCGTGTACTGGTAATGAGACGTAATTTCTCGACGAACTGGAGCAGGCTACCCGACAACCATCCCGCCGCGATACTCTTGAATTCAACGTGATCCGAGAAGACGAACAACCCGCCGCTCCGCCCGCATCTCCCAATTTGGAGAAAAGCACCGCCGAACTGACCCCGTTCATGCGCCAGTGGACGGCGGCCAAGCGCGAGTACCCCGACGCGCTGCTCTTCTTCCGCATGGGCGATTTTTACGAGCTTTTCTATGACGACGCGGTCACCGTCAGCCGCGAGCTGCAACTGACGCTGACCGCCCGCGACCGCGAACGCTCGCAGCCCATGTGCGGCGTCCCCTATCACGCCGTCGAGAGCTACCTGAACCGCCTCCTGCGCAAGGGCTACCGCATTGCCCTCTGCGACCAGATGGAAGATCCCAAGCTCACCAAAAAGATCGTCCGCCGCGAAGTGACGCGCGTGCTTTCGCCGGGCACCGCTCTCGATGCCAGTCTCGGCCAGGAGCAGAACAACTTCCTCGCCGCATACTATGAAGTTGGGAGCGTGGATGAGGACGAAAAGAAGCAAGCCACAACGGCGAACGCCTCAACCCGCAAACAGCGCTCCGTCAAAAGCGAGAGTGCGAGTCAACTTTGCGCCGTTGCCCTGCTCGACGTTTCCACCGGCGAATTCCGCACCGCCGAGTTCACCGGCCCCGCCGC
>CAYVGW010000219.1:0-6066 GCA_964450895.1 uncultured Occallatibacter sp. | reverse complement strand
AGCCGGGCGCAAGCGGCCAGTTCCAGCACTTCATCCAGACCGACGCGGCCATCAATCCGGGCAACTCCGGCGGGCCGCTGCTGAATATGAATGGCGAGGTGATCGGCGTAAATACGGCGATCTTTACGCAGTCAGGCGGCTATCAGGGGCTGGGATTCGCCATGCCGTCGAAGACCGTGGTCGAGGTCTATAACGATCTGATCGGCGCCGGCCACAAGGTGACGCGCGGCTCCATTGGAATCTACTTCAGCCAGGAGTTGCCTGGAGCGGTCAATCGCGTCTACGGCATCAAGAACGGCGTTCTGGTGAACAAGGTCGAGCCGGACGGCCCTGCGGAAAAGGCTGGATTGAAGCCCGGGGACGTTATCACCAGCGTGGATGGCCGTCCCATCAAGGACGGCGATGACCTGGTGAACGAGATTGCCAGCCGGCGTCCCGGTTCGACGGTGCGGCTCGGTTATGTCAGCGATGGCAAGCAGAGCGACGCGTCGGTGACGATTGCCGACCGCGACAAGCTCTTCGCCGGCAAGGGCAACGCGCAAGTAGAGCCCAACTCCGACGACAAGGGCGATGTGAGCGAAGCCAAGCTGGGCATTGTGGTGCGCGAGGTTACTCCGGCTACGGCAGAGAAACTGCACGCCAAGGGCGTGGTGATCCAGTCGGTGCGTTCTGGCTCCTTTGCCGATCTGCTGCAGCCCTCGCTGGAGCCGGGGCTGGTGATCCTGCGCGTCAACAAACAGCCCACCGGCACCAAGGAGCAGTTTGACGCGGTGGTCAGCAAGCTCAAGAGCGGCGATGACGTGGTCTTCGAGATTGTGGACCCGCGCCGTCCCACCGACGGAATCAACTATGTGGGCGGAACCCTGCAGTAGCGAAAGGCGGTGCGCCGGGGGCGAAGCTCGCTTCCGGCGCTTTTTTTCGCTGGCGTGGCGTGCTGTTCTAGCCCCTGAGCCGGATTTATCGTTCTTGTCGCAATGTGAGACAGTTTGATAAAATACTCATTAAAGCCCCGTTTCAACGGAACTTTCCGAGGTGATGCAGCGTGCTTTCTTTCCGAGCAAGCCTGACAGCGGTTTTGTTCACGGCTCTGGCTGCTTCTCCGGCCTTTGCGACCGCTACTCGTTCCACTCCCGTCAGCGGCAGCCACGCCAAGCATCACGCCCGCAAGAAAGCCGCGCCCAAATTGCGCGGCCAGCAGGGGATTGATCCGGCGCGCGTACTGGAGATTCAGCAGGCGCTGATTCGCGAACATTATCTGACCGGCGAGGCCAGCGGCAAGTGGGACGAGAGCACCAAGGCCGCCATGCAAAAGTTTCAGGGCGACCAGGGTTGGCAGACCAAGCTGATGCCCGACGCGCGCGCGCTGAAGAAACTGGGCCTTGGGCCGGACTACTCGAATGCCATCAATGTCAAGAACTCCTCGTTTGTTGCGCCGCCCGCCGCCGGCACAACACCGCCGGAGCAGGCGGCTGGATTTGCCGATGCGGCAGGGGTGAACCGGTAGCGGGTTTTTCAAGCTAGCCCGCCGCCGGGTTGAGAGCGAGCGTTTTCAGGGTTTAGCCGTCTGCGCGGCCTCGGTGACAGGCAGCGGCAGTGCAACCTCCAAGGAACCGGCATGATGGCTGAGCGGGTCGAGAATCGCCAGCCTCATGCTGGCAGCCTCCACCGGCAACTCAATCTTCAGATTGTGAAACATTCCATTTGTGAGGGCGTCCTGATAGACCGCCGAGGGCATGGATGCCTCGAGATTCTGCTTGATTCCGCCCAGCTTTTGCCCATCCGCCGCAAAGGCATAGACCGCGATCTCCAGCGCCGCGTGATGCCGGTCGTCCGGAGTGACCGTGAATTGCATCTGAGGGGTCAGAATCGCCATGCGAATGGTAAACGGCTGCACCATGCCGGACAGTTGCTGCAACTTGCGGGGTTTCTTGGCTGAGTGATAAAAAGCTTTGGCCGCCAGCGGCGAATCCGGCATGGCCTTGAGCGGTGCGCCTTCCGGCTCGATCTGTGCCTTGAAGACCAACCCTTGCGCCTCCGGCGCACCGCGAACCATCTGCGCGGCCAGCGCGCCGGTCTGCGCGTCTTCCGGGGTTACCGTGGCCGGGTCCACTGCATAATAGGCGCTGCGATAGGCCAATTTGCAGCCCGGCTTGTCCAGAGTTACGTGAATCGAACGCAGCCCGCCGTCAAAGTCCAGGTTGGAGGGCGCATAGACCAGCGTGTAATAGGAGGAGCCTTCGGTGACCGCCTTGACTGAAGCGGCTGTAAGCCCGTTCGTATTCATGTAAGCATGGCCGCCGGTGGCTTCGGCAATTTCTTGCATCGTGGCTTGAGTGGCCTCGAGCGACTGCATGAAGTCATTGTGGCTTTGCACGGCGGCAGGAACGCTGCCGGGCTGGTTCTGCATTCCTTGCATTGCAGGGCTCATCGGAGTGGGAGTGACGCCTGTTGGACCGGCGGTCGCCCCGGAAAACGTAGCATCGGTCGTCAGGCCACGCACATCGATGGGATAGACGGCAGTCTGGCTGACCGCGAGCGCCGTGGCCACTTTGCGCATATCTTCGCGCAGCACCATCATGTTACCGGTGTCGAGATTGAAGCCGGAGAACGACTCTCCGGAGAGGTCCGCGCCGGGCGTTGAGGACGCCACGCTGGCCGAAGTAGCCTTGCTGGCTGAAGCGGGTGTTGCTCCGGGCGCTGGATTGGGGCTGCCCGGCTGGCTGTTTACGATAAGCGTGTCGCTTTCCGCGTCGCGCGCATTGGGCAATGCCAGCATACTGAAGGACTCGGAGAACCAGAGGAGGTTCTTGCGGCCGGCTTGCGTGGCCAGAAACTGTCCTATGGACTGAAACGCATCCAGCGTGGTTTGGGAGCGCTGCATATCTTCGCTTGTGGCCGACATATGCATCCCTGCCGCTCTGGAATGCATGGCGGCCAATAGCTTGCCGGTGTCGGTGGTAAAGCCCTGCACCAGGCTCAATTGGTCGGCCAAGGCAAAGATCGCCACTTCCATGGAGGCCGGCTTTTTTTCGAGAAAGCGCACAATCTGTTCATGGGCATAGGGCTGGTGGGTGACTGGAGTATTGAGGAAATCGAGCAGCACCACCACCAGCGGGCCGCTGGCCGGCGTCTGCTCCAGATTCAGAAAAGTGTGGCTTGGCAGCGCGGGAGGGGCAGGCAGAAGGCTCTGATCTTCTACCGGGGAATGCACTTCAAAGGCGCGAATGGACTGCGGCTTCCGGTCCTCGGTAACCTGAAAATCCTGCTGCCTGAGGCCAGGAAAGGGTTTGCCGTCCGGCCCCGTCACCACCACATCCACCACCACGCGCCGGGTGGTGGCATGAAGGACCACGACCGGTTCTTCATCTTCCGGCGTCCCCGGTGTGACCGTGAAGGACTGCGGCTCGGCATTTGCCGTTGCAGGAGGCAGGCCTATGGCCTCGGCTGCCGGAGTTGGAGCGGGGGTGGCCTGCGGTGTACTCTGTGGAGTTGTTTGCGCGGTAACCCAGGTACAGGCACAGACACCCCCAACGCACAATACGAAGATCACGGCGAGAGCAGCGGGAAAACGAATCGGCAGCTTCATAGGCGCCTTTCACGAGCGAGACTCTTATGGCCTGCCGGTTCTGGCAGCCACCTTTCCATGATAGACCGTTGGCGGATGGTGAGGAATCGACGCGAAGAGCCGCGCTGCTCCATTCTCGGAACCGGCTTGGAGATGCAATGGTCGAGAATGCAGTCAAGGAAGTCAGGCTACCGGGCCTTTGCCGTTAAAATAGAGTTGAACTTAGGCAACAGGGCAGCATACTGATGGAAGCCTGAACCCTGACAAGAGTTTTTCTGCCGCCCGGATGGCGAAATTGGCAGACGCAGCGGACTTAAAATCCGCAGACCGCAAGGTCGTGGGGGTTCAAGTCCCCCTCCGGGCACCAACAAAATCAATAGTATAGTAAGAGTTTTTCTCGCCAGGAAAACAACCAAATATGTGCTGGCGCCGCTTCTGGGGCCGCTTTGTTCCAAAGATGCACATCCTTGACCGGCTAGTGCGAGAGTACTTTCTTGACTTTGCCGCGCTGCTCGATGGAGAGATAGATGCCGTTGGGACGGCGAGAGAGGCGCCGAACTCCGGGCACTCTGCGCCGACCAGCGGATCGTAGACGGTGGGAAGAAATCGTTCCGGGTCTGTGGAAAGCAGCTTGAAGAAGTGTGGCTGATTTTTGTCCGCCAATTAGTTGAGATAGATGTACTGTTCCAGTAAGTGGGGTTTCCTGGTGAGTTGCATCCGGCAACGCTTGACTTGAATGCCAGCGTTTCGATAGCTGTGGGCAGCAGCCTGACGAGTCCGAATTCCATGCGTTCACTCCATGTGAAGGCAGTGAATTCGTTCAAGTCATTCTCATGCAGACGTGCTGTTCCTTGCTGGTCTTTTGTGCGATCGTCGGCGGCTTGGCGGCGCTCACGCTGCATGGCTCACCATCAAGACCTGGGGCGACTTGAGCAGCGCTCTCGCCGCATTGTCACCCCGCTCCGGCTCGCGCTCGCAGCCCTCAGGTGTCGTTGGCGAATGCGGTGGCCGATTTCGCGGAGTCTGCCGATCGATCAGGCGCAAAACTCAAAATGCTCTCATTCGTGAATCGGAAGGTCAAGGATACTTTCGAATCTGCTGCTCAACGTTTCCCACGCAGGCCTCAGCGCTCCGGAATTCCCACATCTTGAATTGCCGTCTCACTTACCTGTGACATTTATCACTCTGGCCTTAACTTCCTGCTGCTAACCTCGTAGTGTCACGCAATTTCCCCTTGCGAGGTACACGATGAGCGAAGCAATGAGCAAAAATCCCTTGAGCCCGGAACAATTGGCCAGGATGAACGCCTACTGGCGTGCCGCCAACTACCTCTCCGTCGGTCAGATCTACCTGAAAGACAACCCGCTGCTGGAGCGTCCGCTGACGCTGGACGACGTGAAGCCGCGCCTGCTGGGCCACTGGGGCACGACGCCGGGGCTGAATTTTTTGTATGTGCATTGGAACCGGCTGATCCGCGAGCGCGACCTGAATCTGCTGTACATCATCGGGCCGGGTCACGGCGGGCCGGGCCTGGTCGCGAACACCTATCTGGAAGGCTCGTACAGCGAGATTTATCCGCACATCGAGCAGAACAAGGACGGGATTAAGAGGCTCTTCCGGCAGTTTAGTTGGCCGTATGGGATTCCCAGCCACGTTGCGCCGGAGACGCCGGGGTCGATTCACGAGGGCGGCGAACTGGGCTACTCGCTGGTTCACGCCTTCGGCGCAGCCTTCGACAATCCCAACCTGATCGTCGCGTGTGTTGTCGGTGACGGCGAGGCCGAGACCGGCCCGCTGGCGACGAGCTGGCACGGAAACAAGTTCCTCAACCCGGCTACCGACGGCGCGGTGCTGCCGATTCTGCATCTGAATGGCTACAAGATCGCCAATCCGACGGTGCTTTCGCGCATTCCGCAGGCTGAACTGGAGAGCCTGATGCGCGGCTACGGCTATGAGCCGTTCACGCTGGAGGGCGACGATCCGCTGGTGATGCACCAGCAGGCGGCGGCGATTTTCGACACGATCTTCGACCGCATTGCGGCGATTCAGCAGTCCGCGCGCGAGGCCATGGCCAAAGGCGAAACGATCGAGCGCCCGGCGTGGCCAATGCTGATTCTGCGCACGCCCAAAGGCTGGACGGGGCCGAAGTTTGTGGACGGCAAGCCGGTGGAAGGCACCTGGCGCGCGCATCAGGTTCCCTTCAGCGAGTTGCGCGAAAAGCCGGATCATCTGCGCCTGCTGGAAGATTGGATGCGCAGCTACAAGCCGGAGGAGCTTTTTGACGAAAAGGGCGCCTTCCGCGCGGAGCTGGCCGAGATTGCGCCCAAGGGACGCCGCCGCATGGGCATGAACGCCCACGCCAACGGCGGCCTGCTGCTGGAGCCGTTGAAGATGCCCTCTTTCCGCGACTACGCGGTGAAGATCGAGGGGCGCGGCGCAAAGGACGTGGAATCGACGCGCGTCCTGGGGCAGTTCCTGCATGGCGTGATGGAGGCCAACAA
>CAYVGW010000218.1:0-6090 GCA_964450895.1 uncultured Occallatibacter sp. | reverse complement strand
GCCTCCTGGCCGGCTGTGGCGTGGACCTCCCGGTCCACGCTTGTTTATCCCTGAGGAGCGCTGAGCAACCTGGATCACCTGCCGCGCCCGCCGCCGTCTCACAAAAAGAGTTGCGCCATCCACTACACTCAAGGTGAGGGTGCTTCCATCCCTTTGATTCCACTTGCGAGGTCCGCTCCGTTGATGCGATTCCAACTCCCTGTTCTGGCTGCTCCCGTCCTGCTGATGCTCGCTTTTTTGCCCACGCTCCGTGCGCAAACGCCCTCCGCCGAGCCGCTGGAAGCCCGCCGCAAGGCTCTCAACGCGCTCTTTGAGGAGTACTGGCAGGCCAATCTGGAGCGCTCGCCGGAGTATGCCTCGCAGCTCGGCGACTCGCGCTACAACGACCGCATCTCCGACTACTCCGTCAAGGCCGAAAACGCATGGCTGGCCCGCGAGCAGAACTTCCTGCTGCAACTGGCGGCCATCGACCCCGACGGCTTCACCGAGCAGGAGAAGATCAGCCGCGAACTGCTTCTGCGCCAGTTTGCCGACGATGCCGAGGCCGCGCAATTCAAGGACTGGGAGCTTTCCCTGAACCAGTTGGACGGCATTCACACCACCTATCCGCAACTGGTCGCGCAGCTCAGCTTCACCTCCGTCAAGGATTACGATGATTGGATCGCCCGCCTGCGCGCGATTCCCAACGCCTTCGAGCAGGTGACCACGAATCTGGCCATCGGCATCGAAGATGGCCGCGTGCCGCCCAAGTATCTGCTGGAAAAAGCCCTCGATCAGGTGAAGGAACTGGCTCATCAGAAGCCGGAGGAGTCGCCGCTGGCGCTGCCGCTGAAGAGCTTCCCGGCCACCGTCAAGCCCGCCGAACAGGAGCGCATCAAGACGGAGATGCTGGACGCCATCGCCAAGCAGGTGCTGCCCGCCTATCTGCGCTTTGCCCGCTTCCTGGAGGTCAGCTACATTCCCGCGGGGCGGACGGAGCCGGGCGTCTCGGCGCTGCCCGACGGCGCAAAGTATTATCAGTTCCTCATCCGCCGCACCACCACCACCAGCCTGACCGCCGAGCAGATTCATCAGATCGGCCTGGACGAGGTCAAGCGCGACGAGGCCGAGATGCTCGTCATTGCGCAGAAGCTCGGCTTTGCGGACCTGGCCAGCTTCCGCGCCAGCCTGAAGAGCAATCCCAAGCAGCATCCGGCCTCGGCGGAGGCGCTGCTTGACGCCTATCGCGGCTACCTCGGCCCCATGCAGGCGCAACTGCCCAAGTACTTTGGACGCCTGCCCAAGGCGCCCTTCGAGGTGGCCGCCGTGCCGGAGTACCTGGAGAAAACCTCCTCGCCCGCCTATTACGAACCAGCCACCCCCGACGGCAGCCGCCCCGGACGCCTGCGCATCGACACCTACAACGCCGCCGGCCGCGACCTTTACAACGTCGAGGCCATCGCCTACCACGAGGGCCTTCCCGGCCATCACCTGCAAATCTCCATCGCCCAGGAGCTTACCGGCATTCCAACCTATCGCAAGCATCAGTTTTATACCGCGTACACCGAAGGCTGGGGGCTTTACTCCGAGCGGCTGGGCAAGGACATGGGCTTTTATCAGGACCCCTACTCGGATTACGGCCGCCTGGAGGCCGACATCTGGCGCGCCATCCGGCTGGTCGTCGATACCGGCGTCCACTCCCAGCACTGGACCCGCCAGCAGATGGTGGATTACTTTAAGGCCCACTCGAACGTCGATGAAACCAGCCTTCAATCCGAGGTGGACCGCTATATTGCATGGCCCAGCCAGGCGCTGGCGTACAAGGTTGGCCAGCTCAAGATTCTGGAGTTGCGCGACCGCGCCAAGCAAACCCTCGGCGACAAATTCGACCTGCGCGCCTTCCACGATCAACTGCTGGACTCCGGCGCGCTGCCGCTGGATGTGCTCAGCGAGCGCATCGACGCCTGGATCGCCAGTCAGAAAGCGGCGAGTCACTAAGTTGATACTGATTTCAGCGCCGCTCTTGGCGTGATGGAAGCTGTTGCACTAAACTAGCCAAAAGGATACGAGGGGTTTACTATGCGGATTGATCGGCTGGAAATCCAGAATTTCAACGGATTCGAATCTCTTGAGATTGATTTCGATCCGCATTTCAATCTGTTTGTCGGAGATAATGCATCCGGCAAAACCTCTGTTCTTGATGCACTCTCAATTATGCTTAACGCTTGGCTACTTGCAATCAATGAAAAGGAAATTGAAGGAAATATTCCCCCAGATTCCATTCGCGTTGTCGCATATCCCCATCAGGATAACTATTCGTTTGAAAAGCAGTATCCAGTTCGAATTGTAATTTCTGGAATGGTGATGGAATGCAATGTTAATTGGAGTTTATGTCAATTAAATAAGCAGAAAAATACAACATACGCTGATATAGAACAACTGTGCATAATTGCAAAGGATACTGCTCAAAAAGTAATGAAGAATACCTCTGTAACGCTTCCTCTATTCTGCAATTACGGCACTGAAAGGCTATGGTTTGAAACTCGTCATCGTAAGCATCGGCAGAACGAAGATCCTGAAAAGGACCAACCTTCCCGGCTTGACGGTTATGAAGACTGCAACGAATCCGAGATTCAAGAGACCGCTCTCTTGCAATGGATTCGAGCACTGGTCATAGATGGGATACAGATGGGGGAAATGCCCATCGCTTTTCGGGCCATGGAACGTGCGATTATTGCCTGTGTAGAAGGAGCAACATCACTCAAATATTCAGTACAGTACAAGGATGCAGTCGTTGGTATTACATCTATCGGGTCGCAACCTTTTAATATGCAATTTTTCAAGAATCTAAGTGATGGTCAACGTATAATGCTGACGTTGATTGGAGATATTGTTAGGCGCGCGACTATATTGAATCCACATCTAGGCGAAGAGGTATTGCAAAAGACTCCGGGAATTGTTCTTATCGACGAACTCGACTTGCATCTGCATCCGATCTGGCAGCGCCGCATCATTCACGATCTCAAGCGCACTTTTCCAGCCATTCAATTCATTACGACTACGCACTCTCCGCAATTGATCGGCGAAGCGAAGCCAAATGAGATCCGCATTCTCTCGGATGGCAATGCGTATATTCCGCCACATTCATTCGGCCTTGATTCTAGCCGTGTGCTCGAAGAGATTCAGGGGGCCAAGGAGCGTAATTCCGGCGTAGAAACGCTGATTCATGAAATTGCCGTGGCAATCGATGCAGAGAAGTTCGATGAGGCCCGCAAATTGATTTCAGACCTTGAATCCGCGGTTGGTCACGGCGATCCAGAAGTCACTCGGCAGCGTACATACCTGAAATTCATGGAAGAACCTCTATGAGGCAAATCAGCAAGCTGCAACCCCCAACAAGTCTCATTCAGTTTCGCGCCATGATGCGAACAACGCCGGGGCTTGGCTACGAAGATTACCGGGATAAACCCGCCCTTCGCCAACAGCTTGTGCGGGAACAGCGCGGGTTGTGCTGCTTTTGTCTATCTCCGATTGAGGCCGGAGAACCTGGAATGCTGCCGCCGATGAAAATTGCACATTGGCACAGCCAGAGCTTACACCCTGACGAACAATTGGACTACATGAACCTTCTGGGCGCCTGTATGGGGAATCAGGGGAAGGATCTTGATCCACGCGTTCAACATTGCGACACAAGGCAGCGTGATCGGGATATCAAGTGGAATCCCGCAAATCCGGACCACAGGATCGAGGAGAAGGTAAGTTACCTCTTTTCAACCGGCGAGATTTTTTCATACGATGATGAGTTTAATCAACAGATCAATGAGGTGCTCAATCTCAACGAGGCCACCCTTGTAGCACGGCGCAAATTTGCTTTGGATTCATTTCGTAAATCGCTTGAGAAAAGGCATTTTCCGCCTCGCGTATTGGAGCAAAAGCTCCGAGAATGGAACGGTGAGACCCACAGCGGCAATCTTGAATCAGACTGCCAGATCATCGTCTGCTGGCTGCGCAAGCGTCTGGCGCGCGCATAATCAGCTTTTATACCGCATTTCAGCACGAAATCCTGATATTTACCAGCCATTCATAACTATCTAACCGTCCATTCTCAATCTCCCGCCAAAATTCAAGCAGAGACAATTTGATTCCGTCCACGGCGAAGTTATCTCCGCCAGTCAGCGGGAGCGCGCGTCTGCACAAGCGCGGCGCATCCCTCCACTCGCGCAATGCCCGCGTCCACGCGGCTGCGCACACCAGGAAAGGTGAATTCATGATTCGAGGCCACATCTCATCCCTAGCGTTGCTTGCACTCTTCGGCGCGGCGGTTGCCAGCGCACAAGGTCCTGCCGCCGAAACTCCACAAGAACCCGATATGCAGAGCAAGATCAGCCGCACCGAGACCGTCGAGGTCACCGCTCCCGGCGAGGTCCGCGTCGAGCAGGAGATGCAGTCCGCCGCGCTGCTGGAAGAAGCTCCCGGCACCAGCCCCATCAAGAGCATCGCCGAGATGCCCAGCGTCAACTTCCAGGCCGCCGACCCCTACGGCTCCTATGAGTGGGCCGTGCGCATTTCGGTGCGCGGCTTCAACCAGAATCAGCTCGGTTTCACCCTCGACGACATACCGCTGGGCGATATGTCCTACGGCAACTGGAATGGCCTACACATCAGCCGCGCCATCACCGATGAAAACGTGGGCCGCATCGTCATCTCGCAGGGCGCCGGCTCGCTGGATACAGCCTCCACCAGCAACCTCGGCGGAACCCTCCAGTTCTACTCCGCCGACCCCTCCGACACGCGCAGCTACACCGTCAATCAGACACTCGGCAGTTGGAACGCCTATCGCACCTTTGCCCGCTTCGAGAGCGGCCTGATGGGCCACACCAAGTTCTATCTCACCGGCGCCTATAATCTCTCCAACAAGTGGCGCGGCGCGGGCCAGATCGGCCAGAATTACTGGCAGCTCAACGGCAAGCTGGTGCATTACGTGGGCGACAAGGGCGTCCTCTCCGTCTTCGCCAACGTCGGCGACCGCCGCGAGGTCGATTACCAGGACGACAACAAAGTCTGGGTGCAGAAGCTCGGCTACAACTGGGATAACTTCGGCAACTGGACGCAGTCGATTCAGGCGGCGTGGGCTTGCGACGGCGTGGGCAGCTACCCGGACCCGGTCAGCAAGCTGGCCTCCAACGAAGATCCCTGCGACGCCGGCTACTACGGCGGCGCTGGCCTGCGCAAGGACCAAATCGCCGGCATCAGCTACAAAGCGGCGCTCACCGATCACCTGACGTTGAAGCTGATCGGCTACGGCCACCACGACGACGGACGCGGCCTCTGGTTCACGCCCTACCTTCCCACCTATCAGAACTTTTTCGCGCCCACCACGGCCACCATCGTTTCGCCCATCTCGCTGCGCACCTCCGAGTACGGCATCAACCGCGGCGGCATTCTCGCCTCGCTGGCCTACGAGAACGGCCGCAACAAGGTCGAGGGCGGCGTATGGTTTGAAGGCGAACGCTGGAATCTGGCTCGCCGCTTTTACGCCACCAGCATGACCGACCCGCTCCACTCGCTCTACTCCTTCCCCTCCAAGCCCTTCTTCACGCAGTGGGAGTACGTCTTCAACTCCGAGGTCTATCAACTCCACCTGCAGGATGCCTTCCGCGTCAACAGCAAGCTGATGCTCTCCGCCGGGTTCAAAACCATGGAGATGACCACCGACGGCGAACTCTCCAACACCTTCCTCAATACTTCTTCGCCTTTGTACACGCCCGGTCAGTACGCGCAGGGCAAGCTCACCTCCGGCAAGCCGATCCTGCCCCAGGCCGGCGCAAACTTCAAGCTGAAAGAGGGCCAGGAAATCTTCGGCGACGTGGCCTACAACGTGCGCTCCTACGTCCCCGGCGGCTACGGCTACGGCACCTCGCCCTGGGGCACGACACAGACCGGCTTTGACGCCCTCAAGTCCACCACCCATCCGGAAACCTCCTGGACGGAAGAGGCCGGCTACCGCTTCACCGCCAAGCGCGCCTCCGCCCAGGTCAGCTACTTCCACGTCAACTTCCAGAACCGCCTGCTGGCCTTTTCGCAGGGCGCGGGCATCGCCGGCAACGCCTC
>CAYVGW010000217.1:0-6117 GCA_964450895.1 uncultured Occallatibacter sp. | reverse complement strand
CGCATCAACTACTATCCGCCCCGCGGCGACGACAAGGAAGCCTGGGACAACATCGACATCTTCGGCTGGCTCGGCTACCCGATGCAGATCAAGGTCAACTTCCTCTGCCGCGATTCCATCCTGGCCGCCCCGGTCGCGCTCGATCTGGTGCTCTTCCTCGACCTGGCCCAGCGCTCCCCGTCGCTGCGCTCCATCGGCATTCAGGAGTGGCTCAGCTTTTATCTCAAGTCGCCCCAGTCCGCCCCTGGCCTCTATCCGGAGCATGACCTCTTCATCCAGTTGATGAAGCTCAAAAACACCCTCCGCCACATCATGGGCGCCGGCCTCATCACCCACCTCGGCCTCGAATACTACGACTGAGGCCCTGCGGTACGGCGAACGTTGTGCTTGGGCAGATTGAAAAACTGTGTTTTAGCGCTTCTCCTTTGGATGAAACAGGGGCATGAATCCCACCCTGGCCGCAAGAACAAAAACGCGGCGAGGGTGGGGCGCCCGGCGTTCTAAACCTTTTGAAGAAATCCTCGAAGCCTGTTTCTCACGCAAGTGGGGAGCGCATGACGGCGATGGCGGCGGTGAGGTCTTTATCGAGGGTTTGCCGGGCTTCTTCGGTCAGCTTGGCGGACTGGCTGGTTAAATAGAATACGTCAATGGCGGTTTCGCCTTCGGTGTCGATCAAAGCCACTTCGATATTGCATTGATGCGTGCTGAGCGTGAGCGCGATCTGGCGCAGCAGGCCGGGCAGATCCTGCGCGACGACTTGCAGGATGGTCGAGTGCGTGGAGGATTCGCTGTCGAACTCCAGGCGAGTGGCGACTTCCACCTTCAAGTTTGTGGGGTTGTTCAGGTGGCGGCGGGATTCCAGCATCTGCTCGACAGGCACCTTGAGCGAAACCACATCCCGCAGATAGGCGAGGAAGCGGTCCTTCTCGGTGGGGTTGAGCTCGAGGGTGCGGAAGATGTCCTGGAAGTGGAAGCTATCGACGATGACGCCGGCGTCGTTGGAGAATGCCCCGGCCTTGACGATGTTCATGCCCCAGGCGGCGAGGGAGCCGGCCACGTCGGCAAAGAGGCGCGTGCGGTCGCGGGTGATGACAGTCAGGTCGTAGAGCTGGCGATGGGGGCGGAGATCGAGCTGGACGGGATCGTCGTCGAGCTTGGCGGCCATCTGGAAGTGGTTGCGAATCTGCTCCGGCAGGCGGGTTTGCAGGTAGCGCTGCGGCAGGCCTTCGAGGAAGACCTTGAGAGCCTCGTGCTGCGCGGCGGGGACCATCGAGCGGAGGCGGTTGAGCAGCGTGGGGTCGATGCTGGCGTGGTAGCGGACCTCATCGACCGAGCGGTCCATGAAGTTGGCCGTGGCCATGTAGAGCTGCCAGAGGTTCTCGGCCTTCCAGGGGGTAAGAGCTTCGGGATTGACGGCCTTGATGTCGGCAAAGGTCATCAGGGTAAGCATCTTGAGAATCTGCGGGCTGCCCACTTTTTCGGCGAAGCCGCGGACGTTTTCATGGTCGAAGATGTCGCGGCGCAGCGCGTTGGACATTTCCAGATGCAGGCGGATGAGCTGAATGACGGCCTCGCGCTCCTCGCCGTCAAACTCCAGGCGGGCCAGCAGGGCGTCGGCCAATTCGATGCTGGGGCCGACGTGCTCCTCGTTGCGGCGGGCCTTGCCGGTGTCGTGCAGCAGCAGGGTGAGCAGGAAGAGGTCGAGGCGGTCGATCTCCGGCAGAAGCTGGGCGAGGCGCTGCTCGTATTCATTGCCCGGCTGGCGCAGGCCGTGGACGTTGTCGATGGTCAGGAAGGTATGCTCATCGACGGTGTAGCGGTGGTAGCTGTCGCGGATGACCAGCGCGTCGATGCCGTGGAACTCCGGAATCAGCATCTCCAGAATGCCCAGGGCGTGCATGGTGCGCAGCGCATGAGCGGCGTGGGGCCCGAGCAGGACTTCGCGCAGCGCATTCCACAGATACGGGCCTTCGGGGATGTGGATGGCCAGGGCGGGCAGCGCGTCGGTAATGCGGTCTTCGGCGGCTTGGCTGAGCGTGTAGCCGTGCGTGGCCATCAGGGCGAAGATGCGCAGAATGGCGCTGGTGTCATTGAACTGCGCGCCGGGAACAATGTCGATGCGGCCCTGATCGAGGAGGAAGTCGGTTCCGGCGATGGGCGTGCGGCGGCGGCGGAACTGCTTGTAAAAGCTGACCGGGGCGGGCAGATGCTCCATCAGCAGCGCGGCGCGGCGATAGATGACGCGGGCGTGGCGATAGTAGGTGCGCATCCAGTAGGAGGGGTCGGCGGTGCCGCGGGTTTCAAGGCCGATGGAACGGGCGGCGGCTTCGTCCTGCGACTGCCAGTCGAGGGTGTTGTCGTCGCGGCCGTGGCGGAAGTGGAGGAAGCAGCGGGCGGCGGCGAGGAAATCGAAGGCCGCCTCGGCGTCGCCGCGCGCGCTTTGGAAGACACCGCCGCGCTGGCGGGGCCATTCCTTGGTGGCCTTGAGATGGAAGAGGACGGCGAACCAGACGGCGAGCGAGTAGTCTCGGAGGCCGCCGGGACAGTCTTTCAGGTTGGGCTCGAGATGGAAGATGGTGTTGCCGAATTTGGCGTGGCGGGCGCGGGCGATTTCGCCGAGCTTTTGGGTTATGTTGTTCCATTCGCTGAGGAACAGGCCAGGAATTACGGTCTGGTGAAGCTGCTGGTAAAGGGGGAAATGTCCGGCCAGGAAGCGATGGTCCAGGGTGGCCAGGGTGAATTCGAGGTTGCCGGGATCGAAGCGGCCGGCTTCCTTGAGGGTGCGTGAGCTGGGGCTGGCGCGCAGGCCAATCTCCCACATTCCCTGGACGATGGTACGGACAGTGTCTTTGCAGTTCGTCTCGGTCTTGTCGTCGGCAAAGGCGAAGAGCACGTCGATGTCGGAGTAAGGGAAGAGATCCTTGCGCCCGTAGCCGCCCATGGCCAGCAGGGCGGCGTTCTGCGGGGGCTGGCCGTCAAAGGCTCTGCGCCACATTTCAATGAGGATACGGTCCACTACGGCGGAGCGGCGGCGGATGGCGGCCGTGCCGTCGCCGGTGCGCTCGCAGGTCTGGCGGACGAGCGCCATCTCCCGCGTATACTGCTCCCGAAGATCGTCAACCGCCAAAGCGACTGGATTCATGTGGTCCCGTATCTCAGTGTGTGTGGCTTGCCGAAGCAAGAAAGGATTGTTAACAGAATAAGCGAAAAATCAGGAATTGGGTACTAATTGGCTGGATTGTTCCGGAAAATGGGACGCGAATTCCCCAGAAAGATGATTCTCCCAGAATGAAGGCGAAGAAACGGAGAATCACGGACTTTTCTCGAAAGGTCAAATGGGAATGTGCGATTCTTATGCGCCGTCCCTCCAGGACTCCGGTGAATGGTTGCTTGCGCCCACCCAGCGCTGAAGAGTGGGCGAATCACCTTTGCGCCTACGGCGCGGAATGCCCGGCTGCCTGAGAATCGAATGGCTCCTTGCCAAGCAATCGCAATTGAAATCCTCTGGAGGGAGCAGGGGCATTTATGCCCCTGAATTTACGCCTGAAACCACAGGGCTTTAGCCCCGGGCCTAAAGGCCAGACTGCCCAAGCCTCGCTTCAGGGGCATTTATGCCCCTGAATATACGCCTGAAACGACAGGGCTTCAGCCCCGGGCCTAAAGGCCAGACTGCCCAAGCCTCGCTTCCGGGGCATCAATGCCCCTGCTCCCTCCGAAAAGTCACCTGCATGAGTATCGCGACAAAGATGAGCGCTGGGCGAATCACCTTTGCGCCTGCGGCGCGGAATGCCCGGCTGCCTGAGAATCGAATAGCTCCTTGCCGTGTGCCATTCCTTGCCGAAAACCGTCACAATACAATAGATCGAGATGTTGGTGAGAGATTGGGTACGAAGGCCGGACAAGCGGAGCCTTTTGGGGCTAGCGAGGTCGCTTGGGTTGGCGTTGCTTTGGGCTGGGACGTTCTGCATGGCGCAGGAGCAGCCGCCGGCAGAGCAAGCCCAAGCGCCGCAGCCCGCGCCTCAGACTTCCCTGCCCTCCGCGCTGACCGCCGTGCATGGCGTGGTCCGCAACGCCGCCACCGGCGCGCCGCTGCCCAGGGTGCTGGTGCGCATTGAAGGCAGCGAGATGGCCCAGCTCACCGACGGCGAGGGGCGCTTCGAGCTTTCCGGCGTGGCGGTGGGGCCGCAGATCATACGGCTGAAGAAGCCCGGCTTCCTGGACCGGCCTTACGCCACGGAGGACGTGGGCTATCAAGGCGACGGCCCCGCGCACAGCGTGCTGGTGGCGGCTGGAATGCCGGAGCTGAACTTCACGCTGACGCCCACCTCGGCGATTCACGGGCGCATCGAACTCTCCACCGGCGACCCGGCCGAGGGGATTCAGGTCACGCTGCTCAAGCAAATGATTCGCAACGGACGCGCCGTCTGGACGGCAAACGGAAGCACGAAAACCAACGGCAGCGGCGCCTACCGCTTTGCCGGGCTGCCCGCCGGGGTCTACGCGCTCCATACGCAGCCGTTGCTGGAGAGCGAACCGGCAGCGACTGCCGTAGCCAAAGACGCAAAAGTTGCCCAGAGCGGCTATCCGAGCGTCTTTTATCCCGAAGCGCGGGAGTTCTCCGGAGCGGCGCGCATCCGGCTCAAGGCCGGCGACCAAGCCGAGGCCAATCTGCTGCTGACTTTGGAGCCGTTTTATACCGTGAAGGCAACGGCGATCCTGCCCAATGGAAAGCTCCTCGGCAGCCCGGGTTCGGGAGCGCGTGAGCCGGGTTCTCTTGCAATCGTGCAAGACGCGGCGGGCAATGAACAAGCCTATCCCGCACAGTATGATGCAGCGACGCATACTCTTCAGGCGGCTCTGCCGGATGGGGCCTACACGCTGCTGGCTGCCGCTCCCGCGGAGGAAGTATTCACCGTCAGTCGGGAGGATTCTTCAGGAAAATCCCTCCATATGCCGCAGGTTCTCGATGGGACGGTGACCTTTTCCGTAGACGGGCACGCGGTGACGAATCTGCAAATTCCTCTTGCCCCGGTGACCGGCTGGCCGATCCACATTCGAGCCGTGCGGACGGCTGCGCCAGCAGGTCCAAACGCCCGCAAGGAATTGCAGAATCTGGTTACCGTGACGCTCGCCCAGGCGGGCGAATCGACCATGAATCAAAGCGGTGCGGACTTCAGCGCCGAGGAGACTGGAACGGACTTGCTGGAGATCCCCAGTTCGCATCGGGGTTCCTTTTGGCTCAGCACAATCATCAACTACCAAACGGGTTACTGCATGGACTCTTTCAGCGCGGGCGGGGCGAATCTGGCCCGCGAGCCGCTGAATGTGGCGCTGGGCGCCTCGCCGCCGCCGATGGAGATCACGCTGCGCGACGATTGCGCCAAGCTGGCCCTGACGCTGCCGCCCGCGCTGGCGGAGTTTTTGCCCGGTGAAGAGCCTTTTTATACCGTCTACGTGGTTCCGGACTTCGACACGACCGCCGATATTCCGCCGATGACCGTGCATCCATCCTCCGGCGCCACGTTGACCGTCGACGGGCTGACGCCGGGCAGCTATCACGTTTATCTTTTCAACGAGCCGCTGCGGCTGGAGTACCGCAACCCCGCCGTGCTGGCCGCTCTGCCCACGCCGGGGCAGCAGGTGACGCTTTCGGCTGGGACAACCGGCAATCTGATGCTGGAGGTTCCGGGACGATGAAGAACCGCTTGCAAAATTAACTGCCGCGCCGTGCAGAGTATTTGTTCCCCAAAGAGCACAATGGAAACATGAGACAAAAGATTCTGTTGCACGAGAGAATCTGAGCCGGATTCAGAGGCAAAATTCATCAAAAATAGGCGAAAATCTCCGGAAAAGGCCCTGAAAATGACAGAAAAACAGCGATTTTTACACGCCTTTCCAGTCAGCCCATTCGCGTATCTCCTTGCAAACAAAGAACAACAGAATGCGCGCGGGTCGAAAATACGCCCTCCCCCCCCCCCCCCTTTTTTTTCCATGAAACTGTGAAACTGTGAAGCTTTCGGCTGATTTCAACTCAACGGGTAATGCTGTTGCAAGGATCATGATGAATTTGGTGAGTAGGCCCAAGGGATTTCACTCTGAGCCTCTCGCAGAACCGTG